>JQID01000038.1 GCA_000770645.1 Desulfosporosinus sp. Tol-M
AACAGCACCGGCTGGCACAACCAATTGGACACCATCCTTTGTTGTCAAGGTAATTGCCTTTGTATCCGCTGGAGCCACTGCAGGAACATCAGTCGGCAGTTGAGCATTCTGTACCTGTTCAGTCGTGGCTTTGGTTAAAGCTGCTAAAGCATCTTGGTTTTTTTTGAGATTAGATATTCCTTGACTAGTGTTGGGTTGTTGGAGTTGTTGGAGTTGTCGTTGTTCCTGTTGTTCCGGGCTGCGGCGCTGTGCCAAAGGTCAAGACCTTGCTTGCTACGTTAGTGCCGGAACCTGCTACTATGGTTAGAGGCCCGCTGGATTGAGGTACTTGAATATCCATAGTATAATTCCCGTTTGCGTTCGTTTTCACAGAGTCGAAAAAAACTATGCTTTGCTCTGAATCAAGAACTTTGATACTAATCCAAACGTTGGGATCATTGGTTCCTGAGGCGGTTATAGTATCTCCAGGGTTTGCTGTACTGCTGCTCAAGTGTAAACTTACATTGGTGGCCCAGGCCATGGAGGGTATCATTAAAGCAAGCAACAAAGTTACCATCATAGTCGCAATTTTCTTGACCATTATCAATTACCTCCCTAATCGTATATGCAATCAAAATTAATCAGCAGGAAATCTTAGATATTACCTGAGCAAAATATCTCTTACCAAATTATCCTGTTATTGTCGGCATCGCTATCAATATTATGGTCAGTCATGGTCTGTCCCCGAAACTATGGTTAGCCCAATTCAAGAGCCTAGGCTTTTGACGCTGAATTAGTAGAGTTGCAAGAACCCCTCCTATAGTCCTAAAAATAACATGTGATATGGCATTGAACCCCAGCTCGAGAGTTAGGAAGTCATTGGTAAAAAAATAAAGACTAATATTTAGTTTAAAGTAGATAATCATCTCTGTCAATATGTTTAGCCTGGTCTAAATTGATTTAGAATGGTTTATATCTATTTTAATTGGTTTGGATTAATACTGTTCTAAAGTTTAAGTTTATCAGGAAGATAATAGTATCTGGACCGGTGGCGAATTTGAATTTCATTTACAATTAATCACCACTAATCATTTAAGAATA
This sequence comes from Desulfosporosinus sp. Tol-M, assembly GCA_000770645.1. Taxonomy (GTDB): domain Bacteria; phylum Bacillota; class Desulfitobacteriia; order Desulfitobacteriales; family Desulfitobacteriaceae; genus Desulfosporosinus. The sequence continues at coordinate 1,081 of JQID01000038.1, forward strand.
TTTACTTCAGGTCCAGGACATAAGACCTAAATATGTTATGTGCACGTATAAACATCTCTTTATAATGTCAATACTATCGTTGTAAGAAATTCTTAAATGGGGGTAGCATATATGCAACTATCGACAAGAAATCAGCTCAAGGGGAAGATTAAGGACATTAAGAAAGGCCCGGTATCAACTGAAGTAATCATAGAAGGAAGCGCTCAAACAGTTGTAGTAGCTTCGATTACTACCGGGTCGGCAGATTCAATGAATCTTAAAGTCGGAGACGATGTCAGTGCCCTTATTAAAGCAAGTTCCGTTATGATTATGAAGTAGTGAACTGGACAACTGGAATTAACAGAAATGACATTAGTTAGATCTCTAACGCTCCTACATAATTCCAAAGGAAAAGACGTCTGACCGGACGTCTTTTCCTTTGGCTATAAGCAGGATATAGAAGCATATTAGGTATTGGGAAATTGGAAAAGACAAGAGGCAAATTGCACAAAAAACAGAACCCTCCATCAACTAGACAAAACCATAAAAAATAAGACCGGAATCAATCCGGTCATTACAGAGTGCAAGTGATAAATCGTTTTGAATCGCATCGGGACTCGTCCACCTAATGCACCCCAATCTTCTCCGGTGGAAACATCCTCCGCACTTCCCGGAAAAGCAAATCATACTTTTCCGGGTCTTGCAGTGCTTTCTGGGCCATCTGGTAGGCTTTCTCAACCAGATGACCGTCCCGTGAGAGATCCGCAAGACGCAATTCAGCCAAACCGTGCTGCCGTGTCCCCAATAGTTCCCCGGTGCCGCGCAAACGCAGATCTTCTTCGGCAATCTTAAACCCATCCTCCGTTTGACAGAGAATGTCTAAACGTCGACTATTCATATTCCCTGACAATAAAAAACAGTAAGCCTGTTCTCCGCCCCGGCCAACCCTTCCTCTAAGTTGATGCAATTGAGCGAGACCGAACCGTTCAGCCGATTCGATCACCATTACCGAAGCATTCGGGACATTGACCCCGACTTCAACCACAGTCGTGGCAACCAAAATATCAATCTCACCCGCATGAAACGCTGTCATAATCGTTTCTTTTTCCGCTCCCTTCATTCTACCGTGCAGGAGGACGACGCGACGGTTCGGGAACCTGACTTGGAGGTCTGCAACCCGCTGCGTTGCCGAAATGAGGTCCAGTGTTTCCGATTCTTCCACCAAAGGGCAAACAACAAAAATCTGTCTTCCAAGCTTGATTTGCTCCTCCAGAAATTTTTCCATTTTAGGGCGGGCACGTTCAGCCAATTGACGGGTTATAATAGGCTTTCGTCCAACCGGCATCTCATCAAGCACCGAGAGTTGCAAATCTCCGTAGAGTGTCAAGGCTAAGGTCCGTGGAATCGGCGTCGCGCTGAGGACCAAGACGTGAGGACTTTCCCCTTTAAGTTGAAGAAGCGAGCGCTGTCGTACACCAAAGCGATGCTGTTCATCGGTAACCGCCAGGCCTAACGCTTTAAATACCACGCTTTCCTGAATAAGGGCATGTGTTCCTACAACAACTTGTGCCTCCCCATTAGCAATCCTCGCCAATGCTTCCTCCCGTACACTTTTGCTCTGACTACCCAGTAAACATACAACCGAAACTCCCAGGGGGGTGAACACTTTCTCAAGCGATTGAAAATGTTGTACTGCTAAAACTTCTGTCGGCGCCATCATTGCCCCCTGATACCCTGAGCCTACCACACGCAGGAGCGCCGCTATTGCAACCGCCGTTTTGCCGGAACCGACATCCCCTTGGACCAGGCGAGCCATTCCTTGCGGTCTAGTCAGATCTTGGAATATCTCCTGGATCACTCTGTGTTGAGCTGCGGTCAATTGAAAAGGCAACGAGTTGTAAAAAACCTGGATCAGTTCCTCTCCGCCCGTTAAAGGAGGACTTCCAAGCCGCTCCATGCCCCGGCGTAGTCCCGCGACCGCTAATTGCAAAAAGAGAATCTCTTCCCAAACCAGACGATCCCTTGCTTGGGCTAAGCTTGGATAATTCTCCGGAAAATGAATTTCCCGATAAGCGAGGGATCGCTCCATCCATTCCTGCCGATCTTCTCGGGGTAGTATCTCTCGAAAACCTGTATCAACTTGAGCCAGGACGCTTTGAATTAAACTCCGGATTACTTTGGAGGATAAGCGTGCCGTTTCTGAATAAACCGGCAAAATCGTTGGCGAACCCAGGTCAGGGGCATTCTCCGGAGCACTCGCCTCGACCTTTTCAATATCAGTCGCCAGTACTTCCGGCACCCGTTGTTTCCAGCGAACTTTTCCTGTTACAACAACTTGTGTTCCTGCAGGATATTGTTTGAGAATATGAATTTGGTTAAACCATGTGGCCTGGAACAAGCACCCTTCCTGGTCAATACTCAGCTTAACCACTTTCATCTTGCCGCTCGTTATAGTTCCTGCTACCACTTTCCCCGCAAGCGTTGCCATTTCATCTTCTTTCAACTCCGCAATCGTTTGCTTGCGACGATCTTCATAGCGGCGAGGAAAATATTGCAGTAAATCCAGTACATTATGGATCCCCAGTCTTTCAAGTTGCTTAGCTCTTTCTGGTCCGACCCCTTTTAAGTATTGAAGCGGCTTTGTATGCCCAGAAACCAAATTTGACCCCTTCAAAGCCCTTTTTTCCAGGAAAATTTCTTGACTGTTACTTGTACGAACAGGCTTATGTAATTCTTTGTTATCTTCTTGTGTTTTCTGTGTTCTATGTTCTTCCTGTACTTCCCCATTATCCGGCACTTGGTGTTTCCCAGCCACATATAATGTCTCATCTTCCGCCGGGTTCTCTTGAGCTTCCAGCGTAATTTCCTGCAGGAAGCGACGAAGTTTCGCAAAGGCTTCCCTGCGTCGCCGTGGGCTCCAGGTGGGATATTGCTGAGCCATATCCTTAAGCAAATCCATGTCATGGACCGGAAATAACTGTTCCAGTCGAGGGAGAATTCCTCTCAAAAAGGCATGAAATCCACCCAACACTCCAGTATTCGTAAACCCCTGTTTTTCTTCCGCCAAAAGTGCTCGTTGGAAATTATTCAAAACAAGTTGCGCTTGAGTACCTTTCATAGTAAATCAGCCTCAATAATCCAATCTTCGTAGGCCCGCATGATGTTTTCACTCCCATTCCAACGGTTCCATTAACCAGTTCATGCTATCGTAAAAAAGCCTCCGGAAAATTCTGGAGGGTAAGCTATTCCACACCAAAAATATAATAGTAGAGCGGTTGCCTACCAGGATGAACCTCCACTTCAACGTTTGGATTTTCTTCCTGAAGCCAATTTTCAAGACCTTTAACCTCTTCTGGTTTTGTTTCTTCGCCATAGAATATGGTAACCAAATCATGCGTTTTCCAATCCATTTTTTCCAACGTTGTCTGTGCTGCTTTAAATAACGTTTGGCCCGAAGTGACAATCGTATCTTCTACTAACCCGATAATATCTCCAGCCAAGATATTTATCGTCTCATACTGGGAATCACGAACTGCATAAGTCACTTCTCCGGAACGAACATTACCTAGCGCCGATTCCATATTTTGGGTATTAGTCCCTGCTTCTCCTTCAGGATCAAAATTCAGTAGAGCGGAAATCCCTTGGGGAATCGATTTGCTCGGAATTACATAAACTCTACGATCTGGGACAAGATCACTAACTTGACGAGCAGCCATAATGATATTCCCATTATTCGGTAGAATGTAGACGTGACGTGCCAAAATCTTACACACCGCCTCAACAAGGTCTTCCGTGCTCGGATTCATAGTTTGACCGCCATACACAACTTCATCGACACCCAAGCTTTTAAAGACATCCTCAATACCTTGCCCCATCACTACTGCAACCACCCCAAAATCTTTCCAAGATTGAGTTCCGCTGAGAGTGTTTGTTTCCGCAATTACTGTTTTGTTTGGTGCGTCCTTCATCGCATGGGCCATGCTTTCGTTTTGATCGAGCATGTTATGAATTTGAACTTGGTGGAGAGAACCCCACTGTATGGCATATTCTAAAATTCTTCCCGGATTTCTAACGTGTACATGAATCTTTACCACTTCGGGTGTTCCAACTACCAGTAAGCTATCCCCACGATCCTTCAAATCCTGTCGTATCCGTTCAACACGCAAATCAGTTCCCTTAACCAGAAATTCAGTGCAATAGGGATAATCGAGATTTTCAATCCGCATAAATTCCCGTTGTAAATCTTCCGCTTCTTGAACGCTCGAAGCTGTCTTTTTCACCGCTTCGGAAAGGTTATCTGAAGCGGTCGTTTCCCCCGCTAACACAGCAATCCAGCCGCTTAAAATAATGAGGAACCCCTGTCCTCCGGCATCAACCACCCCCGCATGTTTTAACACCGGCAATATATCCGGTGTTTTTGCTAAGCATTTCAAGCCCGTATCATGAGCTTCTTGAAGGGTATCGAGCAATGAGCCTCCCCCCTTTGCCATGATTAACGCGGCCTTCGCTGTTTCTTTCGAAACCGTCAAGATTGTACCCTCGACTGGTTTCATAACCGCTTTATATGCCGTTTCCACCCCTACTTGCAAAGCCTGAGCCACTTGCAGGGGATTTGCGGTTGGCAACCCTTCAAACCCTTTAGCAATCCCGCGTAGAAGCTGGGAGAGAATGACCCCGGAATTTCCGCGGGCACCCATTAAGGACCCCATCGAAGCAGCTTCCGCCACTTCACTGATCGCCTGGCCGGTTACTTTTTCGGAATCCCGCACTGCAGATTGAATCGTTAAAAACATGTTCGTGCCCGTATCACCATCCGGCACAGGAAAAACGTTCAAGGCATCAACCTCATGTTTCTTTAGTTCCAAGGCCTTCGCCCCTGCAACCATCATTTGTTTCCAAAGTTGTCCGCTTACCACACTTATTGTCTTAGCCGTTGGTCCCAAAACCGTATCCCCCTAATCTCATGCACTACTCTAAAACGCGAACTCCCTGAACGTTCACATTCACTTGGGACACGTTTAATCCCGTAAGCTTCTCGGTAGTATAACGGACGCGTTCCATAACACTGGCTGCAACTTCAGAAATCTTCACACCGTACCCGACAATGATAAAGAGATCGATAACCACTTCATTGTCTTTAATGGAAACAACCACGCCACGAGCTAAATTTTCTCGTCCTAGTAATTCAACAAATCCATCTGTAATTTTGCGTGAGGCCATGCCCACTAAACCGTAACACTCAACAGCGGTAGCACCGGCTATCGTGGATATGACTTCTTCAGAAATAACAATTTTACCTAAACTATTAATAATTTCTTTTCCCAAGTAGGATCCGCTCCTTCCATCATCGTCTGCATTGATACTATTCTACCAAGAAATTGAATAATGTTCAAAGAAACTCCCTCTTCAGCTAAATTTCCAATTGGTCTTTTCGGAGCTCTTTCGTAAATTTTTCTATATTATACACTTCGTATGGATATTGGCAGTCTGTTAAGATGTGTTTGCCCCGAAAAATCGCGTGGAACACCTTGCCAAACCATAAGACTTTTGATAATATAAGTAAGTGTCATTTCGGTTGCAAAGGAGGTTTTAGAGCATGGCTAATGTATGTGCAATATGCGCCAAAGGAGTAGTCTCTGGATTTCAAGTCAGCCACTCTCATATACGGACTAAACGAACTTGGAAACCAAACTTGCAAAGTGTTCGTGCAATTGTGAACGGTACTCCCACCCGAATCAAAGTTTGCACCAGATGCTTACGTTCCGGAAAAGTTCAGCGCGCTAGCTAATGAATCAAAAGCCCGATATTATGTCGGGCTTTTTTCATTTCCCGACATCCCATGCCGCCTCCGAGCTTCTTCAATCGTATCTGTCATCCTAACAGCAACCCAGTGGGGCTATCCTTCCAAGCATCATTCCACTCCCATTACAAGTAGCAAAGCCAATGCACAGTTGAAAACTATACTTATGCAAAAAACAGGGGCTGTAACAAAACTTGTTTTCCGTTTGTTACAACCCCATTTTATCCAATCGTAAGACTCCCACTTCTTACAAGTTCTGCTTCGGTGGGGGTAGACTCCCCACCGCGATGTTCAACTATAGTTGAACGAGTTCACTTGAGAATTTACAATAATTATTGAAATTACTCCCCACTTTAAGGTGCAATATTGTTCCTTTATTGAGTAGTTTTATTAAATAAAAACCTCTTAAATAGTATACCTTCTGTTATCCCGAAAATTACAGCGCCAAACAAATGAGTATAATAATCACTTATAGGTCTTATATCTATAAATATACCCTCAACAGTTTTAAGTATTATTTGTAAGAATATACATAATAATACACCGAACATAACGCTTTTAATAACTAAGTTATCTGAACCAAGTCTTTCAAATGCCAAATATAATAAAATAGCACTAGTCCCTCCAACTATCAAACAAACAATTAGGCCTAGAATCGTTGTAGGCCTATTAATAGTGAAAATTAAACTGTCAAGCTGATAAATAGTATACTTACCAATCCCAAAAATTAATAATATTCTTGTGACAATCTCAGCTGGTATAGTTGATAAAGCCCCTATTACTCCTGCAATTAAAAGTTTATCTTCTTTCAATAGTTCACTCCCTTATTCTGGATGCAGCAAGGTTCGTTAGTTTTTGGGTAAGGGACTAATAAACTTATTATGCCTGGTAATAACATAATTATACATGAGGGGAGCTTTGAATATTTGTGGGCGGTTCTTCTCATTAACCTCAATACATCAAAAAATGCCCGAAAAACCAGTAAAATTGAGGCCACTGAAAAAGTCAAAGAAGCCATTGCCTAAAAAGCAGTGGCTTCTTGTCACGAAAAATGGATAATTGGTAACCAAATTTTTAAATGAAACGCGATATTTGTCATAAAACCACAGGATATATACAATATAAAGGTAATGCTAGTAATTTATGGAAAATATATATTATAATAACCCATGGTAGAACAAATAGTTTTATATAATAAAATGAAAGTGGAGGTAGATTTAATGAAAAAAGACTATTGGCGTGTATTCTTGTTATTGCGATGGTATTAAGTGTCGGAACAACTGCAGTATTTGCAGAAGACGCTACACGTGTTTCCACCAGTTTGGTCGACGATATAAGCATTGATAAAAAAGACATCTTTGATTCACAGAATTCTTTCGAATTTTCGATGACTCCAAAATCAAAGGAATGGAAAAACTATTCATCTGTGCATCTGAAGGAAATGCTGAATATCCCGCTAAGTACAGCAGAAAAAATGGATACGGCGACGCTGTTAAAGATAGTACTTGACTATCCATTCATGATTGATATTTATGCTTATGACAATACAACACAAGGGTTTGAAAGCCTTTCTTTGGAGTTTAACGGCGCTGCGGTTCTTTTGCAGAGACCAGACTTGGCGGAAAAGCTTCAAACTATTTACAAGAATACCATAGAAAAAATGATGGCCGATGAAACAAAGAACAATATCAGTGATGCCGAAATCATTCAAAAGATGTTTATTGAGTCTCTGTTGACCTATCCGAAAGTATCCGATATGCTGAGTCTGGATGAAAAAGATGCCGTAGTGGCACTTTCACAACAAGTATCTGATAAGCTTCAGACGTCGTCCCTTGTAATGGAAAAAACAACGGTAATGGCGGCAGCTCCCGGAGATATCTTATACTATGGCTATGTGTATCCTCCACAGTCTATTCACCCGATTTTGGTCTGCAGGCGGCAAGATTTGACATCTTCTCAAAAAACGGCTATAAATAATTACTATGATGCGGCATATCCTACAGCAACAAGACTTGGCACTGCCACTTACAACTACAACTGTCATTCATATGCCTGGTATTTATCCTCGACTGGCAATACGTGGTGGATGGAGGATCCAGCTTATTATATGACTTATGGATATTATCACCAAGTAACAAACCCCGGGGCCGGTGACAAGGTATATTATACCGGAGCGCATTCCGGAAACGTTACATCTGTAAGCGGCTCCAATATTACAGTTACTTCTAAATGGGGCGCTGCTGGCTTATATCGTCACCCCATTAATGACTGTCCATACTATTTACGTACCAAAACCTTCTGGAGACATTGAAAAGGGGAGTGTAAGTGATTCAACCAGAAAGATACAGGGTTTTATGGGGTATTCTTTTATCAATTATACTTGTGATAATCTTATCAGCATGCGGGAGTCATAATTCATCAAACGAAGGGGGAAATATGCTTTCCAAGGATAAAGATAAAATTTCATTAAAGCTTGAAAATACAAAATGTATTGGTATTTGTGATCCAGTCAGCAGCGATAGCAACAGTACTATCAATATCAAAGACCCAGAAATCATAAAGCAAATTGAGAGCTTATTCACCAAAACCTCTTTTATCAAATGCACCTCACAAGCACCCACACAAGCACGTTGCCTTTTAGTTTCGTTTTACATTGACAGCAGCAGCTCAATCAGCCTTTTTGTTATTGTAAATGATATTGTGGACATTGACGGAATAAAATACAAATCGGAGGATATTACCTTCGATGCGATCAATACGTTATATCTCAAGTATAAGTAGTGGCCGCGCCCGAATCACGGACCACCCGTTTAACGGGTGGTCCGTGATTAACTATAATTTACTTCTAGTAGTATCCTTAGCGAGGGTTTTGTCGGAAATGTTGGCGACACCCCTAAAAGTTCCACCATCACAGCTAGGAAATGAAATATTACCTAACTATTGTTTTTCCTTTCACCGTTGTTTTTTCTGAGACCCTTGTAATAGCGGCAGTGCTGTGGGTTTGGCGTGCAAATAACACCACCATAACCCATCCTTCGTGCACTTCAATCACGGCCTCCTCGCCAAGAAACACATTACTGATGCCGCGCGGGGAATCCTGCCATAACTCTCCCTGTGTGAGAGGGTAATGCAGTCCTTCTGTTGTAACTACTGCTCTCTCGGACAAGGGGATCAAGGAAATTTTCTGTCCAAGTGACCGCCTGATACATTCGCGGCTTTGCAGGATCCAGATCTCATGTTCAGGATCGCCTAAGCGAATCCGGTATCCTTTCCGGGCGTAGGCGAGCATCAGGGCTATATTACCCATAAAATGATCGATTCGTTTTCCGGTCGCCCCATAGAGCCAAATATCCTGTTCACGAACAAGACGGGCTTGATCTTCAGCATATATAAGTGCCAATTCAAGATCCGTCTCATCCTTTGCGCGGGGAAATCGTTTCATGACGCAGCCTGCATTTTCACATTGCTTTAAATTCTCTGGGGTAATCGAATCCAAATCCCCGATTAGAAGATTAGGCAGACGTTTAGAAAGGACGGCATGGTTCGCGCCTCCATCCGCACATATCAAAAAATCGACCTCTTTGAGGACCTGACTCCCCCATTCTACATCCCAAGCTCCGTTTGCCAATACTGCAATTTTCATGACTCGTTTATCATGGAATGCGCCGCTTGACGAAGTTTTTCTACTGCTTGATGAGGATCAGGGTGGGAAAAAACAGCAGCCCCGGCCACCAGAATATCAGCTCCTGCGTTAACAGCCACAGGTACCGTTTCCAGATTAATTCCTCCGTCCACTTCAATTAGACAAGAGGACCCGGTTTGTTGAAGATGGCGATGGAGAACCTGAATCTTGGGGATAACGTTCGTTATAAATTTTTGTCCCCCAAATCCAGGGTTGACCGTCATCAAGAGCACCATATCCAAGTCTTGTAAAATGTACTTAAGACCATCCAACGGGGTGGCAGGATTGAGGGCAATTCCCGCCGTCATCCCCTGTTCTTTGATCAATTGAATCACACGGTGGGCATGGTCTGTGGCCTCTAAATGAAAGGTGACATGTTCTGCCCCAGCCGCAGCAAAATCTGCAATAAAAAGCTCCGGCGCTTCGATCATCAGGTGAACATCAAAGCGCATCCTGGAATGAGCCCTTAGGGATTTAACCAAAGCCGGTCCAAAGGTAAGATTCGGGACGAAGTGTCCGTCCATCACATCAATATGTAAAATTTCCGCGCCGGCATCCTCAACCAAACGCACCTGTTCTCCCAGTCGGGAGAAATCGGCGGATAGAATGGAAGGGGCAATTTGAATCATTTTAATATCTCCTCTCCGCTTCAATTACCTCTTGCAAGAATGTTAAGTAGTGTTCATATCGAAAAGGAGAAATTTCTCCGTTTTCCAGGGCTTCTTTAATCGCACAATTCGGTTCTTTATCATGGATGCAACTGTTAAAGCGACACTGGCGGCGACGCTCGGCAAATTCCGGAAAAAGCTCTGCTAACTCGACGCGTTTCAGATTCGGTAAAAAGAGGGAGGAAAATCCCGGGGTATCTGCGACAAGCCCCCCGGCACAGACCATCAGTTCAACATGCCGCGTGGTATGGCGGCCACGCTTGGATTTAAGGCTTAATTCCCTTGTCTTTAGTTTCTTTCCGTGAGATAAGGCATTGAAGAGACTGGATTTCCCAGCACCGGAAGGTCCGGCAAGTACACTGATTTTCTCCTTTAACCGGGCGCCTACCTTCTCAATTCCCTGACCCGTTTCATTGGAAACTTCAAACACGGTGTATCCTATTTTGCGGTAATCATCCGTGATTGAAGTTTCCTCAGAATCTTCGGTTAAAGCAGCTTCACTGAATTTATCTAATTTGGTAAAAACCAAGATGGGTTTAATATCCGCGTTTGTAACCTGTATCAACAAGCGATCCAAGAGGTTAAGATCCGGCTTTGGGGAAGTTAAGGCAAAGACCAAAAGGGCCTGGTCCACATTGGCAATCGTCGGACGGGTCAAAACGTTTCGCCGTGGCTCAACAGCCTCAATCGTCGCCTTACCATCCTCATCCGGTAAAATTTTTACCCGATCTCCCGGCAAAAAGTCTTGATCTTGAACACGAAAGCGACCGCGCAGGGAACATTCCCATACTCGATCCTCCGCATAGACATAATAAAATCCGCCGTAACCTTTGAGCAAGACTCCTTCGATCATATACTTCTCCACTTCCAAAACCAACTCTGGCTTCCGACCTCTGACCTCTGGCTTCTGACCTCTGTTATCGGCAGCCATCCATACCACTAATGATGGTGCCAAGCGCTGGTCATAACTCGAACAGGACGTTCGAGGTTAGTAGCACCGCCAAAGCCCCAATTAGTGCGTTCGACTACGACCTCTGACTTCTGTTTGACTTCAGGCCTCTGGCCTCTGATCTCTGGCCTCTGTCATGGCCAGTGGCCCAGGTCCAAACGAAACAAACATCGTAACTTCAGCCCCCTGCTGAACGGAGTCTCCGGGTTTGGGTGTCGTTCTCATAACCACATCTCTAGGAAAAGTAGTAGAATCCTCGTTTTCTATGTGCACAACCAGTTTATTATCTTCAAGCGCTTTTTTCGCCTCTGTGGATGTCTTGCCAATCACATTCGGCATATTAATCGTGACAAACTGAGGTCCCTCACTTATGGTCAATAGTATTTTTCCGCTTTTCGGCCAACTAGCAGTTGGCATAACACTCTGTGCAATTATATGACCTTTGGCGACAGTCGCACTGGGTTGGGGGACGTAGGTTATGTTTTTAATATCGAATCCCGCATTCTGAATTTGGATTTCGGCATTTTCTTTAGACATCTGTCCTGTCGTTACATCTGGAAACTTTGCCATCTCCGGGCCTTTGCTGACCGTGACTTTAATGGCCCTGTTAATTTTTACGGATGTTCCAGCTTTCGGTTCCTGATCGGTGATGAGATCTTTCTCGATTGTATCATTGAACTCTTTAATGACAATCGGGTCAAGAGTTAGTTTAGCCTGTTCCACTAATTGTCCTGCATCAGGCACCGTTTTCCCGATAACATCAGGCACCTTTGTTTCTCCTACAGTTAGAAAGTTCTTTAATGCCAGCCCTCCAACTAAGGAGAGTAAGAGTAAGAGAAGTACAAGTCCTCCCACTATCCGGCGTCTGCGTTTATTATTCTCCGCCTTCTCCGGGGAGGATTCCCCCTCAATCGAAGAACTTTTTATCTGGATTGGTGCTAAAATCCTGCCCATTCCCTGGTGAGTCTGGGTTGCTTCCGAGTCGACAGGAAGAGAGATTACCGCCCTATTAATCGGCTCACCGGCCTGAATGTGGTTCAGATCTGCTAAAAGATCTTTTGCCGATATGTAGCGTTGTTCAGGCGACTTAGCGATCGCCCGCATGATCACAGCTTCGAATTCCTGATTGATCAGAGGATTTATTTTACTCGGCAATACGGGTTGTTCCTGGAGATGCTTTAGCACAACGGTAATGGGGGTTTCTCCTTCATAAGGAACTTTACCGGTCACCAATTCGTAGAGAACGATCCCTAATGAATAAATGTCTGATTGCTCGTTGCTTTGCAGCCCTTTAGCCTGTTCGGGCGACAAGTAGTGAACCGAACCCACGATATCTCCAGTATGGGTTACTGTTGCCGAAGATACGGCCCGGGCAATCCCAAAGTCCGTGACCTTAGCATGTCCGTCCGCCGTTACCAGGATATTGTGCGGTTTAATATCCCTATGAATAATATGATGCTCGTGGGCATTTTGGATAGCCTCTGTAATTTGCCGCCCAAGGTTAATCGATTGATCTGTAGACAGTGGCGCATACTCGCGGATGATTTCTTTGAGATTACGACCTTCCACGTACTCCATGACAATATACTCAGTATCCCCTTCTTTACCCACATCATAAATTGACACAATGTTGGGATGGGACAAACTCGCTGCAGATTGGGCTTCCCTCCGAAAACGGCGAATAAAGTCTTCGTCTGTAGTAAACTGCTCCCTGAGCACCTTGATCGTCACTACACGGTTAAGCAGAAGATCCTTGGCCTTATAAACAATTGCCATTCCACCGTCACCGATTCGCTCCAAGACCTCATATCGTCCCCCAAAGATTTTACTCACTATTTGTCACCTACTTTCTGGCTCAAGGCTTCCTGTATGATTTGGCTTGCGATCGGAGCGGCTGCCCCTCCTCCGGTTCCGCCATTTTCCACAATCACAGCTACCGCGATCCGTGGGGCCTCAGCCGGCGCAAAAGCAATATACCAAGCATGCGTCTGGACATTTCCTCCGGGTTCTGCTGAACCCGTCTTGGCCGCAACTTGAACATTTGACAATGCCCCCGGAGCAGCCGTCCCATCAGTCACTGCAGTAACCATGCCGCTCGTGATCTTAGCCGCTTCCTCCTTAGTAAGCGCGGTCAACCAGGGCTGCGGTTTTTGTTCAAATTTAATATTTTGGGCGGGGTCAAGGACACGTTCCACAAGCTGTGGTGTCATGATAACCCCATGGTTGGCAATCCCGGCCGTAATTAACGCCATATGAAAGGGTGTGACCAGAACTTCTCCTTGCCCGAATGTACTGGCAGCTAAAAGATTTGTCGTTAACTTCGTGGGAATTACGGTCGCTTTAGTAATCGAGCTCGTTGGTATATTAAGTTCAAAAGGGATTTTCTGCCCAAACCCAAATCCTTTGGCAGCTGCCAAAAAGTTCTTTTCCCCTGCCTGTACCCCAAACGTCGCAAAGTACGTGTTGCAGGAATTTGCTAAAGCCATATTATAGTTAACCCAGCCATGTATCTTATCGTTTTGTTCTGAAATGATTTGTCCGTTAATGACTGCCGATCCTTTGCACTCATACAGATCAGTAATATTGATCCCACTCCGTAAGATTGCAGCCGATGTAACAACCTTCATGGTCGATCCCGGTGGGAAAAGGGAAAAATATCGTTGTTCAAGCGGGCGATCCTTTTCGCGGCTAATAATATCAGTCCAGTTCTCTTCAAGGTTTGTGGGATTAAAGCTGGGTTGGCTCACCAAGGCCAATACTTCTCCGGTCCGTGGATCGAGGGCTGCTACAGCCCCCATTTTTCCTTTGAGGGCATTATAGGCTATGCTCTGTAAACGTGAATCCAAGGTAAGTACCACATCATCCCCTTGGCGGGGAAGTGCAAAGAGCTTTTGAACCGCTTGCGTGGGCGATACCTTCTTAATTCCTAATAACCAATCAGCCAGATTCCCTTCGAGACCAGAGGAGGCAAGTTTTAGTGTCGAATATCCGAGCAGTGGCTCAAACATTTCCCCCTTCGGATACACCCGAACCTTCTTTCCATTGGAAGTCTGAGTTTGAGCTATTATTTCGCCGTTACGATCAAAAATTCCTCCCCTCGTCACACGGCTTTCCATCAGTATTAAGCGACGATTGGCTTTATCTTTTAGCAGCGTATCCGCCTGAATAACCTGCCAATAGGCTAACCCCAGACTTAAGACAAAAAAACTTAAGGCCATTCCAAGCGCTACCCGACGTACCCCTCGCATTATGTTGCGTACTCCCTTCCTTTATTCCTGGTGCTGTGGGTACCTACCGCTGTAGCGTTGGAGACATTCAGCAGCACCCCTAACAAGATAAAGTGAACTATAAGCGAACTTCCGCCATAACTTACCCAGGGAAGTGGTATGCCTGTCAAGGGAAGTAATTTCGTGACCCCAGCGAGGATAATTAACGTTTCTGTCCCAAGTAATATTCCTATCCCGGCTGCTAAAATCTGCCCAAACCGGTCTATTGCCCTAAGGCTTACCGCAAAGGCCCTCATGACAACAATCAGAAAGAGTACCAGTACGGCCATTGCTCCGGCAAACCCCAGTTCTTCCGCAATCACGGAAAAAATAAAATCACTAATGGCCACTGGTACGGTCGATGCCCCTATGCCATTGCCTAACCCAGTTCCTAATAATTTTCCGCCACTTATCGCAAACAAAGATTGGGCAATTTGGTACCCCCCTCCTGTGGGATCCAGCCAGGGATTCAGCCATACCTCCACTCTGACACGCACATGCCTAAAGAGCATATAAGCCAGACTGCCGGTCAGGAGGAGAATTGGCAGAGATATTCCTAAATAAAGAGCCCGCTCTGTCACAACATAAAGCATAAGTACAAAGAGCATATAAAACACCAAGGCTGTTCCTAAACTTTTTTGAGCGGCTAAGATCCCCAAGACGAAAGCACCCATAATCATAAATGGCCCCAGGGTCCGCCAATCCGGTAAAGAGAATTTTCCCCACTGCACCGTCCCAACACGCAACAATTCCTCATTCTCTTCCAAATATGAAGCCATGAATAAAAGCAAGGCCAGTTTGACAAATTCCTCCGGTTGAATCCCGATTCCCATAAGCTTGAATGAGCTTGTTGCACCGCCTTCCTCAGAACCAAACAGTAGGGTCACCAATAACGAGACCACCGCTAAAAGCCCCCAGAGATATCTAAACCTTCCTAACTTGCGATAATCGTGCATCGCCCATAAAACTACGTAGAAAAGTACCTGCCCGATGTTCGCCCACCAGAATTGGTGCAAGGCAACATTTGGGTTAATTCGCACTACAAACACAAGCCCTATAGCCATTATTGCCTGGACAACCGGTAAAATGAAGGGATCACCTTGATAATGGAGAATTTGTTCCATCAGGCACCCCAGAAGGACTATGGCCGTAAAAATTATACCTTGCCAAAGGATTTGGATACTCAAGTTTTCCCATTTCAGCAAGCTTAGTCCAAGCCACATCATTCCTAAAATAATCATGCGCGTGGTTAAACGTTGAATCATCAGCTTACTCCAATATACAGCACAAGGCTGTGAAATTATCCGGGGCACCCCGTTCTAAGGTAAGTTTTCGTAATTTTTCAAACCGTCCTTCCCAAGAGCCGGGTTCGAGGAACTCTTTCGCAAGTTCCCGATCACTGATCACATTGGAAAAACCGTCCGTGCATAAAAGAAATACATCTCCGGTCTGGAGACTTATACTCTTACAATCCACCTCGATCTTTTGTTCTGTGCCCAATGCACGCATTAGCACGTGCCGTTGGGGGTGTTTTTCCGCTTCCTCAGGGGTAATCTGCCCTAACCGTACAAGTTCCCCGACCAACGAATGGTCTACAGTCAAGGAAGTCAACGCCTCATCTCGCCATAAATACGCCCGGCTGTCGCCAACATGAGCAATAACAGCTGTCCTTCTGCACACCAGCAAAACTGTCAGAGTCGTTCCCATCCCCGCATTTTCCGGTTCCGTGGCTGAGGATTGATTGACGACTCGATTTGCCTGCATAAAGGCCTCAGTCAACCCCCTTTCCAGGATCCGCCCCTCAAGCTCATCCAAGCGGGGAACCAATTTCTCCAATTCCTGCAAGGCGATTGAAGAGGCTACTTCTCCTGCTCGGTGCCCCCCCATCCCATCGGCCACTGCATAAAGCCCTTGCGCGGGTAACACCAAAAAAGAATCCTCATTGTTTTTACGGATACACCCTTTTTCACTAAAGCTTAGAACTCTCATTTTGCCACCTCGAGTATTGGAAGGTAATACTTCCAATTTTCACATAGTCCCCAGGAACCATTTGGACTGGAGAATGAATTTGCTCTCCATTGACCCAGGTTCCATTCGTACTTCCCAGGTCTTCCACAATGGTCTGTCCTTTATGCAACCTAAAAACAGCATGGTCAATGGAAGCAAAATGATCCGGTAAAACGATATCATTGTGCTTGCCACGCCCCAAGCGTAATCCTTTGGCATCAACCCGAAAAATCCTCCCTTTGGAAAGTGCTTCTGCTCCTGTGAGGACTTCTAACCGTCCATATTCATTAATAGAACGTTGAAAAATCCCCTTAATTTGTAGATCTGCTAAAAGTGCTGTAAAAATTCTAAAGATAAAAAGATAGATCAGAACGACTAAAGCCAACCGTCCAAGGACTAGAAAAAATTGCATAAAACCCTCCTAATTCAGAAATCAGAGGTCAGAGGCCAGAAGTCGGAACCAGAGTCGGGGTCGGTCGGAGGTCGGGAGCCAGATGTCCGACCTCTAAACCCCTGGCCTCCTAATATCTGACCTCCGGCCTCTGACCTCTGATTTTAAAGAGACTTCTGGATAACCAGAACACTTTGTCCAATTTGAATACGGTCACCGGGAGCTGCCGTCTGATGCGTTATTCTTTGGCCGTTGACAAAAGAACCGTTTGTACTTCCCAAATCATCCAACCACCAACCGTTCTCCCCTGAAGCAAGCTTCATATGCCGCCTGGAAACTTCAGGGTCATGGAGTACCAGATCGCATTGTCCATGACGACCAATGACAACGTCTGCATCCTGCAGCGAAACTTTCTGACCTTTATCGGGTCCTTCTATTATTTCGAGAAAGTAGTCCGGATTCCTTCCTGGCCTGTCCTCAAGCGGTAAGTTTGTCTTGACACTTTCCCTGAAGAAAGTTGTACTTTCGCGCCAATTTGATGCATTAGATGCATAATTTCCATTTTCCTCCTCTCCCCAGTCCACGTCAATCGAGTCATCAAAATCAACTTCAACAACCATCTCCCGGGGTTCCACCGTCTCATCCGCATGCAACTCAATAGCCGGTTTCGTTAAAAACGTATAGCCGTTTCGTTCCGCCTCCGCAAATAAATACTTTGAGAGTTCAATGAGAAACACATCTCCGAAACTAGCTATCGGCCCCCAATCACTGGAATGAAGATAAACCCGGTAGATATTCGGTACGTAAACCTGGGAAATGCTGACCTGCTTATTTTTAAGCATCGCCTTCACAAGTTCTTTGGCGATTTCCACCGGTTGAAGCCGACCTGCACCTTTTTTAAAAGCTCCGGTAAAGAGAAATTCAGCCATCCCTTCAAATCGGGCCAAAATGCTCATTTTAACTCACCCTCCCACTGTTGGCGAAGTTGACCACAAGCTGCGTCAATCTCCGCCCCCCGTTCCTCACGTGAAGAAACAGAAATCCCGGCATCTTCTAACACCCGGGCAAACCTTCTCATGAGCTCCGGATCGGGACGCTCCATTCCAGTTCCTGCCACAGGGTTAACCGGAATCAAATTTACATGTCCAAACTGTCCTTTCAGCAATCTGGCAAGGGCCTCAGCTTCCTCCTGTTTCACGTTCCCAGCCGTCAAGGCCACCTCGAAAGTAATCCGGCGATGTGTGATTTGTGTATATTCCCGGCAGGCCGCCATAAGCCGGCCCAGCGGATAACGACGATTCATCGGGATCAAATCATTTCTCACTTCATCCCGTGCAGTATGCAGAGATACGGCAAGACCCACCTGGGGGTTATCTTTAGCCAGTTGAATAATCCGGGGCACGACCCCACAGGTTGAAATCGTCATCCGCCGCATACCAATATTTTGCCCCTGTCTATGATTCAACAGGAGGATTGCCTGGAGAACCTGGTCATAATTGAGCAGGGGTTCCCCCATACCCATAAAGACAATGTTGGTCACCAGAAAATCCGGATCTTCCCGACGAACATAATAGGTAATATCCAACACCTGACCCACTATTTCAGCGACACTGAGGTTTCTTCGAAACCCTTCCAACCCTGTAGCACAAAATGCGCACCCCACCGCGCATCCGACTTGAGTGGAGACACAAACTGTATGGCGATCCCGCGAACCGGTCCGCGCATAATCCATCAAAACACACTCAATCGTTTCACCGTCGTTCAGGCGGAATAGATACTTACGCGTGCCGTCCTTGGAACGTTGTTCCCGAACCTTCTCCAAAGGATAAAAACTCAGGCGAGAACACAAAGTTTGCCGATCACGCCCCCCAATGTTTTTCATTTCCTCCCAGGTGCGCACAGCTTTCTGTTGTACCCATTGGAACAATTGGCTTGCCCGAAACCGTTTTAAACTAATTTCCTTACAAATTTCTATTAATTCATCTTCTGAACACCCGCGCAGCTCTCTAATATCCATAGTATTTATTATTCACCCAATCCATGCCGGTTAAACTTACCTGCGACGAAATTTTGCTATGAAAAACCCGTCCATGTTATGGCGGTGGGGTAAAAGCTGAAGCATTCCTTTACGTGCTTGTTGAATATCTCGCGGATCCTCAAGGGTAAAGGGCAAATCATCCGCCAGGTTAACAGCCTCAAATTCCGGATGCGCTGAGCGAAACGTCTTTACCAGATCAAAATTCTCTTCCGGTTCGATTGTACAGGTCGAGTAGATTATATCTCCCCCCACTTCAACACAAGACGCAGCCCGTTCCAGGATGGTCAGTTGCAGGAGGGGTAAATCCTTAAGATCTTGCTCTTCTTTCCGCCAACGCAGATCTGCTCTCCGGCGCAGGACGCCCAATCCGGAACAAGGAGCATCAACTAAGACGCGCTGGTACGAACCGGGTTTTACGCCGGGTAAATCCCGGGCATCTCCAAATTGAGGTTTGATTATCGTTATTCCCAGTCTTTGGGCTGACTGATTGATCAGTTCAAGCTTTTGCTCATGGATATCAAAGGCCATGATTTCTCCCTCGTTCTGCATCAGCTGAGCCAAGTGCGTGGTTTTTCCGCCAGGGGCGCTACAGGTGTCCAAGACCCGTTGGCCTGGTTTGGGGTCTACCACATGGGCTACAAGTTGGGAGCTTTCATCCTGAACCATAAATAGTCCCTGCCGAAAACTCTCCAGCCGATCTACGGCGCCAAAATGTTGGATCCTTATGCTTTCCGGAATCCGGATTCCGGGGTCGACTGTAATTCCTTCCCGGATGAGACGAGCCCTTAAATCTTCACGTGAGATCTTGAGCGTATTCGTGCGGATCCAAGTTGGAGCCGACTCATTGTTGGCTTGGCATAAGGCCTCCGTTTCCTCCCTGCCCCAGCGTTTCAGCCAGTGCTGAATCATCCATTCGGGGTGAGAATAGCGCACTGAAAGATAGCGCGCCGTTTCACGTTTTGCATCCGGCCAAGGAAAATCCCACGCCTTATTCATAACCTTACGCAAGACGCCGTTTACCAAGCCCGTGAATTTGGGGAATGATTTGGCTAATTCCACACTTTCATTGACCGCAACAGCGGGGGGTACATTATCGACATAAAGCAATTGAAAAGCGCCGATACGCAGAATAGCTCGGACTTCATGGGGTAGTGACGACATGGGCTTACTTAAATGCATTCGCAGTGCGTAATCCAGGGTTAAACGATGTTTGAGCGTACCATTCACTAAGAATGTCACAAATCGGCGATCTCTGGAATCAGCCAACTTCGCAAGATTTTTCTGGAGTAAGAGATTCACGTAAGCCCCTTCGACCTCGGCACGCGTCAGAATTCGGACCGCCATCCCTCGTGCGGTTTCTTTAGTCATCACTCATGCTCCGCGAAATCAGGATCAGCCTGGCTAACTCAAGCACGGCAACTAAGGTCGCGGCTACATAAGTTAAAGCCGCAGCGTTCAGCACAGAGCGTGCCCCGCGGACTTCCTCACCGGCAAGCATATTTCCGTCCTGTAAAATAGCCAGGGCTCTATTGCTGGCATTAAATTCCACCGGCAGAGTGATAATCTGAAATAGCACAGCAAAGGCAAAAAATAAAATCCCTAAATCCAGAAGCCAGCTAAAACTCTGGAAGAAAAAACCGATCATGATCATTATCGGCCCGGCTCCGCTGCCGAAACTGGCAAGAGGAACAAAGGACGTCCTTAGTGTCAAAGGAACATACCCATAAGCATGTTGAAGGGCATGCCCCGTTTCATGGGCAGCTACAGCCACGGAAGACAAAGAGCTGCCCTGAAAAACGTCTTCACTTAATCTAATAACCCTTGAACGCGGATCGTAATGGTCGGAGAGCCGTCCTTGTATCGGCTCCACACGTACATCGTATAGTCCGTTACTGTTCAAAAGAGCTCGTGCTGTTTGTGCTCCCGTTAGTCCTGATTGCGAACGAATTCTGGAAAAACGTTTGTAAGTCGAGGAAACTTTGAATTGAGCGTATATTGAAAGCACTATCGCCGGAATTAAGAGAACCATTGTGGGGTCCCAAAAAAACATAATTTTACCCTCCTTTTATCGATGCACGATATCCGATGTCCGAGGTCCGATGTCCGAGGTCCGAGGTCCGAAGTCCGAGTTCGATTCTACGAATCGAAATACAAATTGAATGCCTCGCGCCTCGCGTTTACTCGAATTTTTCTCCTAACCGGCCATGTCGGCCGTTGAAGAAGTCCCTGGCTGACATGGCGCGCTTCCCTGCCGGTTGAACCTCCAGAATCTGAAGGACTCCATCCCCAGTCTGAACCAGCAGCCCCTCCCCAAGAACCCGGATAATTTGGCCCGGTTCAACTCGATGTTTGAGGTTCGAGGTTCGAGGCTCGAACCTCCGGCTTTCGACCTCTGAACACTTTTCTGTCGTTTGTAAAGTGCTTCGCCAAATCTTAAAATTTTCTCCCCGAAAGGTCGCAAACGCTCCCGGCCAAGGGTTCAACCCCCGAATCTGATGGTGTAGTTCAGCCGCCCTACGTGACCAATCTATACATTCATGTTCACGTTTCAGAAGGGGCGCATAATTTGTTTTACCAGTTTGTGGTGTTGCCATTAATCTCCCCATTTCCAACTCATATAAGGTTTCCAGGAGAAGTTCTCCTCCCAGAACGGCTAACTGATCATGAATCTCTCCCGTTGTTGCTTCATCTGAAATTGGTACTTCCCGTTTCAGGAACATGTCTCCTGTATCCAAGCCCTCATCCATCAACATGGTGGTCACTCCCGTACGGGTTTCCCCCCTCATGACAGCCCAATGAATTGGTGCTGCCCCACGGTAGGAGGGGAGCAACGAAGCGTGAACATTTATACACCCTTTGGCAGGCAACTGTAAAATTTCTCTGGATAAGATTTGTCCGTAAGCAACAACAATAATGCTATCCGGGGCCAAGGCCTGTAACTGATGGATTGCTTCAGGTGTTTTTATCTTTTCCGGTTGAAAAACCAATATGCCTAGTTCTTCCGCCGCAACTTTTACGGGACTTGGTTTTAATTTTTTCCCTCGACCGGTCGGCCGATCAGGTTGGGTAAAGACACCAACAACATCATATCCGCCCTTAACCAAGGCCCGTAGAGAAGGCACGGCAAAATCAGGTGTGCCCATAAAAACTAAACGCATAGTTATTCCCCCTACTCGAAATTCGATGTTCGAGGTTCGAAGCATTTGGAGCTGAGTAATTTAGGCGTAACTCGCAGACACGTGCAGATCAGCGCTCCTCCTAACTTCGATATGTTTTCTTGGCAACATCGATAAACAGTATCCCCTCCAGATGATCAATCTCATGTTGCAAGGCGCGAGCCAACAAATGCTCCGCTTGAATTTCCACCAATTTTCCTTGACGATTTAGCCCCTGTACACGTATTTTAGTGGCCCGCACTACATCTCCTGATATTTTTGGTATACTAAGGCATCCTTCCTCCGCACTGTTCTCTCCCTCTTTTTCCAAAATAACTGGATTGATGAGTTCCACCAACACCTCACCGACCTTAACAATAATAACCCGCTTGGAAACCCCAATTTGAGGGGCAGCTAAGCCCACCCCATCGGCGGCATGCAGTGTATCTATCATGTTATCAAGGAGTTTTATTATCGTCGGATTTACCTCTTTTACCTCTCTTGCCTTTTCCCGTAATATCTCTGCACCAATTTCTACAATCTTATATACAGACATTGCCTTTTTACTCCCTTCAGTATTCTATGCGAAGTTCGAAGCGCGATGCGCGATGCCCAAGGCTTGAACTTTACTCGATGTCCGAGGCGCGATGCCCGAACTTATATTCGACGTCCAAGGTTCCCGTTTCGCACCTCGCACCTCGCACCTCGCATATATTGTATCCTATGACTAGTCACTAAGTCGAGGACCTGGCGCGTTTCGAACTTGTTTAAACTTTCTTTTAAATTTAAATTGTCTTCTAGTTCGAAAGTGGATCAACTTCTATATTCAATATGACCCCCCTGCTGGCTGAACCTTGGCTAAATCGTTGAACCCCTTGATGTAAGAACGCCCTGAGTAGATCCAGACGCCTTCCTTTGACAGATATCTGCCATCGCCATTGATTCTTAAGTCTGGATAATACAGCCGGTGCCGGTCCCAGAATACCTAACTCATTATTTCCAAATTTAGGGTCTTGCATTCCTTGCTTCAGACAAGCCCACAAATCGTTGGCCCCTTTAATAACCCGTTCCTCTTTTTCATGAAGCAACAGAACTCGAACGATATGGGTATACGGCGGATATTTCCGTTCTTTGCGATAGCGTATTTCTTCCCGGAAAAACCCCTGGAAATCATGCCGGGCAGCTCGCACAATGGCCCCATCTGTCGGGGAATAGGTCTGAATTACAACCTCACCTGGTTTAGTGCTCCGACCCGCTCGACCGGCAACCTGAGTTAAAAGTTGAAATGTCCGTTCTCTGGCCCGAAAATCCGGCATATTGAGCGTTTGATCTGCGGTAATGACCCCCACCAAGGTGACATTTGAAAAATCCAGTCCTTTGGCCATCATTTGCGTTCCTACCAGGATAGACGCTTCTTGACGACGGAAACTTTCCAGGATAAGGCGGTGCGCTTCTCCGGAGCGTGTGGTATCAAAATCCAAGCGCAAGATGGAGGCCTCCGGAAGTAAGCCCTGCAACTCCTCTTCTACACGCTGCGTTCCCTGCCCAAAAAAACGAATATACCGGCTGGCACATTCCGGACACGTCAGAGGAGGAAGTTCTTTATGGTTACAATAATGACAGCGCATAGCCTGTCCCTGGCTATGATACGTCAGGGCTATATCGCAATTGGGACAACTGACCACATAACCACATTCCCGACAAGCCACAAAGGTTGAATACCCTCTGCGATTCAGAAAAAGCATGGATTGCTCGCCCCACTCAAGCCTTTCCCGCAGTTTTTTTTGCAGCAGCAGGGAAAATATACCCCGGTTTCCCGTTAGAAGTTCCTTCCGCATATCCACAATCTCAACCGGTGGCAAGATACTTTCCCCAATCCGCCTAGTCATCGTTAGCAAGCTGATTTTACCCGATTGTGCCGCGGCATAGGCTTCCAAAGATGGCGTTGCACTCCCGAGCAAAACGACACCCTTGAGCTGTTCCATCCGTTGGCGCGCGACATCCCGGGCATGGTATTTGGGGTTCTCATCCTGTTTATAGGCACCATCATGTTCCTCATCCAAAATAATGAGCCGCAAATTCGGGAGAGGTGCAAACACGGCGGAACGGGCCCCAATGACGATCCGCTTCTGGCCTGCCAAAATATGCTCCCAGGCTTTCATTTTTTCCCTCGGTCGTAAACCGGAGTGCAGGATAATTACTCGGTCGCCAAATTGGGTTTCAAAATAGCCGGCCACTTGAGAGGTCAGGGAAATTTCCGGTACAAGCAGAATTGCATCTCCGCCTTGAGCGAGAACATGCGCTATCAACTCAAGATAAACATCCGTTTTTCCACTACCCGTCACACCATGCAACAAAACAGTCTGGGACGAGCCTTCCGCTAAGGCAGTCAACACGTTTTTCACTGTTCTAACTTGCTCCCCGGTTAATTCGTAAGTTCGACCGGTGGAAGTATTATGTTCTTTAGCCCCGAGTTCCTCATAAAGATAGTCCGCTAATAACCCTGCGCTCCATGTTTGTGATGGCAGGGTATCTTCCTGATGTTCCTTAAGCTGGTTCTCTGAAAAGCTCCCAGCCGGGGGTTCTTTCTTCTGAGCTATTTTTATCTCAGATCCGCCCCCTCTAACTACAAAGCGTGTTTCCTTTTTTACCCACCCGTGTTGGAGCAGCTTCTCGAGCATCGCCCCGGAAATATCCGCTCGCTTAAGAAAGGTTTTAAGGGAAATTTCCTTACTCCGTGCCCGGGTAAGCACTTTAATCGCTCGAAAGGCATCCGGATCCAGCCACTGTAAGGTCTGAACATCCGAATCTTCGAGGGCTGCCAGGAGGATAACCCACTCTTCCGCTTTTCCCTTGAGGAGCGGCCAAACCGTATGTAGGCTTTGCGCAACTGAGCAGATAGTTGTTTGCGCTAACCAATGGGCGAGCTCGATCAGATCCGGAGGAATCAGACTGTCCTTATCAACAATCTCTAACACGGGCTTGAACTTCACAAGCGCAAGTTCATCAGGCAGATCATCCGTCATATTCACAACAAGCCCCTGGACCATACGATGCCGGAGGTTAACAAGAACCCGCATCCCTATCTTCAAGTCAAATGATTCAGGAATAAGATAATAATAACTTTGATCCAGGCGCCGATTAGCTACATCAACCAAAACTTCAGCATAACGAAACACTACGACGCCTCCTTAAACAGTATACATATCCGATCTGGGGAACACTGATTGAACCTTTCACCTACAATTTATCAAGAAATGAATATAACGTTGACAAAGCCCTCTCTCGCTATGCGGGGGAGGACTCTTTCTGTCTAAGGATGCATATAAATAGCATTTACCCCTTTTTATGGATCTCACTCTTTAATGGGTGGAAACTCCATTTATCCTTACAGTCCGGCGAGTTTTCGCAAGGCCTCCGCCTTATCGGTTCTTTCCCAAGACAGGTCGAGGTCGGTTCTTCCGAAATGACCATAGGCAGCCGTTTGGCGGTAGATCGGGCGACGAAGATCCAAAGTCTTGATGATGCCGGCCGGTCGGAGATCAAACGTTTGCAGGATAAGCTCCGTGATCTTATCATCGGCGATCTTTCCCGTGCCAAACGTCTCAACCGCAACAGATACTGGATGGGCTACTCCGATGGCATAAGCTATTTGAATTTCGCAACGGTCCGCTAACCCTGCGGCAACGAGATTTTTAGCCACATAACGCGCCGCATAAGCACCTGAACGGTCAACTTTTGTGGGGTCCTTGCCGGAGAAGGCACCGCCGCCATGGCGGGCCATACCGCCATAGGTGTCCACTATAATTTTGCGTCCCGTCAATCCGCAATCCCCCTGGGGTCCGCCGATGACAAAACGACCCGTCGGGTTGACTAAATACTTTGTATCCTCATCTAACAGTTCTTTGGGAATAGTTGGATACACAACATATTGCAGCAAATCACGGCGAATTTGTTCTTGTGTAACATCCGGATGATGCTGCGTAGAGACCACAACAGTATCCACCCGAACCGGCTTGTTATCCACATACTCCACGGTAACCTGGGTTTTCCCATCCGGACGCAGATAGCCTAAAAAACCCGATTTCCGTACCTCACTGAGTTTGCGTGCCAAGCGATGTGCTATATCAATAGGGAGCGGCATGTAGCTTTCGCTTTCATTCGTCGCATAACCGAACATCATACCTTGATCTCCGGCCCCGATTGCTTCTATATCATTATCGGTCATTTCACCGGTTTTTGCTTCTAAAGACTGGTTCACACCTAAGGCAATATCGGCGGATTGTTCTCCGATCGAGGTTAATACTGCACAGGTATCGGCATCAAAGCCATATTTGGCCCGGGTATAACCAACTGAACGGATAGTCTCCCTCACGACATGAGAAATGTCCACATAGCAAGTGGTCGTGATCTCCCCGCTGACCAGGACCAAGCCCGTTGTTACGATCGTTTCACAGGCCACTCGAGCATTTGGATCTAACTCGTAAATAGCATCCAAAATGGCATCTGAAATTTGATCACAGATCTTATCAGGATGACCCTCGGTCACAGACTCGGAGGTAAATAATTTTTTAGCCATTTAATTCACTCCTTTGTTTCCATTTCCATCCCAAGTAGCCTGGCAATCTCTCGAACGAGATGTCGGGCAACCTCAAGTTTATTCAGCTGAGGGAAATCCATTCTGCTTCCGTCAGGGAAGAGAAAACTGACAATGTTTGTTGGGCTGCCAAAGCCGGCACCCGGTTTAGTGATATCATTGGCTACCAGGAGATCCACGTTCTTCTTTTGCATTTTAAGTGTGGCGTTGACCAAGAGGTTCTCCGTCTCGGCTGCAAACCCAACAAGAACCTGGGACGTTTTCTTCCGCCCAAGTTCGGCTAAAATATCCGGGTTGGGAACCAACTCAAGTGTACAGCTAGTCCCTGTTTTTTTAATTTTTTGTTCCGCCTCAACCGAGGGGCGATAGTCCGCAACCGCTGCTGCCTTAATGACAACATCCATTTCGGGAAAAAGCCCCAAGACTGCATCGTACATCTCCAAGGCAGTCTGCACTCCTATCCGGGTCACTCCCTGAGGAGTTTGTAAATCCGTTGGCGCACTGACCAGGATGGTCTCCGCCCCGGCTTCCTGTAACGCTTGAGCAATAGCATATCCCATCCGCCCGGAACTCCTGTTCCCCAGATAGCGAACCGGATCAAGCGGTTCCTGGGTTCCGCCTGCCGTTACCAGGGCTTTCTTGCCTTTTAACCAGGCAGAGCCAGCAAAAAAACGCGTTAAGGATTCCACGATCTCCGCCGGTTCGCTCATGCGTCCGTCTCCATCTGTCCCACACGCTTGAAAACCTGTGCCGGGGCCAATGACGTGGACCCCACGCTGCTTGAGGAGTGCCAAATTAACTTGCGTCGCAGGATGATGATACATCGCATGATTCATGGCCGGCGCCACAAAAATCGGTGCGCGGACAGCTAAAAGTACCGTCGAAAGAAAATCATCCGCTATCCCTGTTGCCATCTTAGCCAATATATTAGCCGTTGCCGGAGCGACAATGACTGCATCAACGTGCTCTGCCAAGCCGATATGCTCAACATTCCATAGTTTCGGCTCGTTGAAAAGATCTACATACACCGGGTTCGATGAAAGACTCCGCAGTGTAAGGGGAGTAATAAATTCTGTTGCCGACTTCGTCATCGCAACGTGTATTTGGGCCTGCAGCTTACATAAGAGCCTGACAACCTCCGCAGTTTTATAAGCGGCAATTCCGCCGGTAATTCCAACAAGGATTTTTTTCTCTGTTAACATCATAAAATCTCTTCCGAGGTACATTCATAGGTGGATTCGGAACGGGAAATCTCCTCGAGTGAGATACTGACCGGCTTCACACCCTTAGCTAAATCATCATGCTTTGCCTCTTCCATTATTGTACGCGCCTGCTTGGCAACAACTACCACCAATGTGTACTTGCTATCCACCTTACGCATCAGCAGATCAAGTGAAGGTTGTTTCATTTATACTCCCCCTTAAAAACAAACGGTTTTCGTTTCACCCGGCATTTTTCCGCGACAAGGATACTTTTGAGTTTTTCGACAGCCGCAAGAACTTCATCGTTAATAACTACGTAATCATACTCATCTACATATTCAAGTTCCTGAATTGCCGTGGCTAAACGTTTCTGAATGACTTCCTCAGTCTCAGTCCCTCGTTTGTGAATACGTTCGGAGAGAACATCCAAAGAAGGCGGAATGATAAATGTGAAAACTCCCTGCGGAAATCGCTTCTTGATTTGCATCGCTCCTTGAATATCAATCTCTAAAATAACGTCCCGTCCATCCAGGATCGCTTGCTCAACGGCAAATAGTGGTGTTCCATAATAATTATCACAAAACTCGGCCCATTCCAATAATTCGTTACGCGCGAGCATAGCTTCAAATTCCTGCCGCGGACGAAAATAATAATGGATCCCTTCCACTTCACCCGGGCGGGGACTGCGCGTCGTCATCGAGACAGAATATCTCAAGTCGGGCATTTGGCGCAGAAGTTCTTGACAAATCGTCCCTTTGCCTGCCCCGGAAGGTCCCGATAATACAATTAATAAGCCATGGTTTTTTTCCACTTTACACCCCTAGTCAACCGGATCTTCTACGTGGGTATTGGACTCTTTGATCGAAAGACGATTTGCCACTGTTTCCGGTTGGACTGCGGACAGTATCACATGCTGGCTATCACAAATAATCACCGCGCGTGTACGCCGACCATAAGTTGCATCAATAAGCATACCCTCATCCCGTGCTTCTTGAATAATACGTTTGATCGGGGCGGATTCCGGACTCACAATCGATATAATTCTATTGGCCGATACAATATTGCCAAATCCAATGTTAATGAGCTTAATGTCCATAAAGAATCCTCCATTTACTCTAGATTCTGGATTTGCTCGCGCACTTTTTCCAATTCACTTTTCACACTAACAACCTGTTGGCCAATTGTTAAATCATTGGCTTTTGACCCAATGGTATTGATTTCCCGGTTCATTTCCTGCATTAAAAAATCAAGTCGGCGTCCCACCGAGTCGTTACTTCTCAGCGCGTCTCGCCCTTGAGCCAAATGACTGTTGAAGCGAACCAACTCTTCCGTAATGGAGGCGCGATCCGCAAAATAAGCCACTTCGTTCGCCAGTCGGGTCGCATCCACTTCAACCTCGCCTAAAAGCGTCTGAATGCGGTCCTGCAAGCGTTCTTGATAATCTGTCACGACAAATGGCGCGCGCTCAGCAATCTGTTGCAGATACCCGGTAATGAGATCAAGCCTAAGGAGTAGATCGGACGTTAATTTTTCTCCTTCAATACGGCGCATTTGCCCAAGACTATCAGAAGCTATCCTAAGTGCCTCAGCGCACGCTCCCCACAAAGTATCAAGATCGATCTCAGGTTCCTCAACTGAAAGAACTTCAGGTAATGTGACTAAACGATAAATATCCGTTTCATGCGCTGCATGCAGGGCTAAGGCCAGATCCTCCAATATCTTATCATACGACAGTGCTAAATCTTTGTCAACCTTCACCGATCTCTTTCGTTCTTCTGTTTCCACCACATTAACATGCACTTCAATCCGGCCGCGCTGGAACCTCCCTTGTAACGTCTTTCGTATCCGATCTTCAAAACTGCTAAAATTACGCGGCGTTCTCACCATTATTTCTAAAAACCGATGGTTAACCGATTTCAGCTCGATAGAAAACTGATAACCGCTTCCGCTTGCCTCACCCCGTCCGAATCCCGTCATGCTATTTGCCATACGCCACCCAGCGAATCAATCAGCCGGGTCATTCACCCCCTACTAATAAATCACACGGTCTTCAATATGCTCATTCTTTCAACTGCCCGCAGAGTATTCTCTCTTGAGCTAAATGCCGTCAACCTGAAGTGACCTTCTCCGTTTGCTCCAAAACCGGCTCCCGGTGTTCCAACAACATGAACTTCTTTCATCAGTTTATCAAAGAAATCCCAGGACGGCATTTTATTTGGTGTCTGGAGCCAAATATAGGGGGCGTTTACCCCACCGAAAACCTTGTAGCCCGCTTTCTGAAGTCCCTCGCGGATAATGCGGGCATTTTCCATATAATAATCAATAGTTCCCCGTACCTGTCTTTTACCTTCCTCGGAATATACTGCAGCCGCGGCTGCCTGCACCGGGTAGGATACTCCGTTGAATTTTGTGGTCTGTCTCCTTAACCACAACTTGTTCAGGCTGTGGGCTTCGCCTTTTGAGTCATAGGCCATTAGCTCCTTCGGTACGATAGTATACGCACATCTGGTTCCCGTAAAGCCGGCAGTTTTTGAGAAACTTCTGAATTCTACGGCCGTTTCCCGGGCACCTTCTATCTCAAAAATACTGTGTGGAACTCCATCTTGTCTTATAAAAGCCTCATAGGCTGCATCAAACAAAATAAGCGCTTTATTTTCCCGGGCATAATCAACCCACTTTTTTAGCTCATCGATACCTAAAGTCATTCCTGTTGGATTATTAGGATAGCATAAATAAACCATATCTACTCTAGAAGTGGGAAAAGACGGTTTCATTTCGTTAACTTCATTGCAGGGCAAATAGACTATTTTTTCAAATTGACCCTGACTGTCAGGAAAACCCGTACGTCCAGCCATAACATTGCTATCAACATAAACTGGATAAACCGGGTCCGTTACTGCAAATATGTTATCCGTCCCAAGAATCTCCTGAAAATTAGCTGTATCGGTTTTAGCGCCGTCACTGATAAAAACCTCTTCCATAGAAAGGTTAACCCCACGCGGTGTAAAGTCATTTTCAATAATCTTTTTGATTAAAAAATCATACCCCTGTTCAGGACCATAACCCCTGAAAGTATCAGAAGAACTCATTTCATCAACGGCCTTGTGCATAGCTTCAATAACAGCCGACGGCAGAGGCCTGGTTACATCACCGATTCCCATTCTAATAATCTCAGCAGACGGATTTTCTTTTTTGAATTGGTTAATTCTTCGTGCTATTTCCGAAAAAAGATAACTGCCAGGCAGTTTCAGATAATTTTCATTTACCTTGACCATTAAATATTGCTCCTCCCTAAGCCAACCATTCACCCTTAAACACATACGTCGCCGGGCCGGTCATATAGACGTGGTTATCTAATCCCCATTCAATCCACAAATCTCCGCCCGGCAGATGAACGGTCACTGTGCGTTCTGATTTATGATTGAGCACGGCTGCAACTACAGAGGCACAGGCGCCTGTCCCGCAGGCCAGCGTTGGTCCGGCGCCCCGCTCCCAAACTTTCATGGTAATGTCCTGCGGTGAATTAACCCGAATAAACTCAACATTGGTTTTACGCGGAAATAATGTATGTTTCTCAATCGCCGGTCCAAGACGTTCAAAATCGAGCGCCGCAAAATCCTCCACAAAGATAACGCAGTGCGGATTCCCCATGGAAACAGCAGTATATTGGAACGTTTCCCCTGACACTTCAAGTCTCTCTCCCACCACCGGTTCCCCTTGACCTAAAACCGGAATGAGGTCGGCACGCAAAATGGGCTCTCCCATATCTACTCGCACCCCTTGAACCTGAGCGTCTTTGATATTTAGATGAATCGTCAAGACACCGGCGAGAGTTTCCACCCGCATTGGGTTATGTATTGCAATCCCTTGATCGTAGACATATCTCGCGAAACACCGGATGCCATTACCGCACATTTCAGGTTCAGATCCGTCTGCATTAATGATCCTCATCCGGGCATCGGCGACTTTCGAAGGCAGAATTACAACTAATCCGTCCCCGCCTATACCAAATTGCCGGTGGCAGAGCTTCTTGGCTAACTGTGGGTAATCCTCGTCGGCTGAATCAGAAAAATGGTCCAGAAAAACAAAATCATTCCCCAGACCATGCATTTTAATGAATTTCATCGTACTCCCCCCCCAAAAAGAATACTACGCTTAATGAAGTGGGTCAACCATTTGAGCCGGAAATACACAAGGCGGGCAAGAGATATTCGTTATACGTATGCGAATTACTCAGCAAAGGCTGATCCGCTGACTTACCAATATAAAAGTTGAAGTTCGATATTCGCACATCGAACATCGAACTTCGAACCTCACATTTATCCCTTGACTATTGACGGTTTTCCTTGCCAGGAGCTTTTAAATAGTCGGGCAAATCCCATTAGGATGGACGGCCCCCCCGACACACACAGGATAAGAACCCATTGCCAACTTACTAAGGGCACGGTCTTAAAGATCACCTGTAACGGAGGAATATAAATGACGCTGAGCTGCATAAGCGTGGAAATCAGCACAGCTCCTACCAGGTAAGGATTACTGAACAGTCCCACTTCGAAGATACTTCGTTCTTCAGACCGGCAATCAAAGACTTGAAAGAACTGGAAAAACACTAGTGTAGTAAAGGCCATAGTTCGCGCCCCTAATATGTTTACCCCCATCAAGAGGCCGACTACAAACACAAAAAGTGTTCCCAATCCGATTAAGGTCCCTCCTATCGCTATTTTGCCGGCCAACCCCCGTGCAAAAACGCTCTCTCCCGGAGCCCTGGGCTGACGGTTCATAATGCCTGGTTCCGATCCGTCTACTCCTAAGGCCATTGCCGGTAAACCGTCTGTGACAAGATTTACCCAAAGGATTTGAATAGGCAGTAACGGAAGTGGCAGGCCCACAAGTGTCGCCACAAACATCGTTAGGACTTCTCCTAAATTACAAGAAAGTAAGTAATGAATAAACTTCCGAATATTGTCGTAAATCCCACGACCCTCTTCCACGGCGGCCACGATCGTTGCAAAATTATCATCGCCCAAAATCATATCGGAAGCTTCTTTTGTAACATCCGTTCCGGTTTGGCCCATAGCCACCCCGATATCAGCTTCTTTAACCGCAGGAGCATCGTTCACTCCGTCCCCTGTCATGGCAACTACTTGCCCACGTTTTTTTAAGGCACGCACGATTCTAAGCTTATCTTTTGGCGTTACGCGGGCATAGACGGAAATATCCATCACGCGCTCGCTTAAATCCTTTTCAGACATTTGCTCAAGGTCTTCACCTGTAATCACTCCGCTCCTTGAGCCTCGAAACATCCCCAACTCATGAGCAACGGCTTCTGCGGTTAAGCGATGATCTCCCGTAATCATAACAGGTTTAATACCGGCCTGCTGACAAACTCTGATTGCTTTGACAGCACTGGCGCGCGGCGGATCAATCATTCCCAGCAAGCCAACAAATGTCAAGCCCTCTTCGACGTGTTCATCCAGTGGTTTCGACTCTGACAACGGTTTCTCGGCAACTGCCAGGATGCGGAGAGCCTGCCGCGCCATTTCATCATTAGCCCGCATGATGCGTCGCCTGCTTTCAGCGGTCAACTCCACAACCCCTTGCGCGGTCAACTCTTGCCGACAAAGCTTCAAAACCTTATCCGGAGCCCCTTTGACATAGGCCATACGCCCCTGTTTTGTTTTATAGACAACACTCATTCGTTTCCGATCCGAGTCAAAGGGCAGCTCCCCGATCCGCTCTTGTTTGCGTTCCAGAACCTCCCGCCAGATCCCCGCCTTAGCGGCAGCCACCAAAATAGCACCTTCAGTCGGATCTCCCTCAATACCCCATGGCGCATCATTTCCTTTAGATCGAAAGAGACCGGCAACCTGAACCCCTTTCTTAGTCAACGTCGAATTGTTGCAAAGCGCTGCAATCTTTAATGCCGCATGAAGAGGATCCCGCACTTTTTCCGGATTAGCCCCGTCAAACTCCCCTTTGGGATCATACCCTTGTCCAGAAACGCTGATTCTTCGGCCATCCGAGTAAATCTGGCGGACCGTCATTTCATTCTGGGTCAGAGTCCCCGTCTTGTCGGAACAGATCACCGTCGCACACCCCAAGGTTTCAACGGCAGGAAGTTTCCTAATAATTGCCTGTTTCTTAACCATTCGTTGCACCCCTATCGCCAAAGCCACGGTGACAACCGCCGGTAAGCCTTCTGGAATAGACGCCACTGCCATTGATACACCTGTTAAGAACATCTTACCAAAGTCCTCTCCTCTTAAGACTCCTATGACCACTACTGCAGCACAGACAAGAAAGAAGAGCAGGACCAACCATTTTCCAAGTTCGGCTAAACGCTTTTGCAAAGGTGTCTCTTCATTTTCCACACTTTGGATCATTCCTGCAATGACTCCCATTTCCGTTTCCATCCCGGTCGCCACAACAACGCCGGCCCCCCGCCCGTGGACAACAGAGGTCCCCATATATCCCATATTCTTACGATCGGCCATTGGCGTAAGTTCTTCTTGGATCGGCAAGATACTTTTGCTCACGGGATGAGATTCCCCCGTCAGTGTGGACTCTTCCACTTGCATATTGACTGCCTGAATCCACCGTACATCAGCAGGAATTCGATCCCCTGTTTCGAGGAGTACAATATCCCCAGGCACAACGTCCATAGCCGGAATCCGTTGCTCTATGCCTTCTCGCAATACCCGCGCTTCAGGGGCGGTAAGGGAACGGAGGGATTCCATGGACCGCTCTGCGCGATACTCCTGAATAAAGCCAAGAATGGTATTAACAAGTGTGAACGCTAAAATCGTGACTGCATCCGCTATTTCACCTAGAAGTCCGGATACAACCATGGCTGCCAGTAAGATCAAAACCATAAAATCTTTAAATTGTCCCAGGAACATAAAGACTGGGTTGACTCTCTTTTTTATCGCCAAGACATTTTTTCCGACCTCAACCAACCGCCGATGAACTTCTTTAAGACTTAACCCTTTACCCGGATGTACATCCAAGACCTTGGCCACATCAAGCCAAGGCAACACATGCCATGCCTGTTGCCGCATGCCTTGATCCCTCCTTTTTTATGTATCGCGCCTCGTGCATCGCCTCGCGCATCGTGCCTCGTGTTTCGTGCATCGTGCATCGTGCCTCGTGTATCGTGCATCGTGTCTCGTGTATCACGCACCGTACCTCCTGCCTCGCGCCTCCTGCCTCGCGCCTCCTGCCTCGCACATCGCGCCTCGTGCCTCGCGCCCCGCTTTTCTAGTACATGCTTATTCCCAAAAACTTCGAAAAATGCCTCGCTGGAACAAGTGTGTTATACTAAAAAAGACTCCCATGCTGATGACGCAGCGCCATTGGAAGGATGAAAATTGGTTTCTATTTTCAGGATAGATTTATGACAATTGGCTTGGAAAGGAGTTTCTCTCATGGCATTAGACGGTGTGACCCTCGCCTATCTGGTTAACGAGCTGGGTCCACAACTTATTGGAGCACGTATCGATAAAATTTTTCAACCGGAAAAGGATGAAATCCATTTCTTTTTGAGGCAACAGGGATCCAGTCGTCTCCTGCTTAGTACCAGTGCAACCTCCCCCCGCTTCCACCTCACCCAGGAAAACAAAAAAAATCCGCCCTCCCCGCCCATGTTTTGTATGATTTTACGCAAACACCTCGAAGGCGGTAAACTTGTCCGTCTACATCAAAGTGAGCTGGAAAGAGTCGTGACCTTTGACATTCTAAATTACAACGACCGTGGCGATTTAGTCACCCTG
This sequence comes from Desulfosporosinus sp. Tol-M, assembly GCA_000770645.1. Classification (GTDB taxonomy): domain Bacteria; phylum Bacillota; class Desulfitobacteriia; order Desulfitobacteriales; family Desulfitobacteriaceae; genus Desulfosporosinus. Next base: position 36,584 of record JQID01000038.1, read on the forward strand.
CGGCTTCACTTGGAAATCATGGGAAAACACAGCAATCTCATCCTCGTCGACCCAGCGACAAATACCATTCTCGACGGTCTTAAACGATACTCGCACGCCCTAAGCCGCTACCGCGAAGTATTACCGGGACGACCTTATTTCGCGCCCCCCTCTCAGGGAAAACGACCTCCCATCGAGGACGAAGAGCTTTGGCGAAAGGCACTTTATGAGGAAGACCTTAATCACCCCCTAACTGACGTTTTACTCACCCTCTTTGCCGGGATCAGCCCGGAATTGGCCAGAGAAATTGTCATTCAAGCAGGATTAACGACTGACACTCGCCTCGATAAGTGCGGAGATATTGATTTTTCCCGACTTTTTCAGGCTTATCGAAGGCTTTGCAATCCCGAGGGCGTTCCTGTCATTCAACCGTGTCTTTATTATGATTTTGCAAACCAATCCCGTCCCGTCGCCTTCACTTTTACCCCCTTCCAACAATACCAGGAGTTGGAAATGGAAAAGGCGCCCTCATTAAATGACGCGATCCGGTGCTTTTATCAGTCAAGAACCATTACCAACACCCTTGAATCAAAACGGGGCTCTCTCCGAAAAGTCGTTCAAGAACAACACGCCCATTTCAGCAAGAAACTAAAGATATATCGGGAAGCTGAAACCGGCGCCCAGTCCAGTCTGGTGTATCAACAATGGGGAGAACTCCTTACCGCAAACCTCTATCTTATTCCTCAAGGATCGCTTGAAGCCTCTGTAGAAAATTATTATGACCCCGCACACTCTAATCTGGTCATTCCCCTCAATCCCCATATCAGTACCATCGACAACGCCCAGCACTATTACAAACTTTATAACAAAGCGAAAGCCACCCTACTCAAAACAAAGCCACTCAAGGAAGCCGCACTCGAGGAAGTGAAATACCTGGATTCCTTACTGGTCAGCTTGGACCAGGCGTCCACCCTGGCGGAGCTTAATGAAATCAACTTGGAAGTAGTGGGTCAAGGATATGTGGCTGGAAAACACTTAAAAAAAGATACCTTCAAAGCTAAAAAAGGCCGCCTCAATACAAAGTCAAAGGTGAAAGTGATAGTTCCCAAAGAGTCTATCCGCCCACGGGTCTATCGTTCAAGCCAAGGCCGAATCATCTATGTCGGAAAGAATAATGCTCAAAATGATTGGTTGACGATGCGTAAAGGAAGACCAAATGATCTTTGGCTCCATGTCAAAATCATTCCCGGTTCACACGTTCTGATTCCCCTCGAAGATGGAGAAGAATTCCCCGATGACACTACCCTGGAAGAAGCCGCTGCACTCGCTATCTATTACAGCCAAGCGCGCGGTTCCTCTCAAGTTCCCGTGGATTACACACATGTCAAGCAGATCAGGAAGCCTAATGCGGCTAAACCCGGAATGGTGATCTACGATCAAAACTGGACATTATATCTCACCCCTAAACCGGAAATCCTGGAACGATTGCTGGCCAGTGAAGAGATGTCAGAGTAAATAAATATGAGCAGAAATCCACAAATGATTTCTGCTCTTATTTTGATGCACATAACTAAAGGATACGGCTTACTGCTATCTCATCACAATTAGGGAACTTGATACAATTAATACACTCCGTCCAAACCTTCTGGGGCATTTGATCTTTACTGACCTCTTCGTAACCACAGTATTTAAAGAACTCCGGCTGATAAGTCAACGCAAAAAGTTTCGAACAACCCAGTTCCCTGGCTTCTTCTTCAAGTCCTTTAACTATCCGTGTTCCGATCCCTTTTCGTTTGTATTCATCAGAAACTGCCAATGCCCGTATTTCCGCCAAGTCACTCCAAAGGATATGTAATGACGCAACCCCCACCAATTGGGCATCTACTTCCGCTAGCAGGAACTCGCGTATATTTTCATATAGCATATTTCTTGACCGGGGAAGCATGAGTCCTTGTTCTGCATTACTATTAATCAAAAATATCATCTCTTCAACATCTGAAATACGAGCCTTACGCAATTTCATTAATTTTTCTCCTTTTTGTGCATAATTATACAGCATTTATATATTATTGCACCTTATTTAGCGATTTTATTTTAAATTAAAATAATCAATATAAATAACCCATATACTTTCATTTTTGGGGATTTTAAGTCAGCTTCAAGTATAATTCCGCTTTCTCCTTTTTCTTACAATATTCTGCATCATGTTATGGTACACTATGTTAGTTAGTAAGTAGCTTAATAAATTTTGGAAGGAGTCTATGTGATGATGGCCCTAAAATTGCGATTACGCTTTCTCCATCGAGATAGTGTCTTCCTGTTTTCTTCTCTCATCCTCATATTAATTATTGGTTTCATCCATATCATACCCCTTCCCCTATTCTTCCACATTGTTTTCGTATTTTTCCCATACATCTACATTACTCTTTATTTCGATCTTTATTTAAGCACCTGGGGCAAGGCCTGGATTCTAACCACCACTCTGCTTATATTTGCATCACTGGCATATCTTGATCATCCTTATGTCCCTTTTATTTTAGTTCATGTCCCCTTACTGCTATTTCTACTTGGAACAAAGTTTATATCTTACAAACATCAAATACAACAACGGCAACTTCATCAACGTCATATCAAAGCAATGCGTGTGATGATACGACAAAATCTTCCCTTAATCCAAACCGTCGACTATTCTCGCGAAGCAGTTATTCTATTGGACAAAACAGGTGTAATTATTGATTCAAATCCTCAATCGTGCCTCCTTCTATCTTTGTCAGAATCATTCTTAATTGGCCAACCTATATTCAATATTTTAGGTATTTTAGCTAATTTCGATCCGAGCAGCTCACCGGAGAACGGTGAATTTATCTGGGGAACACAGAAAAAGATAATAAAGTTCCGAACAAAGCCTTTGCTGAACCATGACATTCCATCGGGCATGCTTTTGACTCTTTTCGATATCAGCGAAGCAATAAATCGCATGGAAGCGAATGAACAAGTTGCGAAATTTTCCGCTATCAATAAGGTCTCAGCTGGCCTAGCGCATGAAATCCGTAACCCCTTGACAACGATTAAAGGATTTATGCAACTGATTGCACCTGAGCAATGGCCTGAGTCATTCCGTCCCTATCAACAACTTATTCTAAATGAGATCCAGTCCATCGATCAAGTCTTGAGTAAATTCGTCCTCTTAACAAATCCTTCTGCTCCTCAAATGCAACCCCTTAATATGACAGAATGCATTCAGACCATGGCGCAAACAATTCAACACATACGACTTATGCGGGATGTTACCCTCACTTTAGAACTCCCCTCTCCTCCGGTATATGTCATGGGTGACCATGACCAACTTCTCCAGGCTCTTTTATCCCTTCTAAATAACGCGATTGAAGCCTCACCCAAAGGAGGTAAGGTTATTATACGATTAACGGAATACGAATCTCACGTAAGAATAAGTGTAATCGATTACGGCCCCGGTATTCCTAAAGACCTGCGTCAGCGTGTCCTTGATCCGTTCTTCTCTACGCAAGCAGACAGTACCGGACTGGGTTTAACCATTGCGTACCAAATCATTCTCGCCCATCATGGCATGCTTCATTTTTCTGAATCTGTACCCCCTAGTGGAACAGAAGCGATGATTGATTTACCCCGTTTGCCAAAGTTCAAGAATAATCTTTCTGCATAAGTGATCGGTTCCGAAGAGTTCGACAATTAAGCTCGTAAATTCCTTTGTCCTGCCAGTTTTCCGGTAACGTCCAAATCGGAAACTTATCCGGATCATTTAACCAACAATACCAACGCCGAAGTTCTTCTTCCATACCAAGTGTCGTAAGCCAATGTACCCGGCCGTCCCAAACTAATGAATTCCCTTGTTCATCTTTTGCACCGACTAAAAGGCGGCTCTTTTCTAAAACACTTGCCAACAGAATACTTTGAGATGCTTTTAACAGCGGCTTCTCAAATATCGGACATATGACCCTTAATTGTCCATCGCCATGAAAGAAAAACCATTCCTCCAATTCAAGCACTGAATTTTCGCTGCGTTCTTTAGGAAGCCACGGCCAGGGCCAAGGACTCCCCCAGAGCGATTTCAAAACTCCGTCTCCCTGATGAAGCAACAAAGCCAGGAGATTTTGCGTGCGAAGTTTACCCTCTTTCTCAAGGGATTCAAGGTAGTCCAGAATCTTTTGAATGACCGTACAAAATTCCGTATTCAGTAAGCCTGAAGCATCTACCCAGCCCTGTTTTTGCCACTTTAAAATTTGTTCGTTATTCTTAAGCCACTTAACTTTGCTGTTTAATTCGAATTTCTTTCCCTTACGACGCACTTCGGCAATCTCATAATTTCCCCAAAGGAAAGCAATGTGCTGAGGTTTTATTTCTTTGCGAACGCGTCGACAGGACAAACCATCAAAGAACGTGTTCACAATCCCAAGTTGTTGCTGAGCAACCGGATTCAAACTTTGTCCCCAGCGTTTCAAATCCGGACGTTCTTCCCCCAGAGCGTAACGGGACAGGCTGCTTTGCTTTTTATCGGGAATAAGGTATAAACTCGGCGTAAGTTTTTCACGCCAATAAACTGCCCTGGCAGTGATATTTCCCCCTATTTTAGAAACCCCATTTAAAAAAGCTGCTGAAAAGTCAGGGGCCACATAATAAATTACGGTCTTAGCACCATTACTCAGCCGATTCCCCCATAATACACCGGCCAGAAGGAATTCCTCTTCGCGCATAAGAGCAGAACAGGCAATGATACCGACTCGCAAAGTCGTCTCGCCGCCCATAAAATAGGCAAACTGTGGGGGGAGGCGGGTTTCCTTTTTTTTATCCTCCGGGTATTCAAGCCAGTTCCTGGCAATAAATATGTCAGGATGAGCTTCCCAGACCATATTCCAGGTGATACTCACAATGAACCTCCCTTAGTTTTTCTTCATAAGCATGTTTACGCGCTAAGAGAAGATATCATGACACTTTTTTAGAGAACTCAAAGCTCTAGTTCAAAAATTGCTGACCCATCCATTATCCCTGATTTTCCTGGCATGCTTCTTTTTTACATCAAAAATCCCCCCGTTGTTACTCTATTGTGAACAACGGAGGAATATAAACGTTAGTTATATTTTTTGATTTTTTGATTAGTTTAGGTAAGCACTTTAATGTCCTGCTAAAGCAAAACCTATAACAATAACCCCAATAATAAAACGATATCCGACAAAAAGGCCAAAGTTGCTAGTTTTCAAATACCGTAATAAAAACGAGATACTTAAAATACCAACCACAAAGGATGTAATAACGCCTACGGAAAAAGGTAAATCAATGGAAGCCATCGTTAAATGCCGAAGTTTCATGACTCCGGCACCCAAAATAATTGGCGTAGACATGAGGAAAGAAAAGCGGGCGGCATCTTCCCTGGTTAGACCTAATAAACGGGCAGTTGTCATCGTACTGCCTGAACGGGATACCCCGGGGATAATTGCCAATGCCTGAGAAAGACCAATCCAAATCGCGTCTGCCATTGTCATCGTATCCATTTTGCGCAGTTGTCGTTTTTTGTCCGCTAAATAAAGAAGTATCCCCATAACAATCAACATAATTCCAATAAGCAAAGGGGCCCGAAAAACAGTCTCCGCCTTTTCCTCTAAAGCCAGGCCAAACAATCCGCCGGGAATAGTTGCCAAAACCAAGTACCAGAAAATACGCTTATCGTCTGATGCCTGACGCCGCAGGGCCGCTTTTATTAATCTGATCCAATCCTGCCAAAAATACAGGACCACTGCTAAAAGAGTACCCATGTGAAGTGCAACGTCAAATGTCAAGCCTGGATCATTCCAGCCAAAAAGCCAGGGGATGAGTACGAGATGTGCTGAACTGGAAATAGGTAAAAATTCCCCCAAGCCTTGGACTATCCCCAGGACCAATGCATGTAGAACTGTCATTTTCACCCTCCCTCAAAAAAGCTTCGACATTTGTTAGCTATAATTTGGCGCTTCCTTGGTAATCGTCACATCGTGAGGATGACTCTCGCGAAGTCCCGCGGCAGTCATGCGCATGAAACGGGTTTGTGTTCTTAATTCCTCGATATTTGCCGTTCCCGAATACCCCATCCCGGCGCGCAATCCGCCGATCATTTGATAGATGGTTTCTGAAACGAGTCCTTTAAACGGAACACGTCCTTCAACGCCCTCGGGAACAAGTTTTTGATCATATTCCTGGAAATAGCGGTCACGACTTCCTTCTTTCATAGCGCCAATTGAGCCCATCCCCCGGTACACTTTAAAACTCCGTCCCTGATAAATTTCCAATTCACCGGGACTCTCTTCCGTCCCAGCGAAAAGACTTCCGATCATCACGGTTTGAGCACCGGCGGCCAAAGCCTTGACGATGTCCCCAGAGAACTTAATTCCTCCATCAGCGACAATCGGAATGCCAGATTTATCCGCTTCTTCCGCACACATCAGTACGGCTGTAATTTGAGGAACTCCGATACCGGCGACCACACGCGTCGTACAAATGGATCCCGGTCCAATCCCGACTTTTATGGCATCCGCTCCCGCCTCGATCAGCTCACGAGTTGCTTCCGCAGTTGCCACGTTACCGGCAATAACCTGTGTTTCAGGAAAATGGTTCTTGATGATCCTTAGCATTTCGATAACTCCTCTGGAGTGTCCATGAGCCGTATCCAGGACAAGCGCATCAACCCGGGCCTTAACCAAGGCTTCAGCACGCAGCAAAGTATCAGGAGTAACACCGATGGCCGCACCTACCCGTAAACGACCGCTATCGTCTTTGGCGGAATTCGGAAATTGCCGGGTTTTTTCAATATCTTTAATTGTGATCAGTCCATAAAGCATCCCCTTTGCATCAACGAGGGGCAGCTTTTCGATCTTATAATGGCCTAATATTTTTTGAGCTTCTTCAAGAGTCGTACCAACTGGGGCTGTCACTAAATCGGTCTTGGTCATAACCTCATTGATCATACGATCATAATTATTCTCAAAGCGCAGATCCCGATTAGTTAATATCCCGACCAGTTTTCCTTCGACAGTAATGGGAACTCCGGAAATTCGATAGCGTTTCATAAGCTCCAAGGCGTGCTGGACACTGTCATCCGGATGTAAAAAAATAGGATCGGTGATAACACCATGTTCGGACCGTTTTACCTTATCCACTTCTAAAGCTTGCTGCTCAATGCTCATATTTTTATGAATAATCCCTATTCCGCCTTCTCTCGCGACAGAAATAGCCATCCGGGAATCCGTGACTGTATCCATGCCGGCACTCATTAGAGGAATATTGAGTTTAATCCTTTTCGTCAAATATGTACTGACATCAACATTGTGAGGCAGTACTTCGGATTTGGCAGGAACAATGAGCACATCATCAAAGGTAAGCGCTGTTTCTTTGATAATACGATTGGAATACATGATTAGCTCCCTTCCCAATAGTTTCTAATCAGTATAACAGATATATTCAATAATTAACAGAATTTGTTTTGTCTTGTGTATCACAAATACCCTGTAAAATCCCACTTGAAAAATAGAAATTGGTTCATTATGATGGGGTCAGGAGGAGGTAAGAGATGTTTTATCGTGTTCATCAATTCATTAAAGCGATTTCTTCCAAGATAGATTCATCAGAAATCACATGGGCCCTGAATAGCTTACCACCTGAGGCCGGTTCACTCTTTCTTAAGCAGTCACGGTCAGAACAGCGCCATGCTCTTGATGTAGCTCAAAGTATCATGAAAGAACAACCGGCTTTATCTGTCTCGAACTATCAAAACCTGCTCGCTGCCGCGCTCCTCCATGATTGTGGCAAATCCAAGATCGGTAACCGTCTCTGGCATAGAGTATTTGTTGTTCTAATGCAGAAAATGCCCCAACCCATCTGGTCCCGCCTCGAAAGAAGTCACACTGTTTTCGCGACACCCTTAAAGACCGCTTCCCAGCACGCCATTTTGGGCTGTAATTTAGCCCGGGAAGCGGGATTAAATCCCGTGATCTGTCTTCTGATCTACGAACATCATTATCCTAAAACAGAGTTAGGTCGAATTTTAGAAAGTTCAGATAATACGCATTAATTTATAAAGCATAAATCAACGTTGGTAGACGCATGCATGCTTTTATGGGAATGATTCCATCTTTTCCTGGAGTTCCACTATTTCCCTGTTTTTCGAAAAAATCCATTTGGCAAATCGCTTATTATCTCGTTGTAAGCGCACGTTTTCCTTTTCAAGGTGGCGGACTAAGGCCACCTTTTCACGTTCCACTTTTTCTAACAAGTTCATAAGTACTCGCCTGCTTACTCTTAGATGTTCAATACGCTGCTCCAGTTCACCAACACGCGCCCTGAGTAATTCTAATTCTCCTATAGGATCCATTGTGTATACGCCCCCCGACTCAATCTGCCCTAGTATTCTATGCCGGAAGAGCGAATTATAAACTAATTGCGCCGAGCTAAATCGAGAATTTGCCGGAGTACATCGAGAGACACGCCCCAACCCCCAAGATTCACGCCAGGTTTACATGCTTCCCCGTGAAAATCAGATCCTCCCGTCGTGAGTAAACGATACTCCTGCGCGATCTGAAGATATTTCTTTTCATCGTCCGGGCTGTGTTGAGAGTGTCTGACTTCAATCCCTTGCAAACCTGCTTTTACCCAGTCCGGAATTCCTTCTTCTAAACGAAGCACTCCTGGGTGGGCAAGAACCGCAACACCTTGCGCTTCCCGTATTAAGTGAATCCCCTCTTCCGGAGTCAGTTTATAGCTCGGAATATAAGCCGGAGCCCCTATCCCAATGTAGCGGTCAAACCCTTCTTTTACGTCCCTTACATACCCCCGTTCGATGAGTGCCTGGGCAATATGCGGGCGTCCGATGGATTCTCCTTGAGCAAACTGCTGAACTTCATCAAATGCTATTTTAATCCCCAGGTCCTTGAAACGGCCTAAAATTTTCAGAATGCGTTCTTCACGCGCATTGCGCAAATCTCTCAGCTTATCGGTTAAGTAATCAGATGAACTATCCAACTCATAGCCCAGGATGTGAACCTCTTTACCATCCCAATTTGTGTTCAACTCTATCCCTTTGAGAATCTGTATATGATAGTTTGCGCCGGCTTCCTCAGCCTCTTGCCACCCCTGTATCGTATCATGATCTGTAATGCCTATTCCTTTTAAGCCTACCTGCGCCGCTAATTGAACAAGTTCGGCTGGTGATAATAATCCATCAGACGCTGTCGTATGGCAATGCAAATCTGCTTCATATAGGTCAAATGCCGAATCCACACTTTAACCCCTTTTCCACGGTAGTTTACTTACTTTTTACTTTAATACATCGGACAACAGGCGCATAAAATTGCGACCCATAATCTGCTCAACTTCCCGGGTGGAAAAACCTGTTTTTATCAAATCGTCCGGCAGATAGGAATAATCCCCAACATGCCCAAGTCCTTCCGGCGTTTCATCGATGCCGTCAAAATCCGAGCCTAAGCCGACCGTTTCAACCCCAGCAACCTCTGCAATATGGCAAATATGGCGCACTACATCGTCTCGAGTCGCTACGCCCGTCTCTTTTAAAAAATGGGGATAAAAGTTCACCCCAACTACGCCTTTATGTCTTCCCAAAGCACGGAGTTGTTGATCTGTTAGATTTCGAGGATGAGCACAAAGAGCTTTTGCACAGGAGTGTGTTGCTGCAATGGGATCCTGGGAAACCTCTAAGACATGCCAAAATCCCGCTTCATTAAGATGAGAAACATCGACAATCATCCCAAGTTTATTCATACGCTGCACAACTTCCTGACCAAAATTCGATAATTTGAGCTGAGTATCCGCTTCGCCAACACCGGCAGCCAAAGCATTACGTTGATTCCAGGTTAAGCCTAAAGCTCTAACCCCAAGCTTGAAGATAACATCCAGCATAAAGAGATCTTCTCCCAGAATTTCTCCGCCCTCTACGCTCAGCAGGATGCCCAGACAAGTTGGGTCAGGTATCTGCTCCAAGTCAAGTTTTCCCTGAACGAGGTAAACTTGGTCCAAATTATCCGCAATAAATCGATGTGCTCCTTCTATTAGTTGTAACCCGCGCTGCAAAGACCTATCCGGTTTATACTTCATCTCGATAAAGGCTGCTAAAAATTGCAGAGCTACGCCAGTACGCCTGGCCCTTTGGATATCCCAATGCCCTCCTGCTGATGAATCCTTAAGGGTCCTATCGTTATTTACATAATTAATTAAACTATCACAATGTCCGTCCACTATATAGGAATTTTTCATACTTCTTCTCTCCTCGTACAATATATTTTCTACTAGTCAGAAAATATACATAATAAACACCTGTCCGCTATTGAATAAAGCAAACAGGTGCTCCTATGACGACGCTTAACGTGGCTGGACAATTAACTTAATAGCAGTTCTCTCTTCTCCGTCAATTATGACGTCTGTAAAGGCTGGAATACAGACTAGATCGACTCCGCTCGGCGCCACAAAACCACGCGCAATTGCTACTGCTTTTATTGCTTGATTGAGAGCCCCCGCTCCAATGGCTTGTAATTCTGCGCCGCCTCTCTCGCGAAGAACTCCTGCAAGAGCTCCTGCAACTGCATTCGGACTAGATTTAGCTGAGACTTTTAATACATCCATAGATACATCCTCCTGCTCGAATTTCGTTTACAAGTATTACCACAACTTTGAGTATATGTATTCGAGAGCGCACAGACAAAATCCTCTATTGCTGCAAATAGTTTTCACATTTCTTTCCAAGGGAGACAGGGAGATGGTTCTCTTGTCTCCTATTCGCGCATCGTACATCGTGCCTCGATTTAAACCTCTGCAAACTTTTGAACCGTTTCAATCCGACGGGTTTTTCCGGATTTTTCATCGATGTCTAGGACCACAGCATTAATCTGTATGGGACCACTCGCCACTTCGAATTTTGCCGGAAGTTGGGTCAAAAAACGATTAATAATAATTTCTTTTTTAACTCCCAAGACTGAGTCCCGTGGTCCTGTCATACCGACATCGGTAATATATGCTGTCCCCTGATTAAGCAGGCGAGCATCGGCTGTTTGAATGTGGGTATGGGTACCCACTACGGCGCTTACCAAACCGTCGAGAAACCAGCCCAAAGCGACTTTTTCTGAAGTTGCCTCAGCATGGAAATCAACAATAATTATCGGGGTCTCTTGTTTGATCTGGCTAATACAGCGTATAGCGCCACTGAAGGGATCCTCGAGCGGCGGTAAGAAAACTCGTCCCGAGAGATTAAGGATCCCTATCTTGATACCCATTGCTCGTAAAAATCCATATCCTTGTCCCGGTGCCCCCACCGGATAGTTCGCGGGACGAACAAGTCTTGGTTCATGATCGATAAAATTCATGATCTCCCTTTGATCCCAAACATGATTACCCATCGTCAGAAATTGAATCCCGTTATCAAAAAGTTCCCCGGCAACTTCTTTGGTCAATCCTTTTCCTGCCGCGGCGTTCTCGGCATTGGCAATCGTCACATCAATTTTATATTCCAATTGAATGGTTTTCAGTAATCGTTTAACCGCTTCTCTGCCGGGTTTCCCCATAATATCTCCAATAAAAAGAACGTGCAACGAACGTCCCTCCCTTTAAAACTAGCTCTTGAATACCAATACCCGACCTTCTTCACGCAAGGCAACCAGGTTCTTATTCAGATCTGCGCTATGGATTGAATACAACATATGGGTTATCATCTCCTCCTGGAAAATCTGCTCAGCTTCAGGCAGATACAGTTCATCATAAAGCAACTGATTTCTATATTTCCCCTTAATCAGTTCAACTATAAGGCCCACTTCACGTTGAGTTATACTCTCTACATCCCTGGTTACCGTAATCACACAAACGTTTTCCTCACTTTGGCAAGCAAGCTCGAAAACTCGCATGGTCTGTCCTTCAAGATAGTGAAAGAATTCCAACGCAGGTTTTAGAATTTCTTGCAGAGCTGAGACCTCCTGGTGTTGCCGGATCATAAACGTGAATTTAAGAGCATGCTGTTCACGCCAATAGTAAACCGACCCCACCTCTACGTATCTCAATAGGATTGAGCTCAATAGCTCTACTCCATCTTGAACCTGTCCAGCATATTTATGTGATAAGTTACTTAACACCCCGGTTTCGGCCCCCTCTTTTACGCTGTCCTAATCATACTAATTATTCGTCATCAAGCTGTAATCTCCTGCTCAAAAATCTTCGCATAAAGCTGGGCATATTTAGGAGAGGCACTCTAAAATAAGAAACAGGCGATCCGCAGGATCGCCTGTTTCTTATTTCACTATTTTGCAAAATCAACCGCTCGAGTCTCACGGATCACCACAACCTTAATTTGTCCTGGATATTCAAGTTCTTCTTCAATCCTCTTACTAATCTCCCGTGCAACGCGGGGAGCAAGCACATCGTCAATCTTGTCCGGTTTAACGATTATGCGAACTTCCCGTCCGGCTTGAATAGCAAAGCACTTTTCAACCCCTTCAAAACTCTCGGCGATCTCTTCGAGTTTTTGAAGACGTTTAATATACGTCTCCAGGGTTTCCCTGCGTGCTCCCGGGCGAGCTGCCGAAACCGCATCTGCGGCAGCCACAAGGACTGCGACTATAGTTTTGGGTTCAACATCGTTATGGTGAGCTTCAATAGCATGAATAACATCACTGGATTCCTTGTGCTTTCTGGCAAGGTCAACTCCGATTTGAACGTGTGTTCCTTCCAGATCGTGATCAACAGCCTTCCCAAGATCATGTAACAACCCCGCTCGCTTGGCAAGCGGAATATCTATACCTAATTCCGCAGCCATCAAGCCTGCTAAATGAGATACTTCAGTAGAGTGCTTCAGGACATTTTGTCCGTAACTTGTCCGGAATTTAAGCCGTCCCAACATACGAATTAATTCCGGATGCAGCCCATGCACACCTGTCTCAAACGTTGCCTGTTCCCCTTCTTCGCGGATCTTTTGGTCCACTTCTTTCTGAGCCTTTTCCACCATTTCTTCAATCCGCGCCGGGTGAATGCGGCCATCGGCGATAAGTTTTTCCAAAGCAATGCGCGCCACTTCACGGCGTATGGGGTCAAATCCCGATAAAATCACGGCCTCAGGGGTATCATCAATGATCAGATCAATCCCTGTCAGGGTTTCCAAGGTACGGATATTACGTCCCTCACGGCCGATAATTCTCCCTTTCATTTCGTCACTGGGCAACACCACAACGGATACGGTCGTCTCGGCCACATGATCCGCTGCGCAACGCTGAATTGCTAAGGCGATAATATTTTTAGCCCGTTTTTCCGCTTCTTCCTTGGCACGAGTCTCAATTTCCTTAATCAGGATCGCCGACTCATAACGAACTTCTTCCTCAACCCTTTTCAGCAGTAACTGTTTGGCTTCTTCTGAGGTCAGGCCGGATAAACGCTCCAGCTCAGCTTGCTCTTTGCCCACAAGCTGGTTTAACTCTTCTCTTTGATCTTCTACTTCGCTTTCTTTGCGATGCAGATTTTCTTCTTTGCGTTCCAGCGACTCAATTTTACGGTCCAAACTCTCCTCTTTTTGGAGCAAGCGCCGTTCAAGCCGTTGAAGTTCGTTTCGCCGTTCGCGAGTTTCCTTCTCCACTTCGTTGTGAATATGCATGGCTTCTTCTTTAGCAGCTACGATAGATTCCCTTTTCTTGCTTTCAGATGCCGAATGGGCATTTTCAATAATCCGTTTTGCCTCTTCTTCTGCGGATCCAATGCTTTTTTCTGCAGTATTTTTCCGAAACAGCCAACCGACAAAGACACCCAAACCTAACCCTACTAAAATCGCAACTAAACCAGTAAAAAATAACTGCAGCACACGTGCACACCTCCTTTTTTTTCTATTATCCCATTAAAAAAACTGGTTTTCAAAACCAGTCACATTAAGCATAACCTTAAAGACGGGAGTCCTCCCCCGTTTCCTACAACTCTCGTAAGTCAAAAAACCGTATATTTTAGCTGACTACTACGAAATCTATAAGAAAACCTTTTAAGGTTAAAATCTTAACAAAGACAGACCTCTACTCCGATTTTAATATCATTTGCAAATAATGTCAAGCTTGTCTTGTCCTAAACGGGTGCATTTTATACACTTGGGTCTACTGTACCATCGCCCCCATTATTAATGGTTTGAATCTGAAAGAGTGCGTTCTTCACCATATCAGAGGGATACCCACGTTGAACAAGCTTCCGGGCAACTTTTTGCTGAAGCAATAATTCACGTGGCAGTGACTTCTTAGTTCTATCCTGATGAATTTTTTGATCCCAACGCTTACCCTCTTCTACCCACCATCGTTTGGCAAGAGTTAAACACTGCTGAAACTCAGCATCGCTGGAATACGTTAGTCTCAACGCTTGCTCAACCACTTGGGGTACTAACCCTCGATTTTGCAAATCCCGGAGAACCCTTCGTCGTGAATAACGTTTAAGTCGGTTTTTCGAAACCGTCAAAGCCAGTTCCTGGTCGTTGAGGTAACCCAATTCCTCCATTTTTTCCAGCACTTCATGAACTTCCAAGCTTTCATAGCCCTTTTCCATGAGACGGGTTTCTAATTCATAATGGGTCAGAGCCCGGCGTGATAAATAATTCAGTGCCACTTCCCGGGCGCTTTTATGGGTTTTAGAGCTCAAGCGAACCATCATCTTCCACTGCTTCGGTTGTGTCTGCTAATGTGTTGATACTCGCCCGGATCAATAGTTCCAGTTTGTCGGCCATCTCCGGATGCAGCTTGAGGTATTCTTTGACGTTCTCCCGGCCCTGCCCTAACCGTTCTCCGTTAAAAGAGTACCAAGCCCCTGCCTTGGTAACAACTTCCATTTCAGTGCCAATATCCACGATACTTCCTTCACGGGAAATTCCTTCCCCGTACATAATGTCGAAGTCTGCCAATTTAAAGGGAGGCGCAACTTTATTCTTAACTACTTTGACCCGGGTTTTGTTTCCGATTATATCCTGCCCTTGTTTTATGGCTTCCTGCCGACGTATATCCATCCTGACCGTGGCATAGAACTTAAGCGCTCGTCCACCGGTGGTTGTCTCCGGACTACCAAACATAACGCCTATTTTTTCACGAATTTGATTAGTAAAAATTACACAAGTATTGCTCTTGCTAATAGAGCCTGTTAACTTTCGCAAGGCCTGAGACATGAGACGAGCATGCAAGCCGACATGATTGTCTCCCATTTCCCCCTCAATCTCGGCACGGGGAACCAAAGCAGCGACAGAGTCGATCACAATGACATCCACAGCGGCACTGCGCACAAGAGCCTCACAGATTTCCAACCCTTGTTCTCCCGTATCCGGCTGCGCAACAAGCAAATCTTCGATATTAACCCCCAGGGCCTTTGCATAGACAGGATCGAGAGCATGCTCGGCATCAATAAAAGCAGCCACTCCGCCCATTTTTTGGGCTTCTGCTATAATATGGAGCGCCACGGTTGTCTTACCCGATGACTCCGGTCCGAAAATTTCAATAACCCGCCCGCGCGGCACCCCTCCAACTCCTAGGGCCAGGTCTATCGCCAAGGAACCTGTCGGGATAACCTCAACAAACATTCCCGCTGTAGATTCCCCAAGTTTCATAATCGAACCTTTGCCAAACTGCTTCTCAATCTGAGCAAGGGCAATATCAAGTGCTTTCAGCTTATTCGTTTCAGCCATTCCGTTTCCTCCTCATATTGGTAAATAACGCATTTTCGCGTTTTGGCAAAACATCTGTTCGGTTTATTATAAATGTACCTCTCGATACTTGTCAATTTGTTTATGTTTCAACCGACAGTATAACCTGTTATGTGACAAACTTATTTGAGGTAAAGAGCTAACCCACCGGTTAGCTCTTTACCTCATCATGATATTATCAGGGTAAATGATTCTAAAGAAGCGTCTATTCAAATTCCTTTCTTAACTGGAAAAATCAGTGTTAACGGGCTTTGGCCGGTTCAATATTTACCCTGCGCCCTTTGATCATTGCCTTATGCATACAACTCAAAACTCTGGAAGCATATTCAGTTGGAACCTCGACAAACGTAAATTTATCATAAATATTTATCATGCCAATAATGTTGCCTGGTATGCCACTTTCATCTGCAATCCATCGAATGATATCCTGAGGGCGAATTTGTTGCACCCTGCCGATGTTCATAAAAAACCGTACCATTCCCTCTGCGGCTCCGGTGTTTTGAAAATGAATACCCTCTTGTTCTTTGTCTTCAAGGCGTTCTTCGGCATTCACTCCCTCGACCGCGAACTTTAAGGCAGCTGCTGCCACATCAGTGGAATCGTATTCCTCGAGCAACTCACCGACAATCGCCCGATAATTTCCCAAACGGTTACTTTGGATTAGTTTCAGGAGTTGATTCTTCAGATTTTCCGCCTGACGTTCACTGATGTCAGCCAGTGACGGAAGTTCCTGGCGACGGATTCTAGTCTTAATAAGATTTTCAATCAATCGAAGCTGCCGGTATTCCTTCGGTGAAATCAGAGTTATGGCCACCCCTTTACGTCCAACCCGCCCGGTTCGTCCAATCCGGTGCACATAAGAAACCGGATCCTGCGGAATATCAAAGTTAAGGACATGGGTTACATTATTTATATCCAAGCCCCGGGCCGCAACATCGGTTGCTATCAATAATTCCGTCTTCCCGTCTCTGAATCGTTTCATGACCCGATCCCGTTGTTGTTGGCTCAAATCCCCATGTAACGCACCCGCAAAATATCCCCTGGCTTCCAGAGCTCCGACCAGTTCATCCACGCCACGTTTTGTGCGACAAAAAATAATTCCTTGCCCAATATCCTCCAGATCAATAATCCGGCACAAAGCATCGACTTTAATACTTTCCCTGGTCTCATAAAAAACCTGCTCAATTTGAGGCACGGTTAGTTCATCCCGGCTTACGGATACGGAACGAGGATTTGTCATATAAGTTTGAGCCAATTTACGAATTCCCGGCGGCATTGTTGCTGAGAAAAGCATAACTTGCCGACCTTCAGCGGGGACTTCCTTTAAAAGACTCTCAATATCATCAATAAAGCCCATATCCAGCATTTCATCCGCTTCGTCCAGTACCACTGTTTTCACACGTTGAAGACGAAGTGTACCCCGATTTAAATGATCTAATAACCGTCCCGGAGTTCCAACGACCACCTGATATCCCATACGCAAGGCACGAATCTGACGATCAATAGGCTGTCCGCCATAAATTGGCAGTAGTTTGACATGCCGATACTTTCCGATTTTGGCTATTTCCTCGGCAACCTGGATCGCCAGTTCACGCGTAGGGGTTACGATCAGCGCCTGGACCGCTTGGAATTTAGGATTTGCCTTTTCGATAATTGGAATTCCAAAGGCGGCTGTTTTCCCGGTCCCTGTCTGGGCTTGTCCAATAATGTCAAGGCCTTCCAGAGCCAGCGGGATAGCTTCTTCTTGAATTGGGGAAGGCTCTTCAAATCCCATTTCTGACAGAGCCTGTAAAACCTGCTTACATAATTGATTATCTCCAAAGGTTTGTAACCGTTCAACCATCACCTGATTGTATTCTCCTTTCGCTGTTTAACATATGCACTCGCACCCTATTAAGTGCCGCTTGAACGGTCAGCTGACGAACAGACTCCCGTTCTCCGTAAAGCTGAATTTTTTCTGCTTGAATACCTTCAGGCGCAGCTAAGCCAACGTAAACCAGACCTACCGGTTTCTGGGCACTGCCTCCGTCCGGACCCGCGATACCCGTAGTTGAAATAGCCAGATCCGATCCCGCTTTTGAGCGGATTCCTGCGGCCATTTCCTTAGCAACCTCTTCACTCACAGCACCATATTTATTAAGGCTTTCTGCACTTACCCCCAGTAAGCCTTGCTTTAGTGAATTAGCATAACTAACGACCCCACCCAGATAAAATTCGGAACTGCCCGGTTCTTGAGTAAGGGCAGCACCCAGTAACCCTCCGGTACACGACTCTGCCGTTGCAATAGTTAACTGTTCGTTTTTCAACAGTTGTCCTACTATGCCAATCATGGTTTCCTGATCCCGGCCAAATACTTTGTTTCCTAACCGCCGTCGAATTTCTTCTTCTGTCCGATTTAAGACTTCTTCAGCCTCCTCGCTTATTTTCGAGCTTCTCACCACCAAGCGAATGTGCATTTCAGCCCGTTTGGCAAGTAAGGCCATAGACAAGTTTGGCAGGCCCATCAAATCAGCCAGTACTTCCTCAATTGCCGATTCTCCCATACCAAACACCTTCAGGACGCGTTCGTTCATCCTTTCGACATCCGGTTCGATTTTTTGCTGCAGCACCGGCCAAACATAATTATCGAACATCGGGGTCATTTCGAACGGAGGACCCGGCAATATAATAACGGTTTTACCGTTTTTTTCAATGATGGCGCCAGGAGCTGTTCCTATGTGATTTGGCAAGATTTTTGAACCCTTGGGAAAATAGGCTTGTTTCTCATTGTTCAAAGGCATAGGAGCTTTGCGGCGACCAAAGAACTGTTTAATATGTTCTAAACTGGAGGGGTCCAACTCCATCTTAAGATCCAGGACTTTGGCGACAAGTTCCTTCGTCAAATCATCAACCGTCGGACCTAATCCTCCGGTTGTCACGAGGAGATCTGTTCGCCCAATCGCCTGACGCAAAACCTGCTCCAAACGTTCGGGGTTGTCCCCGATCGTCGTATGATAATCTACTTCAATGCCCAAAGCGGACAGTTTTCCTGTCAAGAAGTGAGCACTCGTATTGAGAGTTTCGCCCAGTAATAGTTCAGTCCCGGTAGAGACAATTTCAGCCTTCATACAGTTTATCACCCTCCTAATATCAACGCAAATCTTCAACTATTATACACCAGTATACACCTGATTAGTTATTTCTCGCTAAACCCATTACTAATCTTTCCCTCAGGGCAAAAAAAATAAACCCCTAAGAGAGGTTCAGACCGCAAGAGCTTCATTTTGTAAAAATATTCGCAAAGTATCTCCACTCAAGGTTTCCTCATCCGCCAAAATCTCGGCAATCCTCAGCAAGACATCTTTATCGTTCTTAATGGTCTTCTTCGTTCGTTGTTCGAGATCAGCCAAGATAGCGCGCGTCACAGGTTGGCGCTGTTCGGCGCTCAAGAGGGAAACATCTGTAACCCCTAAAGAAGACATCCCGGCAAGAAGCAGCTTTTCCACAAGATTCAGAGCTAGTTCATAATCCCCCATAGCGCCTGTACTCCTCATGCCCAGAATCTCCTCCTCCGCCAGTGCCCCTGCCAAAGCCACCATAATCTGCTCTTCCAACATCACCTGGGTATACAGATATAAATCGTCCTCCGGGTAATGACGTACATATCCCAAAGCGTTTCCCCGTGAACGGATGGAAATCTGAGCAACCGAGTTAGGTCGGACCTTTTCCGCAAGCAAGGCATGTCCACTCTCATGGATGGCTATACGCTTTAATTCCTCTGCAGATGGTTTTCGATCAAGTTTCTCTCCCAACATCACTTTCTGAACTGCTTCATGAAAATGATGTTCATTAATTTCCCTCGCCCCTTCACGCAGGGCAAAAATCGCCGCCTCATTTGTTACACTCTCTAAATGAGCTCCTGAAAAACCGAAGGTTTCGTGGGCGATTTCTTCCAGATTAACCTCTTTGGCTAACGGTTTATTTTTCGTGTGGATTTTTAAAATTGCCACTCGACCTTCTTTATCCGGTAGATCAACTTTAACCTGCCGGTCAAAACGTCCCGGTCGAAGTAAAGCTGTATCCAAGGCTTCCGGGCGGTTCGTTGCTGCCATTACTAAGATAGGGAACCCCGGCTCCGCCTTTAAACCGTCCATTTCAACTAATAGTTGATTAAGGGTTTGGTCATACTCATGATGGGAAACGTTACTGCCCCGCTTAGCCCCTAAAATATCCATCTCATCAATGAAAATTATCGCACTCTTTTTCTTTTCCTTCCGGACCATTTCCCGTGCTCTGCGAAACAGGCCGCGTACCCGTTCCGCTCCTACTCCCGCATACATCTCGACAAATTCACTGCCGGATACCGATAGGAAAGCCGAATTGGTGTACCTGGCTGCAGCTTTGGCTAATAACGTTTTCCCTGTGCCCGTCGGACCAGACAACAATATTCCTTTCAACGGACGAATCCCTAAGGCCTTCATCCGATCAGAGTAAAGTAAAAAATCCAACGCTTCCTGAAGTTCCTTTTTCGCGACGCTCTGTCCCCCGATGTCCTCAAAATTGATTGCCGTGGTGGCTATGGACACCCCATTGCCATTTTTTAAAACTTGACGTGAGAGAACAAATGTCCAAACTAAATAAGCCCCCACAAGGAGCAACCCAATGGGAAGCACGTTGTATCCCATGACCTGTAGAAAGGCGAAGACCCCTACCCCCAAGCCGATCAAGATATCCAGTTTCACGCTCTCCGCTCCTTTCTATTGTTTTTCAGTCGCTAAATATTTCACTTGCCCACGCCGTTCAATCACTTCCAGCAGTTGCGCATCACCTTGATTCAAGACCACGTAAATGGCATCATTGTCTATTTCCAATTCAAGCTGTATGCCTGCTTTTTCAGCTTGGTCTCTAGCCTTTTGTTCCATTTCCGTAAAATTACCCTGGGCAATTCCTTCTTGCAAGGCAAACTGCATTTGACCAAATACTTTCTTTAGAGCATCATTATTTTGGTCCAGGAAGCGAATCGGTACATTACCGGCCAATTTTTGGAGTGCAAGGCTAGCTTGACGAAGGTTCGTAAGCTTGTTTGTAACCACATCCAGCTCTTTCACGCCATTATTATTCACAACTTTTGCGGAAACGACGCCAGGGATTTGTTGACTTTGCCGCAAGACAGAAACATCCTGCCACTTTTTCTGATAGACAACTTTACCCCCCAGTAACAAGCCAAATATCAGGAAACCAACCAGGCTGATCAGCAGTATCCGTTGTTTCCCCATCTTCTTCCTCCATTATGACGCAATTATTCATTTAATATCGACATTATATCACGGAGCATGTCAGTTGGAGAAAAGATGTTGTACCCAAATAAGCCAAAAAAAGACAATAAATTTATCCCTCAATAAAAATAAGACGATAAAGAGCACGATTCTTTGTGCCTACCGTCCCATTCTCAAAAAACAAGTGGTAATATCAGCGAAGCTATCACTAGGGGCAAAGTAAATGATGTTATATGAAAAAATGTTTATACATCGTTTTATTCTTTTGGTCGTCAGTAATAGCCTCAATTTTACTCGTCGTTAATTTATTATTGTTCCTCAGCTATTTTTATTTTGGAAAATTATATTGAATCTCCGACTGTTGTATCCAACCGTCTTCTAAGCCTCCAACAAATCTACAATATGCCCACTCATTTTCTCTTTTAAAAATGCTAATAGCACCGGTTACATCTGTAGCGGAAATTACTGACTTTTTGTTAGGTTCAGTAAAAACACTAACAGTACCTTTGATAAATCCCTGATTTGGTGTAATATCTTCAAAACTTGTACTGATATTTTCTTTTGGAATATACCCTTCTTCTGCCGGAGGCACAAAGCAGACAGTTTGAACAAAAACCCAAGAATTCTTGATATCAATAACTTTTACAAGATTTCCTTTATTAAGCTTAATATTTGCGTTAGAAGAACTTGACGGATTCTCTTTTAAATCTGTATCTCTACAGATAATTACAGTACTGCCAATCGTAGGTTTTTCTGTATTGATACTATTATTTACAAGATTTGAGTTTGCAGAATTGTTATTTGATGTATTACATGCGGTAGTCATAAATAATACTCCGACTAGTACTATTATTGTATTAATAATTAGACTATATCTTCTAATCACAAAAAATCACTCCCTTTATTTAATACTATATCACAAAAACGCACAATATTTGAGCTTGTAGAAAATTATGAAAAGCCACCTCCTCAATATTAATTATAAGAAATGGCTTTTCAATATATACCATCAAGAATCCATTTTTCTGATTACTCTTAAACATTCGGCAAGCTACTTGTCTTTGTTATTTAAGTAATGACAATAAACTATTTTATTAATACTATATTTAAACATCTTCGTTAATATTTAGGCGCCTAATTGAATGATAAGAACCTTGAACATATGAAGCAGTTCTTGTTGTATGGGCAACTCGATCATAGCTATTTAGCTTCCCGAAATCTAT
>JQID01000090.1 GCA_000770645.1 Desulfosporosinus sp. Tol-M
GTTCTATAGCTAACTGCTCTTCCACTCTGGCCTGAGTTGCTATCCCCGCATGATCTGTCCCAGGTAACCAGAGGGTGTTGTAGCCCTGCATCCGTTTAAAGCGCGTCAAAATATCCTGGATTGTGCTGTCCATAGCGTGTCCAAGGTGAAGTGCGCCCGTAACGTTCGGAGGAGGCATCACAATACTGAACGCCGGTTTCTCCTTGTTCACATCTGCATGAAAAAACCCATTCTCCTCCCAATAGCGATACAGTTTCCCCTCCGCCAGGCCAGGATCATACGTCTTCGCCATCTCTAATTTCTCTCTTTTTCCATTGTTCTCTGGCATAATAACTTCCGAACTCCTTCCTGTTCATAAAAAAAGCCTTTCATCCTGGTAAAGGACGAAAAACTTCCGTGGTACCACCTTTATTCTGAGGAGCATTGTCTCTCAGGACTTATTAGACGTTAACGGGTTTTCCGTCAGAGAGTACATTATTCCCCCCTGCCCCTCCTGTGCGACCAAAGCGTGTTTCCGAAAAGGCCTCCCAGCTATGACCTTTCTCTCTGAACGGTTTACTGACGCTATTCCTCACATTCTTCGAGTTTTTAAGAATATTTTATTGACTATATTATACTCGGCGCGATAAATATTGTCAAAAATACTATCTAGATTGCTTATATTTAGGTTTATCTTTTCTTTGTCCCTTTGTTCAAACGGCAGTCAATGTTAATCAAGAATATTTGATAGTTTAAGGTTCACAGCTTACAAATTATGTTATAATTAAAGACAGGGGGTGTTTAAATGGATCCACAAGTTATGGAGCTTCTTGCGAAAATATATCAAACGCAAACTGAAATGCGTAGTGAAATAATTGAGCTTAGAACTGGTCAAGAAACATTAGCGATAAATGTCGCTAAAATTATAACTGTGATCGAACATGATGTAGCGAACAAAATCGGAGCAATATTTGATTTCCGTGAAATACAGATAGATCATAACCAAAAGACTGGCGACACACTGGAACGTATTGGAGCCAAGGTCGAGGTTCTGCAATTAGAAACTTCCCAATTAAGACGGATTAAATAAGGCGACCCCAATATAACATGTACTGAAGTATAATTCGAATCTCGCTCACAGGAGGTGCTGAGTAGTTACGAATAAAAGGGCAGCAACAAACTTGAAAACAAGTTTTGTTACTGCCCTTTTGCATAAAGTCAGCCTGGTAAGATGATCCCCTCTAATGCCTTATTTCTCTCTAGAATAACGTCCGGCATCTCCCTCGTTGAACATGCCCCCTGTTTTTCGTTTTCACTGGTTGGTTCGAAAGGTGTAAAACCCTTAGCAATTAACTCGTCAGCTGTAAAGAGAGCTTCTTCCACGACCACGGAATTTCCACATTCCTCAAGTCTCCTGACTAGGTCGACTCCTCTACTGTGTTCCAAGTCTTTCAGCCCTGGTTTATAACTTAATCCTTTTACCAATACCCTTCGTCCACTGCCTACTCGCCTAATAATCTCATTCCTGTAAGTCAGATCTCCCTGCTCGGCTCCCTCCAATAACGGTGAATTAAACACCATACGCAAAAAGCCCATATCTTTAGGCAAACATTCTCCGCCAATGCCCCAATCCGGACTGAGCAGTTCTACGTTCTCTTTACTATTAACAGCTTGCCTCAGACCCTGGAAATTGATACCTTGATTAACGCAGTAGCGATACATCTCCTGAGCGAAAGCTATATCAATAAACCTTTTTACATTCTCAACAACCTTGCATAATTCAGCAATCCTTACCTCTTCGACTTCTATCAAATTCGGAACAAGAGGCCCATAAAACTGCCGCCCCTTCTCTAAACAAGCCTCCGTAAAGGCCCCCATGACGCGTGGGGTATCACAAACCGTTTTATCAACCCCAAACATCACCCGGTGAGGAACATGAATCAGGAAACAATCCCGTCCAAGTATGAGCCCTTTTTGGCCTAAATAATTTTTCACCCGTTCCATTGTTCCCGGCGGTAGGGTGGATTCTATCGAAATAAGAGCTCCGGGATGGATCAACATCTCATCCAAGACGGCAAATATAGTTTGCCCCTGGTTACCTGTGGAAGGAGTCAAGACCCAAGTGTCTATGGCATTCAGCATTTGATAATCTGAAGTCACTTTAAAACCTAATTCTTGAATCATCTCGATTCGCTGCCGATTAATATCGACCCCTGTCACCTCTCCTGGAAACCTTTCCACCAGATACGTCAGAAGATTAAAACCGATATTGCCCAACCCAACCACACAAATATGCATTCTTCACTCACCCTTCCCAACTATATCTCTATAGATTATGGAAGTCTGAGTTCGCCTGACACTTAAATATCTGCCTAAGAGTATTTGGCATCTATATTGAAATTATCACTTTCCGCTTAGGTCTAGCTGACCATAGGCTCTAGTATTAATGATTAATAACCCTGACTTTAATCTCAGTGGTGTAGTTAAGCGGTATCAGGGCCTGCTATGTCGTTATCCGCAAAAACTATAAAGTAAAAAACAAGTTTTCCATTTTATTGTCTGCAGCTTTGCTGCGGTATGTCCTAATACACAGGGGGGGTAACCATGAAAATTGTGTTTCCAAACCATAGCCTGGGAATCGGCGGAGGAGCGCGCTTTGTCTGCCAATTGGCCAATGCCCTCGCGGACAAAGGACACGACATTGAAATTGTCATTCCCGAAGAAGGCTCCATTGTCTGGCCTTTACGAGTAAAAATCACCCGCGTCAAAGAGCTCCTTCCAGATGCCATATCTGCGGCAGATTTCATTATTCCGAACTTTTACACAACGGTTATGCCTGCTTGGGAATCAAGAAAAGGCCAAGTCGTCCGTTTAAGCCTTGGCTACGAACCTCTTTGGGTCAAGGATGAAATGGCCCTCAAAACCTATCAGATTGATGCTCCCATTCTCTCCATATCCCAATGGCACCGCCAAATGATTTTGCAAGGAACTGGACGCGACAGTACCGTGATCCACGGTGCTGTCGATACGTCGATCTTTCATCCCTTTCCTAAGCACTCGTCTCTTACCGGCCGCAAGACCATCTTTTATATTTCCCGCTCAAAAAGCTATGGTTACTTTTGGAAAGGAGACGACGATTTTTGGGAGGCTTGTACTCGCTTAAAAGACGAGCAGCTTGAGTTTGATGTTGTTGTCGTTCACCCGGAACCAGATCAGCTCATGACTAATATCCCTTGTGAACAACGGACTCCGCAAGACGATCATGAGATGGCCATGCTTTATGCTCAGGCTGATCTCTATGTCTATACCTCCTATTTTGAGGCCTTTGGACTCCCCCCATTAGAAGCAATGGCTTGTCAAACAGCCGTTGTAACCACCGACTGTGGCGGAAATCGCGATTACGCCAAGCATAATGAAAACTGTCTCGTCGTTCCTCCGAGTGATGTAACTCAACTTACCGAGTGCATAAAACAGTTACTGTTAAATGATGACAAGCGACAAGTACTAGCCACCAATGGGTTGAACTTTGCCCAACCCTGGACTTGGCAGCGCACCGCCGAACAAGTGGAAGCTTTCTTATTGACCAAAATCAACCTCGTTTGAGAAGGTACACCGCAATTTCCGGGTATCTCTCAAACGCCACGACACATCCTTTGAGGCTTTGGATTGTATCAATAAAAAGGAGATGCGACCATTTCCCAACATGTAATTCATAAGGATTATTCCAGTCCACATCCCCGGTACCCGGAGGAGCGTTGGCTTCCGCATCAAGAGGTATGGAGACGATAATGTGATCAG
Organism: Desulfosporosinus sp. Tol-M; assembly: GCA_000770645.1. Lineage (GTDB taxonomy): Bacteria > Bacillota > Desulfitobacteriia > Desulfitobacteriales > Desulfitobacteriaceae > Desulfosporosinus. Next base: position 3,778 of record JQID01000090.1, read on the forward strand.
CGTAGTTGAATAGTTTATCTAAAACTTCAACTGCTTCATCATTAGCCATGTGTTCCAAGACATCTCCGCAAATTATGACATCATAGTGCCTAAATAGAATAAAGGTTCGGATATCCTCAATAAATATCTCATCATAAAGGTTGAATAATTGAAATCGTTCAACATAAGGCGCATTAATCTCGACTGCATGCCACAGTTGTTGTGAATTTCGATACAATGAGCTATATGTTCCCCACCCGGGTCCTATATCTAATACTGACTGGATGGGTAAATTATTAAACCAATCTTGAATAATCCGCTTCCCTTTTGAGCTGCTGCCTGGCAATTCATCCACCTCCACCTAAGACAATTTTCACGACTTTCCGACTGACGTTTGGGACCATATATTCCGGTGGAGGCTCCCAGTCCCACCCCTGACTTAAAACCGTTTTCACGGCCCGCGAGATGGCTTCCGGTTCACATCCCGCAATCAGGTTACTCCCCGCCTCTATAGTTTCTGGTCGTTCAGTCACGTCACGCAGCGTTACATTCGGGGTTCTAAAGAGACAACACTCCTCTTGAACGGTTCCACTATCGCTTAAAACACAGTAGGCGTTTTGCTCCAAACAGACAAAATCAAACAACCCCAAAGGTTCCACGACTTGAATGCCTGTTCCGGAAAAGGTCCTGTTTTGCCTCTCCAACTGGGAACGGGTGCGCGGATGAAGAGTGCAAATAAGGGGCATCCCGTATTCGGCAGCTAACCTATGCAGGGCGATGATAAAATTGGTCAGGTGCTCCTCGTCGTCGACATTTTCGGCTCGGTGCAAGGTCACCAGGAAATAACCTTTGCTTGTCACTCCCATCGCCTTCAGTGCTTGACTTTGGGCAATTCTATCTGTGTAGTGCTTAAGCACCTCCCCGATCGGGTTACCCGTAACGTAAATACGTTTTCCTTCGATCCCTTCTCTGAGCAAATTAGCCCGGCTTCGTTCCGTGTAAGGCAATAAAATATCGCTGCAATGATCAACCACCCGACGGTTAATTTCCTCCGGCACGCGGTCATCATAACAACGGTTGCCCGCCTCCATATGATAAACCGGAATCCGGAGCCTTTTGGCGGCCATCGCCGTCAAGGCACTATTGGTATCCCCTAAAATCAGCAGACGATCAGGCTCTTCCTTGAGCATCACCCGTTCACATTCACTGAGTATCCGCCCAATTTGACCCATTAAGGTCGGCGCCTGGCAGTCCAGCAAATAATCTGGAGACCTCAATTTTAATTCATTAAAAAATATCTCACTAAGTTTCCAATCAAAATTTTGACCGGTATGCACGAGAATATGCTCACAAAGGTCATCTAGGAGAGGTATAATCCGGCTCAGGCGAATGATTTCCGGACGCGTACCTAATATGGTCATAATTTTCATTGTAGAAGTTCCCTTCTCAGGTTTAAGATATTCTATGACCCCTTTCCATAAATTGTGTATTTAGTTTCCCACATCCTACCTGCTAATGAACTATCAAGCTGTCTTTTCAAAGCCATTCCGGGAAAAGATCTTTAGCCCTGGATTTGACTATATCTCCACAATCAACCCCATAGAGACTCATGTTTTCGCCATGCCAACGATAGTTTAGGAGTTGTTCATCCAGAAATCCACAGGGATAGTTGCGCAATAAACGCAACCACATATCATAGTCATGGGCTGTTGGCAGCGTTTCATCAAATCCTCCTGTTTTTTCTAAGGCCGATTTCCTCATCATGACGGATGAACCGTTAATAAAACAGCCTTCCATGAGTTTCATCACCATGTCATGTTTACTCTCGTAGTAAAAAGAATGTATCTCATCACCGGGCTTCCCCAAAGCATCCACAATTGTAAAACTCGTATAACTAAAGCCAAGCGCAGCATCACTCTCCATCTGGAACACCTGCTTAGCGGTCTTTTCAGGTATAAACATATCATCGGCACTTAACCAGCAAACGTATTTGCCGGTTGCTTGTTTAATACCGCAGTTCAAGGCACTGGATGTCCCGCCATTTCGTTTATAAATATATTGAATTATCGCTGAATACGGCCTGAACACCTCTGCGGTATTATCTGTAGAGCCGTCGTCAACGACGATAATTTCGATGTTGGGGTAGGTCTGGTTTAGAACACTCTTGACTGCTTGGACAACGTACCTGGCGTGATTATACGTAGGAATAACCACACTAACGAGCGGCATCATCATTTATTTCCTCCAGTTTGATCATTTTTGTTAAGCATTTTTCACCTGGATAACGGCTTAACTCAATCCAAATTCCTCCAACATATTACCATTAATAGAATATTTACTGCTCCTGCCAAGCCAATTGAACCTGACGTTTTCGGCAAATTGTTAAACCAGGAGAAACCGGTATGGTCATCAATTCATATTCCCTCGTATCGCGTGCCAAGATCTCAACTGCCTGACAGGCTGTGCCACTCCAACTAGGCTGCATCATTTCTTCATCTTGCGGATGAGTATCGTGCAGCAAAATAAGGCCGTGTTGGGCGACATAGGGGAAGAAAGTCTGGAAGTCTTGTAATACCGCCTCTTTGGAATGATCGGCATCAATGAATAATATATCAATCTTTATAGGGTTAATCTCTAATTCCCTGGCAAACTCCTGGGTCGTAGCATTAACAAAACGCGTCTTCGCTAAAGATTGCATATAATTACCAGCCTCTGGTGTAATATCCACTCCAATTAATTGTTCGGCAAAGGGAATGATCCGATTAAATAATGTACATTGATATAAACCAAGTTCCACGTAAACCTTAGGTCGGATAAGACTCACCAGGTGAACGATAAAATCTTCATGCCAATTTAAGCAAGGTAATTGTTCCGTTAAAACGATCTGCGCGTGGTTCATACTCCATCCCCTTTTACTTGATTCATTACCCGCCTGATCCTCACCGATTTCGCTTCCAACAGGCCCTAATCCAAACGTAGACTCCAAATAATTCTTATTATGCATAATCTGAGGATCTTCCGGCCGGAATGTCCTGGCAATTTCATTATGCTTATAGGCTAACTCCTGCTTACCTAAGCGATCATAGCAAACACATAACTGCAAATGGGGTAACCAGGTCCAGCAAGCTTCAAGCATGGGCCCCCAAGCTTCAGGTTTCTCTAATTTAGCAGCTAAGCTATACCAAAAAACTGCTTGCTCAAATTGCTCAGCACGTAAAAAGTAAAAACCCAAACGACAGCAAAACTCAGCCCTTGGGTTGGCATATTCAAAGGATTTAAAATTATATTCCAGTTCTTTGGCCTTGTCCCCTAACTGCTGAAAACAATCGGTGAGTCTCCCACAAGCTGAAAGTTTATCCTCAACCCATCCAAGTCCTGTGTCCAGGAATTTCTGGTAAACTTCAATCGCGCGATTATATAGTTGGTGTTCAAATAATTCATTACCATAATAATATAAGTCTCGTGGCGTCAAGGGCGTACCTTTTGCCTGAAGCTTCTCAAATATTCTCAAGTTACGTTCAGTAACTCCAGACGTTCCCTTGTGTGTTACACAAATATCCGACTTTAGAACCTGCCCAAACACCGCCAAATATTCATGCACCGCTCCCACCCAGCGGAAGTCTTTACTCCGTTTAACCAAACGATTTCTTCTGAAACTATACGTTACCTTTCCAAACTCATCGAATGATAAAAGGTAAGGCATACTTACCGCGTCAATGTTCGATTCTAAATTCTTCTTTAGTTCTAAAAACTGCCGGCAATCTGACTCTGATAGGACATCATCAGCATCAAGCCATAAGATATACTCCATTGTTGCTTGATTAAATGCAAAATTGCGGGCAGCGGCAAAATCATCGATCCATGCAAAATCATATATCCGGTCGGTGTATTGCCCTACAATCTCCTTTGTATTGTCCTTCGAACCGGTATCAACAATCACAATTTCATCTGGGATTCCCTTGACCGAGTCCAGACACCGAGCTATGGTATCTTTTTCATTACGAACTATCATGCAAAGACTAATGGTTATGGGATTTTCAACCATTCTTCCGATCACCTCAATGATTTGATTTTAGGCATACTCCATTGTATTCAACTCATTGAAAGGTGGACACATGTTCCCTGGTAATAAAATAGAAGCCCCCTAAGTTTACCAAAAAACTTCTACATGCTAAAACTGACTTATTCTTTGGAAGACAATCCCAACACACCCTCTAGATACTTTTTGTTATGAAGAATCTGAGGGTCTTCAAGACGATACTTCCGGGCAATCTCGTTATGCTCATAAGCCAACTCACGTTTTCCTAAGCGGTCATAGCAAACACACAACTGTAAATGCGGAAGCCACGTCCAACAAGCTTCAATTATGGGTCCCCAAGAATCAAGCGGCTTTTCTAACTGAGTCGCCAGTTTATACCAGAAGGCTCCTTGATCATATTGTTCAGCACGCAAAAAATAATGACCCAGGCGACAACAAAACTCAGCCCTTGGGGTGGCATATTCAAATGATTTCAAAATATATTCCAGTTCTCTGCCCTTTTCCCCCAAATTTTGATAGCAGTCTGCAACTTTCCCACATGCAGACAGTATATCCTCAACCCACCCCTGTCCTGTCTTTAAAAATTCCTGATAAGCATCAACGGCCCGATTATTAAGTTTACGATCAAATAGCTCATTGGCATAGTAATATAAATCCCGCGGGGAAAATGGATCCCCTCTCTCCTTAAGTTTTTCGAATATTTTTAGATTTCGGTCAGAGTGGTTACTTCCGGTACCCTTGTGTGTTATACAAATATTTGAGTTTAAAACATGTCCATACACCTCTAAATACTCGTGTACCGCTCCAATCCATTGATAGTTTCTACTCTTTTTGACCAAGCGATTTCTTCTCAAACTAAACGTAACTGTACCAAATTGGTCGAACGACAATAAATAGGGCATATTGACCGCATCCATTAATGGGTCTAAATAATTTTTTAGTTTTAAAAGCTGCTCACGGTCAGTTTCCGCTAAAACATCGTCTGCATCCAGCCAAAAGATGTACTCCATCGTTGCTAGACTGAAGGAATAATTGCGGGCAGCTGCAAAGTCATCAATCCAGGTAAAATCCATCACTCGGTCAGTATACTGTTTTGCAATCACCTTAGTACTGTCAATTGAGCCCGTATCAACGAGCACAATCTCATCCGGTATACCCCTAACCGAGTCTAAACACCGAGCAATGGTGTTTTCTTCGTTTCGAACAATCATACACAAACTGATGGTTATTGGGTCCGACATTATTTAAATCACCCCACAGCAATAATTCGGCCATGATCTATGGTATTCAAAATTTAGTGAAATGGAATCCGATAGAATATTCATAAAGGAGTTGCAACTAGAAATTATTTAGTTACAACTCCTTCAAGGAGCTTACATTTAGTTTATTCTGTGAATAACAATTGAGGCGTTACTGGTATTTCCTGTTCCACCAGCACCCGTTGCAAGTACGATTGGGTCTGTAGAAAAATTGTTGGTTAAGGTAGCGGTTGCTCCATTTGCAGCTGTAAATATAACCTGACCATAGTTGACACCTATATGGCTAGGCGTCACTGGCTGAGTTATTCCAAATCTACTTCCAGTTACCCGATTTCCGCTTAAAAATACTGAAACTTGATTACTTCCAGTAGCACTAACTTGGTAAGTCAACATATAAATGCCTGAGTTTGTAATTGTTATAATGGGACTTCCTGCAGTATGCTGAATCCCTAACAATATCCCATTGCTGTCAAAGTTAAAATTACCTCCCACAGCTACTGTCTGGGCACCTGTATTATAAATCCACGCATACGCCGATGATAACGTTCCTGTAGCTCCTGTAGCTCCTTGGATACCCTGCGTTCCCTGGATGCCCTG
>JQID01000048.1 GCA_000770645.1 Desulfosporosinus sp. Tol-M
AAGTCCGGCTGTAGGGCTTCCCCAAAAGCAACCGCTTTTGCTGCAATGACATGCATCAGGGGACCCCCCTGAATTCCAGGAAAAATAGCCTTATCAATGGCCGGCGCGTGCTCATTCCTGCAGAGAATAAAACCCCCGCGCGGTCCTCTTAACGTCTTATGCGTGGTGGAGGTCACGAAGTGCGCGTGAGGGACAGGGGACGGATGTAATCCCGCGGCTACGAGTCCGGCAAAGTGTGCCATATCCACCATAAAAAAGGCACCCACCTCATCTGCAATTTCACGCATTTGGACAAAGTCAATAACCCGTGGATAGGCACTGGCCCCGGCAACTATCATCTTTGGAAGATGTTTAAGCGCAAGCTGCCGAACCTGATCATAGTCAATGCGTTCCGTTATAGCATCAACTCCGTAAGAAACAAAGTTAAAATAAATCCCCGAGATATTTACCGGACTTCCATGTGTCAAGTGTCCCCCATGGGATAGATTCATGCCCAGTACCGTGTCGCCTGGTTTTAAGAATGAAAAATAAACCGCCAAATTGGCTTGTGACCCGGAATGAGGCTGGACATTAGCATGCTCTGCACCAAAGATTTTCTTCACGCGTTCCCGCGCTATGTTTTCGACCACATCAACAAATTCGCATCCGCCATAATACCTTTTTCCCGGGTACCCCTCCGCATATTTGTTAGTTAAAACCGAACCTTGTGCTGCCAACACAGCCCGGCTGACAAAGTTCTCTGAAGCAATTAACTCAATATTGTTTCTCTGACGGTCCTCTTCTTGCTCAATGGCTTGCGCGACTTCCGGGTCTTGGGATTTCACCCATTGCTCAATATAATCCATTCGTTTCACTCCTAAGATGAATTTTCCAACGGCTTGGGTCACGGGGGTTTGGAACATCGCCGGGGATTCTGTGTGCTGTTTGCGTCTTTGACACAAATACGCTTTGCGTTGTAGATTCTTAGGTATACTCGGCTCGTGGGCCACCTATATAGCGTGGGCGGGTGCGCGCCAGGGTTAAGTGTGCCTGTCCCAGTTCCTTGACATGTATACGAATGGGTATCGCCACAGGGCGAAGGTGCATGCCTATAAATGTATCACCGATGTCAATACCGGCATGTCCAAGGATGCGCTCTACCATAAGAGGGGAAGAGAATTTCCTCCAGGCCTGTACCGTCATCGCACCTCCGGCATGCAATGCTGGAAATACCGAAACTACCTCTAATCCGTAGTGATCCACGCAAGCTTCTTCCACAACTAACGCCCGATTGATATGTTCACATCCCTGCACCGCTAAAAAGATTCCTTGTTGGTGAACCCGTTCCAACAAAGGCGGAAGCAACACCTCGGCAACCTCCAGACTACTTCCCTGACCGATCTGTTGGCCGATAACTTCACTAGTGCTGCACCCTAAAACGAGGATCTGCCCCCGTCTTAAATTAGCCTTTAGAAAAAAGGCCTCGAGTACATCATCCCAAATATTGGCCATCACATGCAATTTGTCTGCAATATTTTTATCCATGAGAAAAGGGATTCCTCCTCGCTTTGACAAATGACTCGAACAAGACGTTCGGGATTCAAATATTCTCACCGCGTTCAATGTCCGCAATCAAATTCAAACGACGGGTGTGCCTACCCCCTAAAAACTTCGTTTTCAAAAAGATATCCACAATGTCGAGGGCAAGGCCGGCGCCAATCACCCGGGCGCCTAGTGCTAAAACGTTGGCATTATTATGTTCTCTGGCCATCCGGGCTGAAAACGTCTCTGAACAGACCGCAGCACGGATTCCTGAAATTTTATTCGCGGCCATGGAAATCCCCTGCCCGGTTCCACAGATCGCGATTCCCAAGTCGGCCTCTCCCTTGATGATCGCACTACCTACAGCAAAACCATACTTAGGATAATCCACGGAGTC
>JQID01000110.1 GCA_000770645.1 Desulfosporosinus sp. Tol-M
GCTAGCTCACCACTGAAGAGTATTATATCCTAAATGAAGACAAAACAAAAATAAGTGCTGGTGATCAGCACTTATTTTCAGTTAGATTACTGTTTTTTCACAGTCACGGGGCCTTTAACCGTTGTATCAACCATAAAACGAAAACTAGCCTCTGTTGCTTGATCTACGCCCCCTTCAGGATTGGGTTTGATACTTATGGTCATTAAATGCTGTCCGGCTGTAGCGCTTTTCCCTAATGCGTCACCTAAAATTTTTATCTGACGAAAAGCTACACGTGCTGTGGCGCCCGGTTCTAAGGAGTCTAATGAGCCCTGTGAGGTTACTTTTTTCGTATCATCTCCGACGAGTGTTACCTGCAATTCTACCGGTATGTTCGTCATTTTATTAGCTGTTGTGTTTTGTACTGTTGCGATCAGATCAAACGTTTTAGTCGTGATCACTTGTGCTCCCTTTAAAGTCACACTCCCATAGGTCAGATCCTGGACTAGCGATGCCGGTTCCACTGTAACACTTAACATTTTAATTTCTGGGACATCGTTAACTTTACTTACACTTGCATTTGTGTTTTGCCAGAAGGAGAATCCCCCATATCCGATCAGACAAATCACGATAACACTGGCGACCATAATGAAGTATCTTCGATTAAGCGCAATAATTTTAGCCAAAGCTGAACACCTCCTATTTAATTTGAGATTTTATCTCTTAAAAAAATCTATGCATGTCTTTTAAGGACATGCATAGATTTAGAAAATTATTTTCATTTTTTTCCTTCTCGTTCATAATAAATCTGGTGGCGAATATCTTCTTCTACGCTTAAACGGAAGATCCGCGAAGATTGAATTATCCGGGATGTTGTACGTACCCCGATATAGTCTTCCATTTCATCAAGCGAGAGATTTGAGGTAATAATGGTGGGTAGTAATTCATTCATGCGATAATTAATAATTGAATAGATGCGATTCCGTGTCCAGTCCGTATAATTGTGTGCCCCTAAATCATCAAGAATGAGAATAGGAATCGTGCGGGCTGAATCCAGTAAATCTATTTCATTGATTTCAGACTTATAGGTTGCCCTTAATTCATCCAATAGATCGGGAACCACTAAAAAAAGGACTTGAAGCTGTGCGTCCAGAAGTTCATTGGCAATGGATGCCGCCAGAAAGGTTTTCCCCGATCCTACCGGACCGGTGAACAGAATCCCAGGAGCATGGGGGTTAAACTTACACTCCTTAACAAAGCTTTTGGAGGCATTTAAGGCTCTTGAAGCCGCTTCATAATGCGATTGGTCGTTAGTATCCTGTGTGTAATAATCGAACCTGAATTTTTCCAGACGGCACTTCATTAATTCTCGTGAAATTCGGGCATTGCGAAACTGATTTTCCAGTTTTCTTGTTTGCATGCAGCTGCAGGGATAGGCCACATCCCCTTCAAGAACGATCCCTCGATCATGGCAAGTTATACATCGAAACGTTTCAATTTGATTTGAACCGCACACTCCATTATTTTGATGGTCTGTTGGAGAATCAGATTGGGTATTTAGAATGGATTCCAAGTTGGAAATAGGTGTTTTAGTGGTTAAGACATTATTTTTCAGGATATCATTTATACTTCTCATCTAGAATCATTTCCTCCTTTCATACCAGATATTACATGAGAAGTTGTGTTGCGGACTATAGATAGAAATCGTCATATTTATTCCGAGCCTTTTTTGGAACTAAGTTTTTTGGAACAAGATTTTTAGTCTTTGTAACTTTTTTATCTTGACGAGCTTGAAAATAAGCGTCTTCCGCTTCAATTTCGGCTCTTGTGCGGAGTCCCTTTTTTTGCCATTCCCGAAGAATAGAATCCAGATAGCGGAAGTTTCGAATACCGGCACTTACGCCTCTTCTCAAGGCTTCAATAATCAACTCTTCAGAAAAATGAGATGCAAGCCAACGATCCAGGTTTTCACACTCCAGGTGGGTAAGTAAGCGACCCAATTCTTGCTCAAAGGTATGGACTAAGTTTTCCATAGACGGATTTTTTGGGGTAGAGATCGATTGCGGCGAAGATTGGGATTGTTTCAGGTTCCGTTCTTCATCTAATTGCTGAGAACGCTCTATGGCCCAGACTTCGGCAAGTTCATCAATTAGTTTAACAATACTATAGGTATTAGCCCACTTTTTTTCGATAGGATTCCAGTACTTTTCAATTGCCATTAATTTTCTCTCTACCAATCGACCCACAACTTCCTCAATATCGGCTGAAGATGCGGTCATGCGGTCAGCTAAGGTTGCTATAGAAGGATACGGGTTTGATTCAATTTCACAGAGAATCTGAATCAACACCATCATCTCCTGATCATTCAAACCAATTTCTGTATAATGGGTTAAGAGATATTTGGGAATTGATACTACACCGGAAAAGAAAAGAGCCTGTGTAAAGCTCCCGTAAACACTTACTTTATTCATAGATGCTCACTCCCTATGTTCCCATCAAGAAACACTCTATAGTTTTCTCTCTTTTTATCTATTATCCTCTCTAAAAAATGGTAACAAAGGATATTTAGATCAAAAATCGTTTATTAAACATCAAATAATAAAAAACAGGTCGATATGTTTTCCAGATTATAGCAGGAGAATATGAGCCTTTTGGAGTATATAGTTTCCAAACGAACTAAGGAGGAGTAAATATGGACTTTCGGCAAGAACTTATAGATATCGTTGGTCAATCTGGTGCTCACCCTGCTTGGGGGCTCAATCATTGTTTTAGGGTTTATCATTTGGCAAAAGAACTCTCTGCTGGCTTAACTCTCGATGATGAAGTTCTATATACTGCAGCAATGCTGCACGACACAGGAAAATACCCTGTCTATGCGTTGAAAAACAAAAACATGGATCACACCTTGCGTTCCAAGGGGGTAACATCAAACATCCTACAACAAAAGCTGTTTTCCCCTATCAAGCTGCCAGCGGTTTTAGATGCTGTTGAAAACCACATGTATTACTCAGAACCAGGACGGAGTGATGAGGCGGTCTATTTACGTGATTCGGACATATTAGATAATTTTGGAAACATAGGCTTAATGCGTTTATTTAGCTTGGTTGGGCAAGATGAATTAATTCTGACCCCTGAAAATGCAGTAGATAGAGCTCGTCTCTTTGCTGATGCCCTTCCTCACAAAGTATCAACCAAGGCTGGAAAACGTTTAGCGGTAAAGCGACGTGAAGAAACACTTCGTTTCTTGGGTGGGATAAAACGCCAAACTGCCGAATTTGCTTGGCTCTAATGAAGCAGATTACTTCTTAGGCTTCGTTCCCCGTTCTTGTTCCTCAAGCCAGCTTGTCATACGGTCAAGAAGATCCACAACCCTGTCAAAATCATGGGACTGTTGCCCTTCATTAATCAGCTGCTTGAGTCGGTGGAGTAGTCGGACATAAGCTCTATTAACTTGAGCCCGAGATCGGTATGGTTTGGCCATTTTAGATCGTTTTTTGAGTGTATGTTTGATCGGTTGAAATGTTGATATTGGCTCAGGAATTACGGAGGAAACGCGTTCCTCTTCTTCCCTGTTCTCGGTGGAAGTATCCTGTATTAACCATTCTATTTCTGGAGTATGCCTCACGATTTGATCAGGTAGGAATTCAATAATCTCCCCAAGTTGAGGGATAATAGGGATTTTGCCAAACACCTCTTGAATCTTATGGGAGAAAATGGTTTGGGGTTCCAATTCGCCGTGAACAAGAATGAGTTGTTCCGCCTTTTTTCCCAGGAGAGAGAGCCAATGAAGCAAAGCGGTTTGATCGGCGTGAGCGGAAAAGCCGTCCATGTTACAAATGCGTGCTTTAACGGCAACCTTCTCTCCGTGGATTGCCACAGTCTCGGCACCATCAGTAAGTATGCGGCCGAGTGTGCCTTCGGCCTGATATCCTACAAAAAGGACGGTGGCCTTCTCCCGCCAGAGGTTTTGTTTAAGGTGATATTTTATCCGCCCAGCATCAGCCATACCGCTGGCTGCAATTATGATCGCTCCGCCTTCAATCTTATTAATCGCCATTGAATCCGCAGTAGTTAGACTGAAATGAACGTTCGGCATGTTCAGAGGACTACTGCCCTGTTTAATTAAGGCATGCGTCTCGGCATCAAAGTGTTTGGTGTTTTCCTGGAATATTTTTGTCGCCGCGATGGCTAAGGGGCTGTCAATATAAACCGGCAAAGTAGGGATGCGCTGTTCATTTTGTAATTTTAAGAGATAATAAAGCAGATCTTGGGTCCGTTCGATGGCAAAGGCAGGGATGATTATATTCCCTCCAGCCTCATAAGTTGTTCGAATCGTTTCGGCAAGCTGTTCAGTGCGATCTCTATTTAATCCTTCAGTGTTTTCATCGGCATGGAGACGATTTCCATAGGTTGTTTCGATAAGGACAATGTCAGCTTCACTTAAAATACTTGGGTCTTTAATATAGGGTTGGTGAACATTGCCAATATCACCGGAAAACACGATTGTTTTACTGACGTCTTGTTCTTTGACGTAGAGCACAACATGTGATGATCCTAAAATGTGGCCGGCGTCGTAGAGTTGAAAAGATATAGTCGGAACAAGCTCGATTATTTCATTATAAGGCGTTGCATGTAAGTATGGAAGGGTATCGAGCGCATCCTGGACAGTATAAACCGGAACTATCGGCTTAAGTCCAGCTCTCTCCCGCTTTAGGTTCTTACGTTCCACTTCCATTTCCTGAATATGACCACTATCCGGAAGCATGATCGAGCATAATTTTGTCGTTTCCGAGGTAGCCCAGATAGTACCCTTGAACCCTGCCTTAATCAATTTTGGCAGCATTCCTGAATGGTCGATATGAGCATGGGTTAAAATAACGGCGTTAATACTTGCTGGATTATAGGGAAACTCCTTGTAATTTAATTCTTTCAGCGCTTTGGGGCCCTGAAACATCCCGCAATCTACTAAAATTCGGGATTCGCCTGACTCAACAAGAAACGATGATCCCGTGACAACTTGGGCGGCTCCGAAAAAGCTGATTTTCATTAAAAATCCTCCAAAAATATTAGTGTATACTCTTCTTTATACTATTCCCTTTGCCAGTATATTAACACGTTATTATTTTAACTGTTTACGGCATGATAAGCAACTGCCACCGTGAACCCCTATGCATGACGATTAATGTGCGTGAGCAATTAGCGTGCGCGGAAAACTTTAAGGTAGGAATCCGCATAAATACTTCTGTTGAGCAGGATTTGGCAGGTTGCGGCAACATCGACAAGTTCATCGTCATTGGCATTCATGATAGCCGCATCAAGTCCTGACGATATAGCCATGGCCAGGAAAGTGCGATTGATTAAACTTCGATCCTGTGCTTTCTGAGACACATTTGATAAGCCAAGAACCGTGCGCGGCGCCGGGTTGGCCAACATTTTTACCTGACGGAGGGATTCTAATACTTCCGGGGCATGTTCCTGAGCAACGTTTACGGGGAGAATAAGCGGATCAATAAAGAGGTCTTCCATCTGAAGACCATATTCATCTGCGGCGGCTACTAATTCCATGGCAAAAGCAACCCTGTTCTCAGCGTCCTTAGGAATTCCTTGCTTGTCCATGGTTAAACCGATTAGACCTGCGTTATATTGAATCGCCATGGGGAAGACACGCTCAATTTTAACTTGTTCGACTGGACAGGAGTTAATAATTGCCGGGCGTTTACAAACTTTTAAACCGGCTTCGATGGCATTGTAGTTAGTTGAGTCCAAGACAAGAGGCAATTCGGAAACTTCCTGAATGACCTTAACCATCCACTCGTAAGCAGCGACACGCTCCTCTGTAGGGATGGCCGGTCCGGAATTAACGTCGAGGTAATGAGCCCCTCCTTCTTCTTGTTTCACAGCCCAATATTGTAATGGTTTTGGGTCTTTATTACGAAGTGCATCTCCAATATCAGTAAACATCCCATTAATTCGTTCGCCAATAATCAGCATTCGGTCACGACCTTTCTCACTTGTTCATCAAATCGACAATGTTCTTCTGGACTAAACGTACTACTGAGGGGTTGCACAAGTTAAATTTCTTTAAATCAATTTCATATAATCCTGTGCGCCATAGAAAAAGCGATGAATGATCACCGCCTTAGCCGCTTTGTATTTTTCAAATCTCGAATCGGAATGATTCGTGGCATAACTGTCAACTCCCTTACCGTTTTTATGTCATATTGTACCATAATTATACCCTAACTGTAAAAACATAAAGTCAAAACAATCGCTATTTATGCGACAATTAAGTGTGCAAATCGATCACGTTTCTTGAACAATTTGATGAGTGGTTCCCTTGAACAACTCGGGTTGTCACCGTGTTACTGAAGAGAGTTTTAGTGATGATCGAGACCTTCGGATCTTAAAAGAACACCCTTTGCCAAAACATAGAGGACCCCATCGTTTCCGATAAAGAACCGTAAAGAGGAGTTATCATATAACTATTATGCCTACAGAGTAGTTTCCATGGAGGATATGGGAAATTGAAAGGATGCGGCTGGGGGAAAGCCGTTTTACCCATTGCAAATGAGTTCGGGCGGCTGGTTCCCGTGGATTCGGAACAAGCTTTAAGGCGGCTTCCCCAACCCGAGCTAAATCCGTCAAGGCCTCAAACCAATCGTCGATAACCCATAGGGTTATCGGAAAGGTGAAACCCCAGCCACGTTGTGTTTTGATCTGGATCATTAGTAAAAAAGCTGATTTACTCCACATACACTTCCACCTTTATTTTTCCTTCTTGAGGATCCGTAACTTCAACGTCAACGATCTTCCCATCAACACTTTCTTCAATGATTCGGACGAATTCTTCGACATCCAAGGCTTGTAAATCAAGACCCTTTTTCTCGAATTCAGCACGCTTTTCGACAGGGACAAAGCTCATAGCATAAACGACGAGTTTGGAGGCTGAACGAAGCAGACTGAACGGGACATTCACATTGACTTTCAACGTTTTTTCTCCAATGACGCGAACACGCAGGAAACGATTCATCGGAGATATGGCCGTAAGAATTTCCCCATCCGTATTCCCCTCCTCAATTGCTTTCAGCAAATCCATTCCTTCAGCTGCGGTCAGTTTTCCTTCTTGAATCATCTCAAGAACCTTCATTTTTTCGCTGCCCATAATGTCCGCTCCTTTCCGGCCTTTATTGGCCTTCACCCCTATTCTTACTTATCCATCTTTCTCAATTTAAGGGTCGCTTCCTGCGGTGAAATTTCCCCGCGTTCAAGGGCTTCCAAAATGGCTTCCCTGCGATTGCTTTCTTCTTGGGGATCCTGCTTTTCTTTATCCCCGTCGACCCGATAGCCGAGCGTTTCAATAATACTGTCTAAACGGCTTCGTACTGTAGGGTAGGAGATACGCAGCTCTTTTTCCACCTCTTTAATATTCCCACGACATTTAATAAATGTCTCCACAAAAATCAGCTGTTCAGCCGGGAGTTGACAGAATTTACACGTACTAAATTCCCCTTCAATCTTTGTTGGACAATGGGTACAGGTTAGTTTACTAATCCGCATTTCGTGATCACATACCGGACACCGATGCGGCATTTTATAGTTCAAGAACCATCACCTCTATGTAAGTCATCTAAATCATCTCTATACTTAAGATAATAATCCCATATGTTAATTATGTCAATACTACTATTAACTATATTAAGGTTAAGATTCAAGGTAATTAATTATCAGTTATGCCAAGTACGGAACCAGGTGGTCTTATCAAATTGTTATTAAAAAACTCAAACATCGAGGTTAGATTTAACAGCCGCATGATGGTGGAAAGATAAAGGGCCATGCACACAGCATTCCGATCATAAACAGAACCAACAAAGCACTAAGTAAGGGGCGGTACAGCACAGTCGTGGCGATCAGGACGCACAACGCTGCGCTAGAGCAATAAATGCAAGGAGTGATCTGTTGAGTTTGCCAAAGCCAGAGTTGGTAGCCGCTGAGTATGATATGGGTGGCTACAGCAAACCAAAGTAGTATGACAAACCTGGGATCTTTGACAAGTAACAGCGCAGCGATGCAGATGATATACCATGTGATCCCCGGCCAAGTCAGTGTACTGGAAGCGCCATAAGCCGCATAGATCGCTCCGATTAAAGATACAATGGCAAAGAGCCTCCGGTAGCCTATGGTTTTAGCCTTATTTATCATTATCATTGATTAGTTATCCTTTCTGTTTCTGATTTTGGATTGACCGAGAGTACAAAATAGTCTCCCGATAAATCGGGAGACTGCTGTTATTTGTCAGGTTAGAAATTCTATTTCTCCATCGCATATTTAGCTTCTTCCCAGGCTACCGATCCGCCTGGTACTCTATATACGTTTGTAAAACCTTCTTTTACGGCTAGGACTGCCCCTACATCACTTCTTGCACAACCCACAAATCCGCAGTATACCACTATTATCTTATTCTTATCAGTTCCAAGAAGCTTTATAAAAGCTGCCTTTTGCTCAACCGTAGCGTCGGCCATCCCGGTTTTAGGAAGCACTGCATTTACGGCCCCCGGTATATGACCTTTAGCAAAATTATCGGCCGGCATAGTATCAATAATAATCATGTCTTTCTTTTCGCTCACCCATTTGTTTAGATCCTCAGTCGAAACAAGTTTATAGCCGCCTGCTTGATAATCCTTCATAAACTTCATGGCAGCTTTCTCTATGGCAATTTCACTCCCGTTTGGAGACGTTCCCACTGAGTTGACTTGTTGGGAGCATCCGGTAAACACCAACATCGAAAAAATCAGCCCCACCATTAATGTAATCGTCTTTCTTTTCATCCAACATCCTCCTTTAATGTATAATTTCAATATCGAGCTAATTATACTATAAGTTTAAAGTAAATCCAATACCTTATCCTTATATATAAACATAACTATTTAAATATATTATGTGATCTCGTGTGCCTTCCGTTTGTTCAGCTTGTCTTTCACCTAAGATAAATTATATTTTCATCAAACAACGTCAATGTTTCCAGTCCTTTTTCCCCCACAACAAAAGTGTTTTCTATGCCCACAGCACCTTCGGGAAAAATAAATTTTGGTTCTAGAGCTATGACCATGTTCTTCTCCAGCGGCGTTTTAAAACCTGAGGTCAATACCGGCCATTCATTGAGTTCTAGACCTATGCCATGTCCAATAAAAGGTACGGGCTCGGAGTAGCCCATGAAATGCTCTCCGTATCCGGATTCGGCCGCCATATTCATCGCATGCCGGTAAATATCCTCGCACAATGCCCCCGGCACAGCCATCTGCTTAACTGCTTCTTGAATAAGTAAAGCTGTCTCATGAGCATGTACGAGTTTATCCGGCAGTTGACCGATACAATATATCCGGGTCTGGTCTGCCATATAACCGTCTAAAACTCCTACATAATCAATCATAACCGGCTCATTCCGGGCTATTATCTTATAGCCCGCTCCCTGAGGAAAGGACATGCTTACTCCCGGTCCGCCGGTAGCACTTTCCATATAACTAGGTATAGCCGCATTGGCGCCAGACAATATATGACCAAAATATACTTCCTGATCAAATCCTCGCATTCTTACAGTGCCCGAATGTCCTGCCAGGCGATACACCATCTCCAGCTGACCTGCCAATTCCAATTCAGTAATACCCTCTCTTAAATAGTCCTTGGCCCGGGAAAAGAGAGTGTAATTAAGCTGAGCGGCATCCCGGAGCACCTCCAGTTCATAAAATGACTTAACCATGCGCACAGAACGAATTAAGCCACTGATATCTACAATCTGAGCACCCTCAAATAGCTTTTGAAAAAGCAGATACAGTGCCGCAGGCAATACGTCCAGCTCAAGCCCCAAGGTAGTTATTTTATTATAACCATACGCATATAGCATTTTGGTTAAGTCTTTTACATTAGCCAGGGGAATAATCTCTTGCAACGCTGATTCTCCCCGGGCACGGGTAAAGCTTTTCTTCACCATCAACAAAGGCCTGCCTTCGGCAGGAACAAACAGGTAGGCACGCTGAGCAGTGCCTGCAAAATAGAACATATCCACGTTATCCATGATTAACGCACCGTCAACGCCTTTTTGCTGCAACAGTTTTTGCAATGCGGTAATTCGCCGGGTCAGTTCACCTGCTGGAGTCAACCTCATTAATAACACCTCTCTTTTCTATTATAACGCTGGTAATTGCAGCAGTACAGATAGGGGATATGTAGGCGTATTATTTGAACAAGATAAATTTACCGATTTGCATGTCAAGATCACGCAGCTGGTATGCCAGGCGGTAGCATTGGAAATGTAGAAAAAAGCCTACACCTCTTCCAACTCTCACTATCCTATTGTAACGTCCTTTATACGCGACCTGTTTCAAGGTTTGGTCAGCACCCGAGAGGAGTTTTTGATCTGGGAACAAAACCTTAGCATATCACTGAAACCCCCTATTTGTGTAGTGATAATAGGAGGAAACGGACCGGAAAATACCAGGCTGAGCGGGCGCTTGAGGTTGGCAGGCGATATATACCTGCAGAAAATATGTACTCCTATCGGGATTTTGTATTGGAAAATATGATGTCATATGTACGCGAAAGTATAGATCCGCTAAATTATCTGCATCCTTCCATAGAGATTTTGCGGCTTTATGGCCAAAAAAACGGCACCGCTTATTTGCAAACGCTGCGTATATATATTAACTCCATGTGCAACCATTCAAAAACTATAGCTAAAATGCACATACACCGAAATACATTGCTTTACCGTTTAAACAAAACACAGGAACTTTGCGGTATCAGCTTGGAAGACGAACGAATCTGCGCCCTGCTGCTCTGCAACTTTTACCTGTTCAGGCAGGAGGATGGCACATAGTTCCGCCTGCTCATTTCAGCTGTTGATTATTCCGGAAAAAATCCTGCCAAGGATCATTGCCGCCGATCCTCCGGAGTGCCTCCGCCATATTGACACCGTCAGGAGCTACCATGTCCAGCTCCGCCCAGGCGATGGGCATGGATACCCCAGCCCCTTTCCGCGCTCTCAGGGAATAGGGGGCAATGCTGGTAGCACCTCTGCCGTTGCGAATCCAGTCGATGAAGATCTTTTCGGCACGCTTAGCCTTTCTCACATTACTTGTGTAGCGGTCCGGCCACTTCTGCTCCATCACTTCGGCAATACGCCTGGCAAAATTGTGAAATCCATCCCAGGCAACGGCAGGTTTTAATGGAACGACCACATGGTACCCTTTACCGCCGCTGGTCTTGAGGTAGGAGTTCAGGGAAAGTTCAGCAAGAATATTTTTTATATCCCGCACACCTTGGCGCACCTTGCTCAGGTCCATCCCTTCATCCGGATCCAGATCAAATACCATCAGATCAGGCCTTTCCAGCTCGTCGACACTACTTCCCCAGGTATGAAATTCCAGTGTACCCATTTGTGCTTCGGCGATCAGCCCGGATGCATTCTCGATATAGAAATAGTCTTCCGGTTCTCCGTCACTGGTGAAAATAGGAATGGTCACGATTCCAAGGTTCCCCGGACCGGGATGCTTCTTATAAAAGCAGGTCTGGGAGATACCCTTTGGACAGCGCACAATGCTGAGAATCCTGCGGCTCACAAAAGGAAGCATGCGCCCTGCCACCTGGGCGTAATACCGGATCACATCCCCTTTGGTGATTTCAGGGTCGGCAAAGATAACCTTATCCGGGTTGCTGATCTTAATTCCTTCAATGATGAGACCTTTGGTGTTTGCTTCCACGACGCTCTCCGTTTCTTTAGCGGCTGATTGAGGCTGTATTTCCTCATCCGCTTTTTCCTTTTTAATATCCCTGGGATTCTTATCCGTGCGCAGACCTTTAAAGCTGGCCTGCCTTAATAGTTTATCTTCGGTCCATTCGGCAAATTTAATTTCCGCCACCAGTTCAGGTTCAAGCCAGGTGATCTTTTCCGTCGACCTGGGCTTGGGCGCGGGTTGGAAAGGGGGTTCCATTCTCTTTATACCCGCAAATTTCCCCTCTAGCTCTTTCATGTCTGCTTGGCTCAGGCCGGTACCGGCACGTCCGGCATAGACTAATTCCCCGCCTGCATAGACGCCCAGGAGCAGGGAACTTACCCCGCTGGTTTTTCTATCGGAAAGCGTATATCCACCGATGACAAATTCCTGCCTTTGATCGCATTTAAGTTTGATCCAGTCGCCGTTTCTTGCACCGCTGTAGACGGAATCGGTTTTTTTGCCGACGATCCCTTCCATGCCTGCTTCACAGGCCGCGCGGAAACTTTCCTTGCCGTTTCCTCTCACATGTCGGCTGTAGTGAAGGTTTTTGGGGGGATCCTTCAGCAAAGCTTCAAGCGTATCCTTTCTGTCAATCAGGCGGTGTCCCCGAAGGTCCGCTCCATCCAGCGCCAGAAGATCAAAGACGATATAGGTCAGGTTTTTGGTATGGGGATTTTTTAGATAGTTCTGCAGGGCCTGAAAATCCGTCTTGCCCACTGCGTCTGTGATGGCCATTTCGCCGTCCAGGATCATCGCCCTCCTGCCTGCCCATTTAACAAGGGAAGAGGCGAAATCCTGGAACCGTTCCGTATAATCATGGCCGTTCCTGGTGATAAGCCGGACGCTATTGTCTTCTATATAGGCCAGGATCCTGTAGCCGTCGTATTTCATCTCATAAAGCCAATCCTCACCCTTAGGAGGCGAATGGACTAATTGGGCCAGCTGCACGCCTGTACTGCTGAAGGGATTGCGGGTGATCTTATCGTCTGCCCCTTCTTCAATTTCCAGCATGGAGCGTCCGGTTCTGATACTGGTGGTAAATTCAGAAATCCAGTCGGCAGTTTTGGCATACTCATCTTTTTCTTTAAGTAACAGCCAGTTATCCTGCTTCTTGCCGGCTTTCCCGTTTAATCCCACCAGCGCCCACTTTCCCTTAAGTCTTCTTCCGTTTAGAACAAACTTCAGCACACCTGCACAAAGTCCGTCCTCCACATCCCCATAGGGTTCCCAGTACCCTTCATCCCAGAGCATGACCACACCGCCGCCATATTCCCCTTTGGGAATCGTCCCCTCAAAGTTTCTGTATTCCAGAGGATGCTCCTCCACCCGTACGGCGAGCCTCTTGTCCCGTGTATCATAGGAAGGGCCCTTGGGTACTGCCCAGCTCAATAGAGCTCCGTCCCATTCCAGGCGGAAATCGTAGTGATCTCTACGTGCCAGATGGTGCTGGACAACATACCTCAGACCCTTTTGTGCAACTTCTGTTATCCCTTCCGGTTCCAAGGTTCTGGCAAATTTCCTTTTTTGGTTGTACTCGTTGAGTTTAGCAGTCATATAATCACGCCGGTTCCTTCCCTATTCTCTGATCCCCTTCTTACTTCTTAAGCAATAATATACTCTTATTATGCATCGTATCATTCCGCAAAATGCAATTTAAATAACTTTTACTTAATCTACGAACCTTTTAATCCTTGGAATTTATAGGATTTATGTGACGTTGCGGTTTAGAATACTAACATAGTACTATAGATAATCTTCAATATTCTTCAAAGATGAAGTAATTGCATATAAGAGCGGTACTGTTACTGAAACCTTCTGATCCTGACGAATAGACACCGGTTGAGGCCTAATACATACTGAAATCACTTTTCCCGTCTCCGTTAAAACTATTGGGCCGCCACCGTTCCCATTATTCAAAGCTTTGTCAATGGCATAAAACTTTGGATCGCTGCTTGAGCGTATTGGTCCAATTAAATCGTGCCTCGAAGCAATTATAGCTGAAGTAACTCGAGGGCTAATAAATTCAAATGCAATTACCCCATTTCTCTCAACTCGCGACAAGGGAAATCCATATGAATAAACTGGAGTTCCTTCAATTTGTTCGTCCAATTCAATTTCTATATAAGAGAATTCACTTTTACCCTTAAGAAACTCCTTATCTTTATTCAAATTATAATCTATTTTAAGTAGAGCTATATCAGAACTATCCCACATTTTAACTAGTGCCGGATATTGAACCATCGTACGTACATCATTCCCAGGTCGGGATAACCGTATATCTGTAAAATTACTAACACTTTCAACGACGTGCTTCGCGGTAATAAAATATCCATCTCCCGAGATAAAAAAGCCTGTCCCCTTTGGGGTCAGCATACCATTTCCTGCCGGATGGGGTATCTGAACAATGAAGGTACTTTCCATCGTTCTTATAATACTTTTACGAATCATTTTTCTTCCTCCCTGTTAATTAATACTTAGCATTGGCATAGTTAGAGTAATGCTATTGACATAACTACGGATAAGAATACAGCCTCGGTGATCTGTCCTCATTTCAAGTATATAACGCGTAAAGAGTGAGAACTCCGAAATCATAATACTTATAATTAGTAAGACTTTATCTCAGAAATTACATAAAATAAGCAGTTGACCCATCCAGAATTTCCGCTGACCGCTTCAATTCCGCGCATTTGCATCCCCCTGGAGGTCGGAAATATGTTCCATTAGACGTTCAATAAATATTACAGGCAAAAGAAAAAGGGACGCTCAAACACGTAAAAAAGCATAAGAGAAATGGGCAAAATGCCCCGAAGCTGCTGATATCAGGCTATTAATCATTATTCAACAGTTTGGGTACCTGGGGAGCCCGCACCCACGAAGGCTGGGGCAGCCCGGAGCCTAACAACGGTCTGACGTAAAATTTATAGGCGTCCGTAACATTATTTCCTGCCCGGTTGATGAATTCATCAGGCATATATCTGGTCTTGGCAGCGATATCCTCAAACCGGTCCAGTTGATAATCGATGTAATAGTTACCAATTCGCCTGATGGTGACTGAACCGTTCACATCATCCCACATAGCCATCTGAACAGCTCTTTTTCCAACCTCCCGGGCTTCATGCTGATCAACATCGGACACGCAGCCGAAGAAAGAACGCTGCAAGTAGCCAAAGGTGTCGCTGCGCACCCGGGAAATGTTCAGCTTCTCTTTGATTTGATCCGATAACATGTCTCCCAAGGCACCGGTGCCAGAAAGCCGTATATTGCCGTGGGCATCCTTCTCGATTCCCTTACCCAGCGTTGTAACAATAGGCGCCCCAGAAGCATCTTTGATTCCTTCGGAAACGGCAATTATACAGATCCCGTATCTGTCATAAACCTCTTTTACATCCAGCAGGAACGGCTCTATGCTGAAGACCCTTTCCGGTAGATAGATGAGATGAGGCCCGTCAGCATCAAATTTTCGTGCAATGGCCGAAGATGCAGTTAAAAATCCGGCATGACGGCCCATTACTACGCCAATATATACTCCGTGTATAGCCCTGACATCCAGGTTAACTCCCATAAAAGCCTGGGTGACAAACTTGGCTGCCGAACCAAAGCCAGGAGTATGATCGTTCAGCATTAAGTCATTGTCGATAGTTTTAGGCACATGGATCACCCGCAAATCATATTTGGCCAGCTTGGCTTCTTCATTAACCATGCGGGTTGTATCCGCGGAATCATTGCCGCCGATATAAAAGAAATATCGGATATCATGGGCTTTTAAGACTTTTAATATCTCGTGACAAAATTTGCTGTCCGGTTTTATCCTAGTAGACAATAAAGCAGAGGACGGGGTTAAGGCCACCTGTTCCAAATTATAGGTAGTTTCTTGGGTTAGGTCGAGAAAATCCTCATTAGCTATCCCCTCCACCCCTCTTAATGCTCCATAAACTCCGCATACTGGGGTATGTTTTTTGGCTTCCAGAACTATTCCGACCAGGGTCTGGTTTATTACTGCAGTCGGCCCCCCGCTTTGAGCGATCAAAACCTTTCCATTAAGCCTCATATCGTTCCTCACCTTATGCTTATTTGTTTAATCCTCTCTTTCTTATCTTATGAACGCGATAATAAAAGTGAGCAAAAGTTAAGGGGAACGCGTGGAAAGAAGTGAGCCTCTTGCAATAAAAAAACCCACCGTGCTTGCTTTCATGTGGGCGTCTATATTTATTTTTTCTAAGCAAACTCCTGCTCAGTTTTGGTCAAAATATTTTTTAGGCAGGGCTTTAATCGGTATTGCTAAACCCCTGGACTCTGAAACCCCCTCATTTTCGAAAGTAGTAACGCCAAAAATCACACCGACTACTTGTGCCTGATTATTGATGACCGGGCTGCCGCTGTTGCCTGCATTTAACTGGATAAAGATATCTAAACGCTTTGCCCTATCCTGCATTGTCATGGGGATATGCCGTCGGGCCATCAACTCTGCCGAATCAAGGTATGTAGTTACGATAAGATGTACCGCCCGTTCAGAATTAACTATAAATCCGACGGCTATAATCATTTGCAATGAAAAAACCGAGGCAGATATCTCTGCTCCGGCTTTTTGAATTATAGAAGCTCCAACGAACCTTTATCGACTTCTTACCTACCATTGCCTTCAAACTTCGTTTCCTAATACTCAACTTATCGATTGACACAACCTTGATTGGTCTGGGTTCCAGTTGTCATCTGCCTACCACAGCTTTACTTCACTTCCGTGCCCAATCCACTTTAATCCTTTCAGACTACGCGAATTTTCTCTTCCATGTCGTCAGACCTGTTGTACCCATTTCCCACTGAATCCTCGATAAGTTTTTCTGTTCCGTTTCTGTTTTTCTGGCTGTGCAGGTTTCCCGTCTTAGGAATTCCTTGGAGCTTACTTAAATAATATCCGATTAATCCGCTTCCGTCAATTCACGAATACGGCCGAATTATTTTGTATCTCTCCTAATTCCCGGATATTTTAAATACTATCTCGGCTAATCAAGTCATTACTATTATTATCTCATTCTTTTATACTCTGACAAGAAAATTTCAATCTTAATTAGTTTATTTACCAACTTTATAATTCTACACGGGACCTGCTAGAACTTTTAGCTTCCGGTTATAATTCATGGTAGAATTATTCTATTAACTACTTGATATAAGCTTAATCAAGTTGTACAGAGATATATGGCCAATTTAGCAACATCAAGAGGTGACTGTTATGCTATTCTTTACTGTTTCCAGACAAACCGGAAGTCTTGGGAATGAAATCATGGAACTTCTCGCCAAAAAGCTGAATCTACCTGTCATTACTAGAGATCTTGTCATGAGCGAATGGCTTCCAGAGGTGGCCAACAAACATGAACTACATATGCTGGTGGAAAGCCCTGGTTTTTTCTTGACCCCTTCAGCCCTGGGCTTAACCTTTGCCGAACATTTGGAAGTCAAATTGAAAAATTTTATTGCCGAACAACCGGCAATAATTTCAGGTTTAGGTGCTCAGATTATTTTTGCTCGCCATCCTGCCGCCCTTCACGTGAAAATTATGGCATCCCGTGAAATCCGAACCAACCGCATTATGCAAACCCATAGCCTTTTGAAAAAAGATGCGGAAAAGTTTCTTGAGCTTACAGATCGGAAACACAAACGTTATATCGCCACACTTTATAGGAAGGACTGGTCAGACCCAGGGCTTTACCATATTACCATTAATACTGATTTCCTAAGCATAGAAGAAGTAACCTCCCTGTTATACAACTTAGCACAGAATAAGCAGGTTACCTCTCCGCCTTTGGTTAAACCCTTTGCTGAAAAGGTGAATAGGCATGTTGTTTTTAAAAACCAATCCGAAGAAGAATTTGCCAAGATTCTTGATATGTACAGTTTAGACTGGGAATATGAGCCCCGCACCTTCCCTATTAAATGGGATATGGAAGGCAATATCACCATGGCTTTTTCACCGGATTTTTACTTGCCCAGGTTTAATACCTATATAGAGCTTACTACCATGAATCAGAAATATGTTTCTGAGAAAAAGAAAAAGGTGCATCTGCTCAAAAAGCTCTATCCCGGTACTAATATCAACATTGTTTTTAAAAACGACTTCTATACCCTTTTAGAAAGATTCGGACTACGGGAAGGATTTGAAATATAATGGGTATTTCTGGTATTGGAAAAACTATCTTTACCCAAGAGCAAATACAACAGAGAGTAGCGGAAGTAGGTCTGGAGATCAATCGAGACTACCAGGGCAAGGAGTTGGTCATAGTCAGCGTCCTCAAAGGAGCCATCTACTTTGTAGCTGACTTAACACGTCATCTCACTATTCCTTTGAATATTGATTTTCTTTCCGTAGGAGTATCCCCTGAGGTAACAAATAGAACCGGGGTTGTCCGATTTACCAAGGATCTGAACTTAACCATAACCGATCGCCATGTGCTTTTGGTTGAAGATGTCATTGGTACAGGCCTAACCTTGGGTTATGTCTGTCAGCACCTTGCTGATTCCAAACCTGCCAGTCTAAAAATTTGCACCCTCCTTGACAACCCTGCAGAGCGGCTACTCACGCTCACAATTGATTACCGATGCTTTATTATGCCCGATCTCTTTGTCGTCGGTTACGGTCTTGATTATAAAGAAGAATACCGAAATCTTCCCTATATTGCCGAGTATCACCGCGGGGAACAACATATTAAGTAATCCTCTTTATTCCAAAAGACCTCGACGATTATCATGGGTACAGAAAAATGCCCCCTTTTGCGCCAAGGAGATCGAGGCTACTTAGAGTTCAGTATCTCTTCCAATAGTTCTTCCGTCTCCTTTAAACTAAAAGAGGCATATACCCTACGATTTTCCTGATCTAATAGTCTATAATGACGCGAAAACATATTCTGCTGAATGCGGTAGCATTTTTCCTCGGATATTGTTTTCCACCAAACTTTCCCTCCCCAAGTTTTAGGATAGTCAACATCGATATCATTAAACGCCAAGGCGATGATGATTTCAGATACATCCCCTCCGATTGCATCGTGCAGTATTGTACTGTCTGAAAAAATACTTGCTAATGCAACCGCACTGGTCCAGCCTAAACTTTTTCTGTTTTTTTCTATTTCGATCAAGGTCTTTTTTGAAATCCCCAATATTAAAGCCATTTTATCCTGAGTCAGTCCGTACTCAGTGCGAATCAGCTTAAGTTTTTCGTCCATTAATTTAACAAATTGCTTTTTTCCCATTTTTCTTCCTCATAGTATACTTATTTTATGGTGTAAGTCTACACCTTTTGGTTTTTATTTCAATATCTATTAAATGTTCTTAATAAACATCTTCATCCTTTCGGCGGCGCCACGTTTGTGGCCTAAAGGTCTAGTCATGGTCTATTTAAAGGCTATTTAAAGGCTATTTAAAGATTCCAGCCCTGTGCAAAATGCTTTCGACAGCCTGAACCGAGACGGATTCATCAGGCAAATCGAATAATGGTCGGCCTGCAAGGTCATATTCCGCAACCAGAGGATCCAGGGGAATATCCCCAAGCAAAGTCAGCCCTGTGCGTTCAATTTCTTCTTTTAAGGACTCCATACTTCCCTCCGTGGTCTTCGTCACAATCAAGTAGATGGACTTTACGGGAGACTTGAGTCCGCGGATCAGATCGTGTACCCGGCCTGCTGAGCGGATGCCCCGGGCCGAAGAATCACTGATGACGAACATACAATCAATGTAGGGAATGGTACGTCGGCTGATGTGTTCCAGACCGGCTTCACAATCCACTGCCACATAGTCATAGTTTTCTCCGATATTCTCAAGATGTTTGCGTAAAAGATCATTGGGATAGCAGTAACACCCCGCTCCTTGCGGCCCTCCCATAACAAGCAGATCAATGTCTTTAGACTCTACCAAGCACTGCTGAAGTTTATATTCAACGAAGATATTCTTGGGCATTCCAGCGGGAATTGCCTGGGGCTCTTTAATTTGTTCCAGCAACTCCGAAATCGTTGCCGTAACATTGAGGCCCAAAGCTTCGCCAAGGTTGGCGTTGGGGTCGGCATCGACGGCGAGAATTGAAATCCCTTTTTTTTGGCTGATTAATTGTCTTAACAATAAAGCCGTAAACGTAGTTTTTCCTGCTCCACCTTTACCGGCAACTGCTATATATTTGGCCTTTGCCATAAGAAGACCTCCGTTAATCACTATTTTGACAAGATGGGAAAAGGGATAAATCCGTATGGGGCAAAAATAGGGCGGCAACATACTCGTCCATATATGTCGCCCCCACTGAGAGCTCCACATAGGTCATTTTCCGTCCCAGCTCGGCAGCTTCCCGCCAGGCATTCTGGGAGAGTAAGGCGAGACGTGCTCCTTTAATGGCAGCATTGCCGATGAATTCAAAGCGTTCCGGTTCAAGATCCGGAAGCAGTCCAATTTGAACGGCATCATGAACATTCAGGTAATTACCAAACCCCCCGGCAATAACAATCCTACTGATCATTTCCATATCTACGGCCACCATCTTCAGTAAGCAACGAATACCGGCGTAGATCGACCCCTTAGCGCGTATGATATTTTTGACATCATTTTCAGTTATGACCACGTCTTTTTCTCCGCCAGCCTGCTCAGCCCAGGCCAAGACGAACTCTTTGTCATCGCTTGCAGCTCTTAAACGCTCCGAGCCGGAGTGATGTCCCAATTGGAAATTCCCCGCCCGATCAATAATTCCTGCTCCGAGCAGCTTAGCCACACAATCCACCAGACCTGAACCGCATATTCCAACGGGCAGGCTATTGCCAATCACTTTCAGGGATACATCCAAGGTCTCGGGCTCAATGATCACCCGTTCAATCGCTCCGGGCATTGCTCGCATCCCAAAAGTTATCCCGCCGCCTTCAAAGCTTGGTCCGGCAGAACAAGCGCAGGTCACGAGCCAGTCCTGATTTCCGAGTACAATTTCCCCATTCGTCCCGATATCAATGAACAGGCTAATCTCTTCCCCCTTGGCCAGATCCGTAATCAGTGTTCCGGCAACAATATCCCCGCCCACATAACTCGCTACCGCGGGATAACAATGTACCAACGCCTCAGGCAGCATATGCAAGCCAATTTCCTGAGCGGTGACAGAGGGCACGCCGGTCATCGTAGGAATATAGGGCTCCAATCGAATGTAGCGCGGATCCACGCCCAGAAATAATTGGGTCATTGTGGTATTGCCGGCGACCATGGCACAGGAAATATTGCAACTTGTCAGGGATTGACGGCCAAGAATCGTGTCAATAAGCGCATTGATGGTTTCAATAACCGTATGCTGAATCCCTTCCAAGTGCTTCGTTTCTTCTGCGGCATATACAATCCGCGAAATAACGTCATCACCGAATTTTGCCTGTTTATTGTATGATCCCTGCTGATCCTCAATTTCTCCTGTCCGGAGATTGATAAGGTAAACGACAACTGTAGTGGTACCAATATCAATTGCCAAACCATAGGGTGGCCGGTCATTTCCGGGTTCCACATAAGTGACGGTCATCCCGGAATCAGTATCAGTTAGGGTGACAGATACATCCCAGTTTGCTTGACGGAGGGCTTCCGGCAAGTTTTTTAAAATGGCTAAGGGAATGTGAATGGGTTTTTCTCCAGCTTTGAGGACCCACCGTAGTTCCAGATTCAGGCGGTCCCAATCAGACGTGTTCGTCGTCAAGGTCGGCGCAGGCAGTGAAATTCGCTGCTTCGCTGCAAGCGAATGATGCCCGAACCTTTCCAGTAAATCAGGTCCGCTTTCCGGTAAGATCCCTTTCTGGACATCCCCCATTAAGACCTGATGATCTTGCAAGCGGGACTCCGGAGGCACCTCAAGCGTCAAATCCCCTCGGATCCTGGTTTGACAGGCCAGCCTGACTCCGGCGGAAATTTGCTCGGCTGTTAAGTTCCCGGTTCCCAGCACTAAGGGGTCTCCGCTTTTAACTACAACCTTACAAGCACCGCAAGTTCCCTTACCACCGCACCCTGATTTGATATGTATTTCCGCCTGAGCGGCTGCTTTAAGCAGAGATGTGCCGGCGTCAGCTTCAATAATACAGTTCTCCGGCTTGAATTTAATTTGATATGGGGGCATAGTATCACTCCCTTACTAATACAACGGTTGGCTATAGGCACTTATCGCACCAAACACCCATAATCCCGCCTGCAATCCCCAATTTATTCAATGTACACTGTCTGATCCTTCATCTGATATAGAATCAAATACCACTTTTCCACGAACAATTTGTGGTATTTATTGATAGGAATAATTCCGCATGGAGAAAAGGAAAACGCTCCGGCATGGTAGAAAGGGAGCGAATAGCAGCCATCAATTCATTTTTAATCCTCAAACCCAATAATCAGCTCGTTGATCCCTGCAAGCAATGGTCTGACCATTGCTTTTGGATTAGTCGAAAGAAAACCGGCAACCGCCAATTCGTTGGACCCATCAAGTTCTTTCCCAAGCTCCTTGTAAGTTTTGCTCTTCTTGTTAAGCAAATCATGAACAGTGATTTCGCCAAGTTCCGCCAATTCTAACAATTCATCGACGGAGAGAGGGTTTTTTACAATGTTCCGGTACTCAAACGGAATATTTTCTTGCCGAAGACCCGCTTCTGCTTTACGGCAAGTCTTTCACTGGGGAAAACAATAAAAGGTAAGCATTCTTTGGCCTCCATGTCCATCTTATTATAATTTACCTTTTGACATTACCCAAGGATCGGTACATTAGGTTCGTTGTACCAGATAGAAATCACGGTTGCGGTTCCTGTGCTTTGGGTTATGTTAATTACCTTAATCCAATTATTCTCTTCCAGCCATTGATTGATTTCTTTATCTAAAATTCGATAATCCGGGGAACTAAAAATCCTGACTTTCACCTTGCTCGTCCTTTCAACTAGGCTATTATTACAGCATCCAGGTCCTCGTGTTTCTCTGGATAAACTATTTTAACATCCGTAAAACAAATTAACAAAGGGTTTCATGCTAAGCGCATAATGAAATGCATTTAATCAAATCCTTCATCACACCCAATCACACCTCTCATGGGACAGGTTGCCAACTCCCTTGAAGTACCGCTTAATTAGTCTTTGATTCAGACAAGTGGTACTTCAACTTTCTCTTCTATACAATGTATTTTATCTTCTGCGGCCACCATCATTAAAAAGGTCCAAGCCGGTACATAAGTGCCCCAAATCAGATTTTCCTTCCAGAGTATAAACTCTTTAAAAACGGGGTGGAAAATGGAAAATGCAACGAACATGTCGCTAATAAATAGTATGCATCCTGCCAATGCTACCAAACATGCCGTTCTCTTTAAGAAGTATCCTCTGTACAGTGTCGCAACCATTGTCATTCCAGCAAAGCACAGTATAATTCCTAATATAATTGCAGCCGGATACATGAAGCCTTTTGCATACTGTTGCAGAGATAAGAAAACATATGTAAAGATACCTGCAAAGGGTAACAGCGTAATTAATTCGGCTTTTCCAATTTTAAAATTTCTGTTGAACGCAGCTATCAAGCACAAATATGCCGCTATAAATCCAAGCATTCCATAGAGTTCACGATTCGCAATGGGTTGAACCAAAGTATTCGCATATACAAAATAATAGTCTGAAATGATCGTAAATAAAAATGCCAGCAGAATAAGATTCTGTTCCTTAAACCGCTTTACCATAACAACGACAGAGAAGAACATGGTCACCCTAACAGCAAACATTAAATATAAAGCAGGTTCATCTTTCTGATATAACATATGAAAAGATAGAATCAAAACTGTGAGGGGCAAATACACCGCAAGTAATATTCGCTGGGTATTGTTCACTTCAGACACCTCCATAAGTTTCTTTTCATCTAATCATTTTTTATAGAGGAAGAGCGGCACTCGACTTCTATGAAGTCAATTATTTATGCCATAAAAGTAAATTAATCTAACAGGACTCCCTTTACACTACTGAGTATCGGAGTGGCACATCAATGTGAACCAGTAATTTCACCGACAACTTGCGCTATCCCAAATATATAGCCAATGCGCCAATCAAAATAGATAAATATACTAAAACTGATCGTTCGGTATTTTTGATTAATGCTACAAAACCCATTATCGTAGAAATTACAGCACAAGTAAATGCACCAAGGTCATCAACGCCAAGGGCATATTGCTAAAGAAACCGGCATTACCCAGTGGTGTAGCTATATTCATTCCTGCCATAATTACAATAGTTGCCAATACAATGGCAATAACGATAAATATTACAGAGTACTTGCCGGATTTTGTTTTAGGTAAAATGTAAATCTTCATAATATCACCCTGTGGCGCACTTCCTTTCACGAGTGAAATACTATCCTTGCTTTTTCCATTTTTCTTTCTCATGGTAAGTATTATTTTATAGTGTAATGCTACACCTTTTAGTTTTATATTTCAATATGGTGATCACCGGACTGAGTATTCCGACGGTTTTGAGCCAGTAAAACCGGGATTGAGAGCCAGGAGGAGTGTGGGCAGCCCTCCCCCTTTTTAATCAAATACACGGATTACCAGCAACCTCCATATATTGTATTAAGCTTTCGTGGAATTTTTACTAATAAGAGGCGGGTGACGATTTTGAGAACAGGCCTTAACCATGTACACGGTTATTTATTTGTAACATCAGTAAGTGATGAACACAATCACACTTTGGCAGGTGAGACTAGTTTAGGGATAGCATACGGCGAATCACATGTACATAGTTACAAGGGGGCCACTTCGAGGAACGATGGGCATATTCATTATTATTCTGGTATGACTGGCCCGGCAGTTTATCT
Organism: Desulfosporosinus sp. Tol-M; assembly: GCA_000770645.1. Taxonomy (GTDB): domain Bacteria; phylum Bacillota; class Desulfitobacteriia; order Desulfitobacteriales; family Desulfitobacteriaceae; genus Desulfosporosinus. The sequence goes on from JQID01000110.1 coordinate 24,561, forward strand.
GGCTGATGGTTCTCATATGCATAGCCACAGTGGTTCAACAACGTTGGCACATCATCATGATCACAATTATACTGGCACTGATTATTCATCTAATTAATAGAGTTATTAGGCAAAAAAAGCTTGATATTGGATTATTAAATCGAAACTAAAATTTTGTAAATGGCAATAGCATAAACCGGGATAAGCTTGAGTAAATCTTCCGGCATGAAATTGGCACGGAAAAGGGGTACGAAGTACATCAAAACAGGGCTTCCGAAGTCGATACATGATCTCGGAAGCCCTTAAAAATACTATTTGTTTACAGGTGCCTCTTGCCACATTTGGAAACTATACATTAAAAGTGAAATTAAAGTTGCTGCTATAAACACTGCTAAAGCGGCATTATAATCTACTATTCCTCTTCTTGCAAACCAAGTCAATACTAAATAGGCGAATAAAAAGTTAGCAACCACTTCGACAACAACGAACAGCCAAAATCGTTTAAAAGTATATTTTAAAATCCATTACATCAAGCCTCCGGAGAAAATCTCTTTGTACATCCGGGTCGGCATTTTCGTTAATAGTTATTCCGGCAGTTGTGTGTGAGGAAAAAACCACAACAAGCCCTTCCTGAACATTTTCAAGACACTGGCAAACTATACATTTAATTTCCCCTTCAGTGATAAGTTTTTTAGGTTATACTAAGCTAGAAATGACATCCTAAGAATTTAAAGGAGGAAATCAATTTGTTTAATCTAGTAAAGAATATTGAGTTTTCTAAAGTACTAAAGTTGGAAGAATTAATAAGCTACCAGCCAGGGCAAGTCGTTAGCAAGACTATTGCTCAGATACCTACAGCAAATGTAACATTGTTTTCTCTTGATGAAGGCGAGGGCATCAGCACTCATACCACTTCAGGAGACGCAATTGTTCAAGTTTTAGATGGAGAGGCAGAAATTACGATTGGAAATGATCTTTTAATTGTAAAAAACGGCGAGATAGTCGTTATGCCTTCCGGTATACCGCACGGATTAGAGGCCCGGAAGCGCTTTAAAATGCTTCTGACTGTTATAAAAGGATAATATAGGAATTATATAGCTACCTATTCGGGGAACCTCAAAGTGTTCTAACTAACTCTTCAATCGATACCCCAAGCCCCACTGCTAACCGTGTAAGTATACATATTTGAGGATATTTCAACTCATATAACATCTATTAGGTTTTTTATAAAATTTTCGATTATGCTTCCGTGGTAATGGTAAATCCCGGTGGAACCGGTAAGCCCAGATTGGTCATTTCGCACAAATTAGCGCCCTTTCCTCCTAATAAGTCTTTCATGGAAGCATTTCCTTCCCGGAACAAGTAGACATACTTCTTAGTCATTTTCGTCCTCCTTATTCAATATTTCCAACACTATACTTGCGATCTCTTCAACCGCTTTGCTAGTGACGTCGATGATTGGGCAACCGAGACGTTTCATGACACTCTGTCCATACTCCAGCTCTTGGATTATGCGTTCTAGGTTAGCATAATCCGGGCCTACTTCCAACCCTAAGGTTTTTAAGCGCTCCGTACGAATTGAGTTAAGCAATTCAGGTTGTAATGTTAAACCGATTACTTTCTTAGGAGAAATACTAAACAGTTCTTCCGGCGGATTTACTTCCGGAACCAGCGGAATATTCGCGGCCTTGAGTCCTTTATGGGCTAAGTACATACTGAGTGGCGTTTTCGAGGTCCGTGAGACACCAATACGTACAACATCGGCATAGAAAACCCCGCGAAAATCTTTGCCGGCGTCATATTTTACAGCAAATTCGACCGCCTCCACTTTACGGAAATACTGTTCATCCAGAAGATGGATAATATTCGGAATATGGGTGGGTTTCAGGCCGGTTTGGCTGGTTAGAGCGCTAATTGAAACTTCATAGTCAACCTCCTCGTATAATCAATTTAGTTCCTGCACCACGAGTCCAAGAAATTAAGGGAACGTGGGGTATTTTAATGACCATCTTTTACTGGAAATTCAATCTGACAATGGTCAATATCAACAAGATGCGCGCAGGATAATGCATACCCCATGCAGCCGTCGTGCCTGTGGACAGTGTGGGCAAGTCAACCCCAAAGCATACTTCAAATTAGACTTGTCCAAAGCCTGTGGGAAAGCTCTTTTAAGACAGACCCCAAATGGCTTTTCCACAGGCTGGCACTGTCCACAGGCTCAGGATAACCAAAAAACTCGGCATAACTGCCCCAACAGTACGGTTTAGGACACTTAGCGGTGTATGA
>JQID01000120.1:0-30138 GCA_000770645.1 Desulfosporosinus sp. Tol-M
ACCAACCAAGACGAGTTTATCGGTTCCTTTATTCTTTTCCACTATTTCATGAGCAATACGAGTTACCGCCCTGCGAACCTCATCCGCATCTAAAATTTTACTTTTAAACGTACCCGCTTCCACAGTTCACTAACTCCTTTCACCCGGGGATTATCCCCGGATCTGAAGATTTGGAAAGAAAAAACTGTCTGAACAGCAGACAGTCCTCCCTCGCTTCCGTCTGCCTTCCCAAGCCTCTCAGGACTTCATTAAAGGCCGTAACACTTGTAGTTTAGTTTACTTCACAATCAACTGAAAGTCAATGAAATAAATGGAAATGAAATTAAACGAATCTCATGACTATTTCTTTGAAAAGGAAAACGTTTACACTTCTTAAATAATCGGCTATAATACGAATATATTTAATATTAGCCGGAAGGTGGCTGTGAAATGTCTTATATAAAACGCGATATGGAAAAGATAGTCGTTGAACTTACAGAGCAATATCCTGCAATTTTAATTTCAGGGCCTAGACAGGTTGGAAAAACAACAATGCTTCAAAATCTAATGGAGGGAAAAAATAGAACCTATGTATCTCTTGATGATTTGAATATTCGAGCCTTGGCAAAGTCTGACCCGGCTATGTTTTTTCAAATATATAAAACACCAATTTTCATTGATGAGGTTCAGTATGCTCCCGAGCTTTTCACATACATTAAAGTAATGGTAGATAAAAATCATCAACCTGGTGAATTTTGGTTGACGGGTTCGCAGATATTTAAGTTAATGCAGGGGGTTCAAGAATCACTCGCTGGGCGCGTTGCTGTGCTTAATCTCTCGTCGCTCTCTCAAAATGAAATATATAATTCCTGTAGCAATGTCCCATTTACTACAGATTTTGAAGCACTATGTGATAGGCAAAAAGCGATTAAAGCTGCAACCACTCCAGAAATTTATAAACGAATATTTATAGGGGGTATGCCAGCAATAGTTAGTGGCAAGTACAAGGATAGCAATATTTTTTATATGAGTTATTTAAGCACCTATTTAGTACGTGATGTTAAAGAACTCTCGGGATCAATTGAATCTTTAAAGTTTATGAAGTTTATTACCGCTGTAGCGTGTCGTACCAGTCAAATGGTTAACTATGCGGATATCGCACGAGATGCTGACATAAAACAAGTTACAGCAAAGAACTGGTTGTCGATTTTAGAAACGTTAGGAATCATATTCTATCTACATCCATATTCTAATAATATCCTGAAAAGAGCAATTAAGACACCAAAGCTGTATTTTTACGACACAGGTCTTTGTACCTACCTTACAAAATGGAGTAGTCCGGAAACACTTGAAAGCGGCGCAATGAATGGTGCTGTGCTAGAAAATTATGTGGTCGGTGAAATATTCAAAAGCTACAATAACTCAGCAAAAACTCCATTCATATATTATTACCGTGATAAGGATATGAAGGAGATAGATTTAATAATTGAAGCTGATGGAAGGCTATCCCCAATCGAAATTAAAAAAACTGCATCACCGGCATCACAACTAACCAATGTATTCAAAACGCTGGATAGAGCAAATATCGAACGTGGAAATGGCGCCGTACTTTGCCTGAAGGAAGAACTAATGGCATTTGATAGTCAAAATTATATCATTCCAATTAGTCTTATATAATGGTAAACTAAAGTTTTGCACCCACTAAATTCATCAATACCACCCCCAACGAACACTATCGCCGTAGGATGCTAAGAAACTTCCTCCCTCAATTTTTCAAGGAGGGTCGCAAACTCTATAGGCTCAGGGGCATCGAACTCCAGCCATTGCCCGCTGCGCGGATGCTCAAATCCCAAATGTGCGGCATGCAGCATTTGCCCATGCAGCCCATACCTATTTTGTTTCGGTCCATACAAGGGGTCCCCCAGAACCGGATGCTTAACATAGACCATATGCACACGGATCTGATGTGTGCGACCTGTTTCTAAACGCACTTCAAGATAGGTAGTCTCCCTAAAGCGTTCTAATACCGTATAATGCGTCACTGCCGGTTTCGAATGCTGCATTACCACGGCCATCCTCTTTCGGTTCGAGGGGTCTCGCCCGATAGGCGCGTCGACCGTGCCGGAAGTTTCTAATACTATCCCCTGTACCAGCACTCGATATTTCCGAGCCATGGTATGCGCTTTAAGTTGAGCGGCCAGCCCGTGGTGAGCAAGATCATTCTTAGCCACCACCAAAATCCCCGATGTATCTTTATCAATGCGATGCACGATTCCCGGACGTAATACCCCGTTGATACCAGAAAGATTTTGACAGTGATATAATAAAGCATTAACCATGGTTCCCGTCCATGCCCCCGGAGCCGGGTGAACCACCATTCCCTGACGCTTATTCACAATCAAAACATCTTCATCCTCATACAGGATATCGAGTGGGATATTTTCCGGGTCGGTCGCGGATTCACGCAGAGTGGGGATCTCCACTTCAATTTTATCACCCTGGCGAACCTTATAATTTGCTTTTTTGGGGAAACCGTTAACTTTTACGCACTCTTGCGCGATGAGTCCCTGAACGAAAGACCTGCTCTTTCCCAGAACATCAGTCACCCCAACGTCAAGACGAATCCCTTCCTCAAGTTCGAAAGTTTCCAATTTAACCGATTGTGCAGCGGATTTATTAAATACTTTTTCCACACTCATACCCCGTTTTATTTTTCATAATTCCTTCATTTTACTCAGTTATCCAGGTCCTCTTCTATCTTTTCCGATTTCTTCTGGGCCTTCTCTTCCCGGTATAAGAGAAACATGAGTAAACCCACCGCTAAGACAATCATACTATCGGCAAAATTGAAAACGTATGACCAAATTTGAAAATCCAAATAATCCACCACACGTCCGATGACTAGGCGGTCATACAGGTTTCCAAGTGCTCCGCCGCCGATCATCCCAATCGCCAGACGCGTAAGCATCTCACTGCGCGGAATACGAAACTGGCCATAAATCACTCCTACTATAACTAAAAGCGCGGCAACAACAAAAATCCAGGTCTGACCGGCCATCAAGCCAAACGCCGCACCTGGATTTAAAACAAATGTTAAGTGGAATACTTTGGGGATAACTATCAGCGTTTCGCCCGGAATAAAGTTCGTTTGAATCAAGAACTTTAAAAAGCGGTCAATAATCCATACCCCGATCATGATAAGCCAAACCAGCAATCTTCTAACCCCCCTGTTTTCCTCATCTTAACACAGGGCTTCAAGCGGGGCAAACTATCCGTAAACGGAAAGGGAAGAGGTTTCTGAACAAAACAAACTCCCCATAATAAGTCATCAGGTGTGTATTTCTTATGCTCACTTATATATTGCTAAAAGCGTTCGTAAAATCCTTTTCAATATCATATATATTTTCATACACTAATTCCAGCCCCAGCAATTTCTTTAAAAACAATTCTTGTTCAGCTGTTAATAATAATTCTTTATACCATGGTATTTTTTTATAGCTTAATATTTTTTTTTGTTCTTGAAATGAAGAATATAGTAAATACAATAGAAAATCACCCAAATAAGAAAAATCCAAGTCATATAAGTATCTACTGTTATCTGCAAATCTCGCTAAGCCAAAATCAATAAGGTACACTTCTCCATTATTAATCAATATATTTGGAATTCTGATATCTCTGTGAACAATACCATTTTCATGCAGATATTTTATTATTCTAATAAGTTGAATGCCTATGTTGAAATACTCTTCACCAGAAAATTGGTATTTATGCTTAAAAAGTAATTCTTTTACAGTACATCCATCCTTATATTCCAAAACAAACCCATAAAAGTCTTTTTGATTAATAACACCTAAAAATTCAGGGATTCGATGATCCTTAAGCTTTGATAAAATTACTGCTTCATACATGCCCTTCTTTGAATTTGAATTCTTATTAAAAAAGGTTGATCTGAATTTCTTAATGACAACCTTTTGACCTATGTCTAAACTCGCAAGGAAACACACCCCATATCTGCCTTCGCCAATCAGGCTATCAATCGTATATGAGTCGATTTTTTTACCGGAATATTTTTTTGAATTTTTAAACCACATATTTACACGTTTATTTTAGTGCCGCATTTGAGACAAAACTTTGCCCCAGAAGGTAATTTTTCTCCACAATTCAAGCAAAATAATATCTCGTTAACCTTTTCACCACATTCCAGACAAAATTTTGAACCAGCCGGAATACTCGAATTGCACTTACCACAAATTATTGCGTTTTGGTTTGCTACGGGTTTCTGAATAGGAGCATTGTGGTATCGATTTCCATAGCTCTTAGACCTGCTTCTTGAATCGACAATGTTTAATAAGTTACCTAAAAAGCCTTTCTTTTGATAGTGACGACTCCCGTGATGTCCACTTTTATAATGGTTCTCTTTCGACGACCTTGATTTAAAGCTCATACTTGATACCTCATTTCCTTTATTATTTTATTCGGAACATCCACGATTTTCATGCCTGAAACATTTCCTGCCCCACTGGTTATAAAAATCCTGCTGCCTATTTAGGCCCAGCCCCACGTACTTAAGTATAAGTTCTGCTTAGTTTGTACTGTAGATTTATATGCAGGGCAAAATATGATGGTTAATTTTAACATTAATTATAGGACAAATCAATCCTCACATTAACGGTGCAAATACCCTTAATAGAGACCTTATTAAAGCTTTAGGCCAGGGAATCTTCTTTAAATCTTCCAAAGTAATTTCCCGGCTTACCTCAACAGTCTCTTGAAAATCTCTTTTTATATCTAAAATGCAGCTGCATCGGTACAACCATATCGCGCATTCAAAATGAAGGTAAAGGCTTCTGTAGTCCATGTTTATCGTTCCTACTATACCAAATTCGTCATCCACAACGAAAGTCTTGGAATGAATAAATCCCGGCACATATTCATATACCTTTACCCCACTCTCAACAAGGATATGATAGTAAGATCTGGATACCGTGTGCACAAACCATCTATCCGCATGATGCGGTGTAATGATGCGCACATCAACACCTCCTTTTGCAGCTAAACAAAGCGCCGTTACCATTTCATTGTTTAAGATCAGATAAGGTGTCGTGATATAGATATAATTTTTGGCCTTGTTAATTAAATTGAGATAAACTCCTTCACCTACCGGCTCGTCATCCAGAGGGCTATCTCCAAAGGGTTGCACATATCCATCACTGCAGTTCATAGGTTCAGATCCATTTAAGTTACGAAAAAGCTCTGTATTTTCCTCCGTTCCCTTGATATTATCCCATACAGAGAGAAACATGACAGTCAGGCTCCAAACAGCCTGGCCTTTGAGCATGATTGAAGCATCCTTCCAATATCCATACTTATTAACAACATTGATATATTCATCAGCAAGGTTAATCCCGCCGGTAAATCCTGTATGCCCGTCTATTATTGCAATTTTTCTATGATCCCTATTGTTCAGCCTTGAGGACAAGATTGGACTCAAAGGGTTAAAAACACCACATTTAATGCCCATATTCTCAAGGTTTCGACAATAGTTATATGGAAGTTTATTCAGACAGCCCACATCATCATAAATTACACGCACATCCACTCCACATGATGCTTTATCTTGCAATATTTCCAGGATACTATTCCACATTAAGCCCTCTTCGATAATAAAATATTCCAGAAATATGAAATTTTCAGCTTTAATAAGTTCTTCTTTTAATCTTTGAAATTTGGATTCACCGCTTGGCAGATATACCGCATAGTAATTTAGATAAGGCGGATAATAAGAATATTTTTGTATATATCTTGCCTGATTTCCTGCATTGTCGTTTTGAATCTGGATTGATTTTAAAATTCCAGGCATAGTAATCAATGAATTAATGGTTTTATGCGTGATAGACCTCATCCTTTTTTTCATCATTCTTCCTGTTTTTTTACCGCCTAAGAAAAGATAGCTTAATCCTCCAAAAACTGGGAATAGCATTATAGCAATTATCCAGGCGATTTTATAGGCAGGATTGCTGTTATTATTTAAAATCCATAAAACAGCAATAATACTGATCAGAATGCTAATACTATAAAATACTATAAAATATTGGTAAAACCAGATGATGAAACCAATGATAAACAAGAGTTGAACCGCGAGGGCAGTAGCAATCAGGATTGTTCTGGACGCCTCTATATTATTAGCAGGTTTCACGCTATAATACCTTCTCTCTACAGGCATTGTTTTTTTGCCTGCTTTTCATAATGTTTATAGAGTGCGTGAAATTTACCTGTATATGCTTTTTGCCAGGGTTTTTTCTTACCGCAAAAATGCAAAATAACAGTAAAGGTTACTAAAATGTCCACAGCTCTTCCTCTGTTTCTAAGAATTTATTGAACCCATTTCCCTTGTCCCGCTTCACTTTCGGTTTCAATAGTTTCAATGTATTGAACAGCTCCTATCACTTCATCCGCATCTTCATAAACGTCACTTGGATCCTCGACATCTCGATTTGTCCCCAGATCCTGGGCCGAGTCTGAGGTCCCATAGCGAGCAACCGCTTGCCAAGAGTCTTCGCCATCAAACTCTACCTGATCCGTGCCGTCATTAAAGGTCCGGGAAAATGGGCGATTCAGAAGTTCGTTCTCGACCGGCACGCGATGAAGGGAATGTTGCTCTTCCATTTCCTCCTCGCGGCTGCATTCTGCACAGACAGTAGTATAGGGCAGGGCCTCAAGTCGTTCCAACGGAATATCATGACCGCAATGTTCACACCTTCCATACTCACCTTGGTCAAAGCGTTCCAAGGCAACGTCAATCGCTTCAACTCTATGGGTCAGACGGTCATATTGGGCAATATCTCGAGAGCGCTGATAAACCTCAGTTGCAATGTCAGCCGGATGATTATCGATAAGCGACAATTCACCCAAGGACTCCCGCATATCTTCATTAAGAAGCTCTGAAGCGGTTTGTATGGCATCCGCTCTCTCTTCGCGAAGCGTTTTGATCAGTTGAGCATAACATGTTTGATCTTTCATACTCTACCTCCTATCCTAATCTAAGCTTGATGAACGAACTTAACTTAATTCTGCAATAAACCCTCCGATTAAACAACAAATTAACGCAAATAATATCCTACCCAGACTAGCATCGCACTTTTGCATCATAGACGCAAACAGTCCTAAAAAGTCTCCCCCGTAGGACCAAGCCAGAGGAAGTTCTTAGCTTAGCGAGCACGGAGAGAGGAGTCGCGGTTACGATAAAGATTCAACCATCCCCCGAATTGCGTCCCAAGCCCTGTCGACCCAAGCCAGAGGAAGTGTCTTAACTTAGAGAGCATGGAGAGAGGAATCGCGTCAATGAGTGCAGGTGATGAAGCGTAAAGAACCGCAACGGTTCACATGCAGGAAACCCAAAGGTTTTGCGGTTTAGCGAATCACCAAAACGAATAGCGATGGAACGTATGTGAACGGGTTAAGACACTTCCTCCTATGGCTGCTGAACGTACTTACTTAGTTCTGCAATAAATCCTCCGATTACCGGCAAATTAAGGACAACTATACGTTTTAACAAGAAATAAGCAACTCCTGCGAGGAGTCCGGCTCCTAACGCTGTTCCCAATCCTCGCGCAAGACCGACCAGGAAATTGAAACAGAGAAGGCGTCCAGGGCAATTCAAATAGGCGATATAATCTGCCAATCTCATTTTTTCTAAAGTCTCCGCCAATAATGCAACCTGATGTCTTAATCCGGCTAACTCCTGAACGTTCACGGGAGCAGCTGCTTCTGTATTCGCTGAGAGTAACACTGTTGATTCAGTTTCTTTATCCGAACTGGTCACAATATTCACCTCACGTTAAATTTCAGTCTTCCCATCATCTGCAATAATTACACTGCAATTCAAATTTGGATATGAGACGTACCAATGGCATGCGTAATGGAAGTGGTAAGATAAAAACGGGACACCTCTTCAGCATCCCGTAAATTGTTGAGATTACCTTTAACATCGTCTAAAGCGGTGTTAATTGTATCTTTTGGGTTTATGGTGAACCAATTGCCTAGCTCAAACTTTTGACCACCGCACTGCAACGCGGGCAAATCGTCGGATGTTCTTGATTCTTTCCGACATCGTCATGAAACATCCAGCAGCGTTCGCACTTTTTCCCTTTGGCCGGTTGCACAAGAATTCCTAAGCCCTCGTGAACCTCAGCAAGGTACACGCCTTCCGGCCTTTCTTCGCCGGGTTTATGCACGTTTAAGTCGGAGACAATAAAAATTTCGGCGAGATTAGGAACTTGTTTCAAGAACTCATACTGAACTTCCGTTGGATAAAGATCAACGTGAGCGGTTAACGGATGATTAATCAACTTCTCCTGGCGCGCCTTTTCCAACACTCTGGCAACATCCGTCCGCAACTCTAAGATCTGATCCCATTCATCGGCAATCTTCTCGTCCATCCATCCGGAGTTCACTTTGGGCATTTCCGCCATTTGAACATTTTCAAGTTTCTTATCGCCAGGGACATATAGCCAGATTTCTTCCGTCATGAAGGTCAAGATCGGTGCCAGGAGACGAACCAAGGCATCCAGAACTTCGTATAAAACCGTTTGGGCAGAACGACGCAGGAGGGATGTTTTCCCTTCCACATAGAGTCGGTCTTTGACAATATCCAGATAAATGGCGCTCAACTCGACAGTACAGAAATTATGAATCGTGTGGTAAACCCAGTGGAATTCATAAGTCTCATATCCAAGCAGCACGCGTTCAACCACTTTTGAGAGTTTATGCAAGGCCCACCGATCAATTTTCTGAAGCTCCTGATAAGCCACTTTATCCTTTGCCGGATCGAAATCATTGAGGTTACTCAACAGGAAGCGAAGGGTGTTGCGAATCTTTCGATAAGCTTCGGACATTTGCTTCATAATGCGCGGGGAAGCGGCGACATCATTCTTGTAATCCGCTGAGCTAACCCAGAGACGTAAAATATCTGCACCCAGTTCTTTAACGACCTTGAGCGGATCAACCCCATTACCAAGCGATTTAGACATCTTTCGCCCTTGCTCATCAACGACGAAGCCGTGGGTTAATACATTACGGTAAGGAGCCTGACCAAACGCAGCCACCGATGTCGACAAAGAGGAATTGAACCAACCTCTGTGCTGATCAGACCCTTCTAAGTAGAGATCTGCCGGCCAGGACAAGTTACCCTGTTGCTTCAATACGCCGGCGTGGCTGGTGCCGGAATCAAACCAGACGTCCATGATATCCGTCTCCTGGCGGAATTTCGTCCCGCCGCAGGAACACGCAATCCCTTCCGGCAACAGTTCCTCAGCAGAATGGGCAAACCAGGCATCTGAACCTTCCTGCCGAAAGACTTCCTGAACCTTAGCAATCGTTTGGTTATTCATCAATACTTTCCCACAATCCATACAGTAAAAGATTGGAATCGGGACCCCCCAGGTCCTTTGTCGTGAAATACACCAGTCTCCCCGCTCGGCAATCATGTTATAGATCCGGTCTCTTCCCCAGGCAGGAATCCACCGAACCTTCTCTATCTCATCCAATGCTGCCTGACGGAAGCCACTGATAGAGGCAAACCATTGTTCGGTCGCCCGGTAAATGATCGGTCTCTTACAACGCCAACAATGAGGGTAACTATGTTCGATCGTTTCCTCAAGCACCAAATCTCCGCTTCTCTTTAAATCCTCGACAATCAAAGGATTTACTTTTCCCGTTTTCAGGCCGGCGTATGCCCCACCCTCCGATGTGAATTTTCCTTGATGATCAACCGGACAAAACACGGGCAGACCATATTTTTTCCCGATCAAAAAGTCATCTTCCCCATGACCAGGCGCCGTATGAACGCATCCGGTACCTGCTTCTAAAGTAACATGTTCTCCGCAGATCAGCACGGAGTCACGGTCCATCAATGGATTTATGCAAATTACCCCTTCCATTTCCTTGCCGGAGAGAGTCTTTTCAACCGGAAGTTCCAGCTTCCACAGCGAGCGCAAGGCCTCAAGCATACCCTCCGCAACGACCCACCGTTCTTGCCGGGCGGTGACAACAGCATATGTAAACTCCGGGTGTACGCTGATCGCAAGGTTAGCCGGAAGCGTCCAGGGCGTTGTCGTCCAAATGATCACATAGGTGTTCTCTTTTGTAAGTACGTTCAAACCATTCCGCACCGCAAATTTGACATAAATAGCCGAGTCGGGTTTATCCGCATATTCAATTTCCGCCTCAGCAAGTGCCGTTTCACAAGTTGCACACCAGTAGACCGGCTTTAACCCTTTAAAGATATACCCTTTATCAGCCATGTCGCCAAAAACTCCGATTTGCGCTGCTTCATACTCTTTTTGCATGGTCAGGTAAGGATGGTCCCAATCTCCGCGAACTCCAAGGCGCTTAAACTGCTCGCGCTGAATCCCAACATATTTTTCCGCATATTCTTTACATTTCTCACGGAATTCCAGCGTCGACACAGCATGTCGGTTCACGCCCAACTTCTTGATCACTTGTATTTCAATGGGAAGCCCATGGGTGTCCCATCCTGGGATATAGGGCGCATCAAAACCCATCATAGTCTTATATTTGACCACAATATCTTTCAAAACCTTATTGATTGCATGCCCAAGGTGAATATCCCCGTTAGCATACGGAGGACCATCATGAAGAATAAATTTTGGCCGTTCAGCACGTGCATTTTGCACCTTTTTGTAAATATTGTCTTCTTCCCAGGTTTTGAGGATTTCCGGTTCCTTTTGGGGAAGATTCCCACGCATTGGAAAATCGGTTTCCGGTAAATTGAGAGTATTTCGATAATCCACAGATACTTCCTCCTTAATTGCGATGCGCGAACTTCGAATTTCGAACCTTTGAAATGACGAAAAACTCGCCCCTCCTAAAAAGGGACGAGATCACCCGCGGTACCACCCTTGTCGCCCAATAAAGCCACTCGGAAGCCTGTTAACGGAGACAAACCGAAAGAACTTACTCAGACTTCAGCTCTTCACTCCAAGGGGATTTTCTCCGTCTCGCCTCACGGGCTCACACCGTTCCCGCTCGCTGTTGGGGTTACCTGACAGAGACTGTCCTTATCAACGTGTTCTATAAATTCCCTATTTTTTATCGTTTGATTTTTCCTTCGAGAGAACTTTCCGCAAAATGGTGACAAGTTTTGCTTGACCTTCCGATTCAATCGGATCCACCATCCACAGACATAGAAAGGAAATTTTTTGACTCTTCCATCCCTGAACGAAGGGATCCATCTGTTCCTTAGATAAGTATAAATGCGTTGAATCCTGAGTCGAATCCTGAGGGGGCGTTAAACTGACGACTACTCCGCGTTGCTCAATTTCATCCATGGCCTGAAAGGCACGATCAAGTAAATCATCACTCCCGGTCATCAAAACATCCCCGGGACGAAAATTATGGCTCACTTCGGCGAAACCAACACTCAAAATTTTTATATCCCTTTGATTTGATTGCAAATCGTTAATGGAAGGTAAGAGCTGGATTTCTTGTCCCCCAACTTTCCCAACGTAGGACTGATTCTCATCCTGATGCAACCCTAACCCTTGAATGAGAAAGTCAGGAGCTAGCTCACTAATTAATATATTATTCATACATTCCAATCCTTCTCCTTCAAAGTTGTCCAATAATTATTTTATCACGCAACAAGGCTGATTCGCAACCTCTGGGACCTGAGCATTTTAAGCAATGCCATCATCTGGTTCCTGCAATTTTTCTAAATCCAGATGAGCAAGCAGAAAAGACTTGAGTTGTGTCCGTAATAGATCCCGTCTCCTCGAAAGTCCCTGAATTTCTTCTTTAATGTCATCCAGTATCACCTGAGTTTCAGACACTTTGCTTAACTTATCCTGTTCAGCTTCCCTCAGCATAAGAGCGGCCTCATGGCGTGCAGTCTTCTTAACTTCTTCGGCAGTTTGCTGCGCCAAAACCAGGGTCTGTTGCAAGGTATTTTCGAGTTGGCGATAGTGGCTAATTTCTGCTTCCAACCCTTTTGTCTTTTCGAGCAATTCGAAATTCTCCGTATATGCGGATTCAAATTCCTGATATACGGTTTCGAGAAACTTTTCCACTTCTCCACATTGATAACCTCGGAACCCTTTGCGAAATGTTTTATTTCGAATATCAAGAGGAGTCATCTGCATAAAAATTTCCCCCTAATGCCATCGTTACCGGGAAAGCACGATTCATTCTAGAAAAATGGTCTCACGATCCAAATTTGTATCAGGCTGAGCACAATGATTGCGATGATGGGGGAAAAATCTATCAACATTGCTCTGCCGATTTGAAAACGTCGAAACGGCTTAAGAAGTGGGTCTGTCACATCATAAAGAAGCAAAATTAGTTTATTGGACTTTATTTGAGGTAGGAAGGAAAGAAACGCTCGAATCAAAATCGCGAAAATGAGAATTGTGATCACTTTATCAATAACTTGTGCAATTAGAGAAATCAACTCAGAACCCCCCCTACTTCTGCCAGAATAATCCCTTGTCTCTTAGTTCTTCTCGCATCTCACCAGAAATATCGATGTTAGTAGGCACAAACAAGAAGATCCCATTCCCGACTTTTTTCATATTGCCATTTAAAGCATATGTTGTCCCACTAATAAAATCTACAATGCGTTTAGCTAACGTTTTTTCAGTATTTTCGAGATTAACAATAACCGGTCGGCGATTTTTCAGCTGATCGGCAATGTTTTGCGCTTCTTCAAAAGAACTTGGTTCCATCACAACCACACGTATTTGCTTTTGAGAATGAATACTAACGACCTGGGCGTTTTTGCGACTGGGGCGCACCTCCTCCTGTGCTATTTTTTCTCTTTCATTTTCTTCGAGGATGTCTTCTTCTGGTTCGTTCTCTGAAAATCCCATAATCCCGATCACTTTGTCAAATAAATTCGCCATTTATCTAACTTCCTCTCTTCCTGGATTTACTACATACTTTAGTTGTACTTTTGCCTGGCGCCGAAAATCTGACGTCCTACACGGACAAGAGTTGCCCCTTCTTCAATAGCCATTTCGAAATCTCCACTCATCCCCATCGAAAGCTCACGCAAATCAACTCCCGGCCTTTTTTTGGATTGTAAAGTATCCCTTAGGATCCTTAGCTGACGAAAAAATCCTCGCGTTTCCGCCGCACTGGCATTTAACGACCCGATGGTCATTAATCCCTGAACTTGGACATGTGGATAATCCCCAATGGAATATAAAAAGTCTGGGACTTCCTCTGGCGTGAGTCCCGCCTTTGCAGTGTCCCGAGCGATATTGACTTGAATAAGTGTTGTCCAAATTATACCACATTGTTCCCCTTTGGCGTTAAGGGTCTTTAATAAAGAAAATCGGTCAAGTGAATGAATCATAGCAATGGATTGATCCAAGTACTTCACTTTGTTGGTCTGGAGACTTCCCACCAGGTGCCATTCGCAATCGTTCTTAAGGAAAGGAGCTTTCTCCAACCATTCCTGAACACGATTTTCTGCAAATCTACGTTGTCCGACGCGATAAGCCTCCTCCAGAGCTGAAACGGGCTGGGTTTTAGACACGGCCAATAAACGGATGGTTCCCGGGTCCCGATTACTTCGAACTGCCGCTTGGTCTATCCGTTGACGAACCTCGACTAAGCTTTGCTCAATACCCGCATTTGTCAACATAAGCATATCCCCTTCTGCAATAAATTCTACGTCCCTTCGTCGTTTCCTGCTTATGAGACCCAAACCTAAATATTTTTTACATCAGCTACTAACCCTTCCAGTCCGTTACGGGGCGTTACCACGATGGGGATACCGCTCGTCAAATTTTCAATGCAGGCATGCGTGTCATCTTGATCGAGAACTATAACTTCCTTAAAATGCACAACTCCCTCCTTCCAAAGAAAGACTCCAAGTTCCTCTCCCTGCGTCCACAGTGCGCTCTTGGGAACGAGAACCCCACTGGTTGGCGATTGGTAGACCCAAGTAACATCTTGACGCCTTTTGGTCGCTGAGCCATCGATATAATGAGGAAACATTACGACTACTCCCATAGGGTTCTCTGATTTACGCAATATTTTTGCATTGACTGTTTGCTCTCCCACAATTAAACGTATCGTCTTTCCGACCGTGAGTCCTTCGATACTGGTCATTTCGAGGAATGCCCGAGTCGGAATAAGGTTATTTACGATTTTACCCACAAATTCCCCCGCTTGAACGTTTGCTCCTGAAATTTTAACGTTAGCTGTCTGGCCCAATAATCTAGCCAAATCCATGGAAGTTAAGTTTTCAGCAGTTATGATGGTTTCCAGACCATCGGTTTGGTGAAAAAACAGTCCCCCCATCGCTGCCAGAATAGTTTGGCTCTGCGCACTCTCCGATTTTGTTCCAGCAGCAGCACCTTCGGGTTGAAGGATTCCCACAACCTCCCCTCGCCTGAAGCGCTGTCCATCTTCGCCCATGAATTGAACACTACAGGAGAACGGAGCAGATATTGGCAGTTCCTGATTCGCAAATGTTGCCGCAACTTTACGCTCATGAGTAATCGTTCCGGTTTGGGCTCTCTCAAATTTAATATTACCAGAAGTAAAATTAGTGAAAATAAACCAAAAGGTTCCTCCGATTAAAACTATAGACAGAATGCCCCAAAACCAATAAATTAGTTTTCTTCTATTCCCCGCCATGGCACCCTCCAGTTCGATGTTCGATGTTCGAAATTCGATGTCCATTGTTCGGACCATATTCTATGTTTTGGATGTTGGTTGTTGGTTTTCTACTGAATATTCGATATTTGAACCTCGAACCTCAAACCTCGATTGTGCCTCGATTACGTTCGTGGCAAACTGCTCCTTTAATTTCCTTAAATATACCATTTAATATCCCAGAGGACAAACCTGCCATTAGTCCTGGTTTCTGAGTAAACATCAAGCATAAGCCCCTGTTTTACATAAACAGCGGGCTTATGCTTTTCAATACCAAGTATTATTAACGACGATCATCATAGTCTGTATTAAATCCCGGCAGATTTTGGGCATCAACTAAGATGACGTCAACTCCAATTTTCTTAACACGGTCCCAAGGGATAATATAATCCTCCGACTTGCCACTGCTAAAAAAACCCCAACTTCGCGAGGGACCCGGCACAATAATCCCTTTGACAACGCCCTGTTCGAGATCCAAGTCAAGGTCTTTAATGGGTCCTAACCTTCGTCCATCCTTAACATTAACAACATCCAATAATCGTAAATCCGAGATCCGCATTGTTAGACCACCCCCAAATCGAGGTTCGATGCACGAGGCACGAAGCTCGAAAGACGAAGGCCGATCCCACAAAAACGAGCATCGTACATTATATATCGTGCATCGTATATGTCATCTTATGAGAGTGAGACTAAAAATAGCCCTGATCGAGGTGCGATGTGCGTGGTGCGAGGTGCGAAATTTATTTCGTGCCCTGCACGATCCTCACATCTGCCAAGAAGCAATGCGCTTTGGGCGTTCCAAGTTCCTGGTTCCTGGTTCCTCGCTTATCGTCAATCGGGCATCATGCATTGTATCGAACTTCGCGCCATCCTCAGCCGTAAAGCTCGTCTGATAACTGGCGGCTTCGGCATTAGTCTCCACTGGAGACTAATGTGCTAAACATACTTGCGCATGTGTTGCATGGCGGATTTCTCAAGACGGGATACCTGAGCCTGGGAAATTCCGATCTCTTCCGCAACCTCCATTTGAGTCTTGCCATTGAAGAAGCGCAAAGACAAAATGAGCTTTTCACGCTCACTGAGGCGTCGTAATGCTTCCCGTACGGCAAGCCCTTCAACCCAGCCGGTGTCAGATTGCTTATCATCGCCTATTTGATCCATAACAAAGATCGGATCTCCTCCATCATGATAGATCGGTTCAAACAAAGAAATCGGTTCTTGTATAGCATCTAAAGCAAAAATAACTTCTTCGCGCGGTAGAGTAAGTTTTTCAGCGATCTCTGTTACAGTTGGTTCGCGTGAGCATTCACCCACCAACTGATCTCTCACTTGGAGCGCCCTGTAGGCGATATCCCGCAGGGAGCGACTCACCCTTATCGGATTGTTATCTCGCAGATAACGACGGATTTCCCCAATGATCATGGGGACGGCATAAGTAGAAAACTTAACGTTTTGTCCAAGATCAAAATTGTCGATCGCTTTCATCAAGCCAATACAACCAACCTGAAAAAGGTCATCCACATACTCTCCCCGATTTGTAAACCGCTGAATCACACTGAGAACAAGACGGAGATTTCCATGAATAAGTGTGTCCCGAGCGCTGCGCTCTCCAGCTTGGTAAACCACAAATAACTCTTTCATTTTAACGCTTGATAAAACAGGCAATTTTGAGGTGTTCACGCCACAAATTTCAACTTTATTTATCACCAAATTCCGAGCACCTCCCCAGCCAACAATTCTGTTGGGAAGTATGCCCTAACTCGGTTTAGGTTATTCTAATCGACAAAATTCTTTCCGTAATCTGCGAATAATCCTTTTCTCGAGACGTGAAATATAGGACTGCGAGATCCCCAATCGATCCGCTACTTCTTTTTGTGTTTTTTCAACGCCATTATCCAACCCAAATCTTAGTTCCATAATTACCTTTTCTCTATTCGTTAGCTTCCCCATCGCTAAATGCAATAACTGCCTGTCTACCTGTTCTTCGATCGGCTTCGAGATAATGTCATTTTCAGTACCCAAAACATCAGATAAGAGTAATTCGTTACCATCCCAGTCAATGTTTAATGGTTCATCGAACGATACTTCTGAGCGAGTCTTATTGTTTCGTCTAAGATACATCAGAATTTCATTTTCTATACACCGGGAAGCATAAGTTGCCAGTTTTATTTTCTTCTGGGGATCAAAAGTATTGACCGCTTTAATCAGCCCAATTGTTCCTATGGAAACAAGGTCTTCAATCCCTATTCCAGTATTTTCGAATTTTCGAGCAATATAGACTACCAGGCGTAAGTTGCGCTCAATTAATATATCCCGAATGGAATGGTCTCCTGATTCCAATCTTTCCAAGAGAACCCCTTCTTCATCCGAGTTGAGTGGTGGCGGAAGGGCTTCACTGCTTCCAACATAATAAATTCCACTTAATCCACAAATTTTTTGAAGAAGCATAGACCAAAGGCGTCTGGCTTTATCCTGAACGATCCTCCACCACATCATTTATCCTTCTCCACCTTTCTGCACATGTTCGGGGTGTATTAAAGCTTGGTATTCACCTTCTGAACTTAATACTTGCTTAACAAGTGCCACCGTTGCCTTGATCCGCCGAGATACCTTTTTGTCAAAACACGTTACGCGTTCAGGTCTTATCCCCAACAACCAGCTCTGACGATCAATGGCTTGAAAAGGGATGAAAACAAGCTGTTTTACTAAACTGGGATCGACACCCCATAATAACGGCCAAGGATCTTCGTAGTCTTTCCAGGGGATATTTAAAAAGGATCGCATATTATCCGGCAAAGAAGCCGCGGCAACCTCCTCTTCCAAAAGAATAACAGGGAATCCAGTTAATGGATCTCGTAAATGGTTCCCCGTGTCCAGCAACGCTTTAATGCAAACAACCCCACGTTCTTGACAGCCAAAATCAATTTCCAAATCATAAATAATTTGCTCCAAAACTGAGTTTCTTTCCTGCCATCGCAGCCATTGATGCTGTAAAAACCACCACATTAACGCAACCAACGGAAGGACCCAAAGATTGTATAGGGCTAGTGAAAAGGGGGCGCTCCCTAATCCGTTATCAAATTGCACCCACCCCCATGAGGCATATACAAATCCGCCGAGTCCGGTAGATAGAAGCCAGAATCCAGCCAATGCCTTGAGATAAGTGATTAGTCTCCGAGTCCGCAGAGCCGCTCTAACCATTAAAAACGGAATAACCCATTTGCTTACTGTGATCCACTGAGAAGTGGAATAACAGGCTATGAGCACTGGAATCTCACCGAGCAGAGCCCCAAGCAGGATCCGGCCGGGCTGGACAGGGAGGCGAATAAGTCGGCTGGTAAGAGTGAGAATAAGAGCATCCATTCCTCCGTTAATGAGAATATCCAGATCGAGATAAGTCTCAGCTACGCCCATCTGGTGCACCCTTTCCATACGCTTTTCCCAAAATTATATCTAATATCAGGAGTAAAACCTGTCGCTTTCCGTGGGCAAGAATGGGATTTTTTAGGACAAATAATGCGAGTGGTGCACCGATTCTTTAATGTGTCATATATGTCGACAGGATGTGCATATTTACACAAGATACGCGGTAAATAACCCGTAAAATGATTAATATGCAAATTACATGATGTTCTTAGGTAAGAAAGGGATGTTATAATAAGATGGAGTTGAATCTATCTTGGCTATGGAGAGAAGTGAGGAGGTTCGGTTGATGAATCCAAAAATGGTTGAAATCATGAAGGCGGTAAGGGTCCCCCTTGTACTCAACGCCAAGCCGGGTGACAAGCTGCTAATCATCACAGATACCCGCATGGAGCCGGAAATATGGAGTGCTCTAATCGCCGTTGCCAATGAACTCGATATAGAACCCAGCGTGGCCATTATGACACCGCGAAAATCCCACGGATACGATCCGACAACGCCCATAATGTATGCGGCCCGTGATCCCGAACTGAAGCTGGCTATCTATCTGACCAGTACTGCTCTGGCTCATTCCACTTTGAATGAAGAGTTAATCAAGCGGGGCAAGTCGTTTATACTTATGGAAGAGTTAACTTCGGATATGCTGCTTCAGGGCGGGCCGGCATATGCAGACTATACCGCTATGGGTGAAATGGGAGCTAAAGTAGCAGACCTGTTCACGAAAGGGAAACGGATTCGGGTCCAGTCTGATCAAGGCACTGATCTGACGGCTAGTATCGCAGGACGTCCCGGGAGAAACATAGCAGGAAAAATAACCATAATGTCCCAGAGCGGCGGCGGTGGCTGTGCTTTCCCTGATGGCGAGGTGCATGTTTGCCCGCTCGAAGCCACTGGTGAAGGCGTTATAGTCTTCGATACAACGGCTCACTCAGTCGGTCTTTTAAAGGAACCAATCCGGCTGACGGTTGAGAAGGGGATGGTGACAAAGATAGAAGGTGGCTTAGAGTCGGAAAAATGGCGCAGGATTTTTAATGACTATGGAGATCCCAATAGCTATAATTGTCCTGCTGAGATTTCTATTGGAACCAATCCTAATATTACAATCACCGGAAGTATGAGAACGGACAAGAAGCTATACGGCGCCAGTCACATCGGCGTGGGGGATACAATTATCATTGGGGGAACGTGCAAGGCCAAACTGAGGTTGGAGGGGATTATTAAGGAACCCGTCATTACAGTTGACGACTACGTTTTGACCAGGGGAGGAAAAATATTGGTATAAATTGCAAAAACTAGTGTGTTTGTCAGAGTATGGCTCCAAAACATCGGGATAGGAGGGATAAGAACAGTGGAGAATAACGTAAAGATATATCCTTTCAAATTGGGGAATGCAACCGCGGACAAAGGCCTGCTAACATATCGATTGGGAATGGGTTCCAAAGTGGAACTGGCTTTCGGTTGCTTCTATATGGAGGCTGACGGAAAGAAGATTATGGTCGATACCGGCCCTTCAGCACCGGAACATGCCCTTAAATTCCATAAAGATGTCAGTCCGCAGATTGGACCCGAAGAGCAATCATACATCCAACTGGAGAAAGTGGTTGGAGTCAAACCAGAAGAAATCGATCTGATTCTGCTTACGCACCTTCATTGGGATCATGCCTACCATTTGGAAAAGTATCCTAACGCCAAAATTTATGTTTCCAAAAGAGAGTTGGAGTTCGCTCTCAATCCGCTGCCTCCCTTTTTCTATTCCTATGAGAACTGGCAGATAGGGCTTATACCGTTTTTCCTTCCGGCCATACCAAGAATGATCCAGATTGACATGGCCACAACAAAAATAACAGAGCACGTTTCCATGATTCCAGCACCTGGTCATTGCCCCGGCCACATGGCAATCGTGGCGGAAACAGCTAAGGGTCCTTATGTTTTTGCCGGTGACGCGATAATCGGGCAGGAGAATATGCAGCCGTTGCCGGGGCGGAGCTGCCCATTTCGGATGACCGGTCTGTACATGGACTTTGAGGCTCAATGGAAGACGATGGAGACCATAATGAAAATCGTAGACTGGGATCCAAGCAGAGTATTAGGAGACCACGATCAGATAGTCCTGGCTAAGAATATTCTGCCTGAGTAAAAACATTAAAATATTGCGAGCGAAACCGGTATAACATAGCGGGGGTGTAACGATTTCGTTACACCCCCGCTATGTTTGCAAATTCTAAATTATTGGGAGGAATGAACATCGTTATTGCGCTGTTCTATTGAGCAGTGTTTCCATCGAAAAGGAACGGCTGCCTGACTATTAACGCCGACGCCTTAGAAATTCTGGAATATCAACGTCTCCTTCTTTTGATACCACTTTAATTATATTATCCTGAACTTTTCCCGGTACCACTCCAAAGCCAGCCCAATGCTGATCAAATCCAGTCGCGATAACGGTAACCACTAATTCTTCCTTGAGGTTCTCATCAATGACCGCGCCAAAAATAATATTCGCTTCGGGGTCTGCGGCTTCCGCAATAATCCCCGCGGCTTCGTTCACTTCAAAGAGGGTTAAATTAATACCGCCGGTAATATTAAGCAGGACTCCTTTTGCTCCTTCAATCGATGTTTCCAGCAGTGGGCTGGAGATTGCTTTACGAGCTGCATCAGCGGCTCGATTTTCCCCGGTTGCCTCACCAATACCCATCAGGGCGGAACCTGTATTCGCCATAATAGCCTTAACATCGGCGAAATCCAAATTTATCAGACCAGGAACCGCAATTAAATCTGAAATCCCTTGGACCCCTTGTCGCAGAACATCATCTGCAATGCGAAAAGCTTCATTAATCGTAGTATGCTTATCCACTACTTGCAGCAACCGGTCATTTGGAATCGTAATTAGCGTATCCACTTTACTTTTAAGCTCTGCAATTCCCTTTTCTGCCTGCAAAGCCCGTTTACGGCCTTCGAAAGTAAACGGACGCGTAACCACGCCTACCGTTAGTGCTCCTATTTCCTTGGCCACTTC
This sequence comes from Desulfosporosinus sp. Tol-M, assembly GCA_000770645.1. Classification (GTDB taxonomy): domain Bacteria; phylum Bacillota; class Desulfitobacteriia; order Desulfitobacteriales; family Desulfitobacteriaceae; genus Desulfosporosinus. Next base: position 21,098 of record JQID01000120.1, read on the forward strand.
CGCAACAACAGGCGCTCCTCCAGTACCCGTTCCGCCTCCCATCCCTGCAGTGACGAAAACCATATCCGCTCCCTTTAGCACCCTGGCAAGTTCTTCACGGCTTTCTTCCGCCGCCTTAGCTCCTATATCAGGATTTGCTCCTGCTCCAAGTCCTTTGGTTAACTTAACACCTATTTGCACTTTTTGACCTGCACGGGAAAGCTGCAAGGCCTGCGAATCAGTATTCACAGTAATGAAATCTACCCCTTGTAAACCGGCGGTAATCATCCGATTAACCGCATTGTTTCCGCCCCCACCGACCCCAATCACTCTAATCTCTGCAAATTGGTTTGATTCCGTATCAAATTCTAGCATCTAGGCTTTAACCCCTCTCGCTTCATTCTGGTTTCTCCGCTTTGGAAAAGTGCAGGTTATAACAAATGTTCAACTGCGCCGTTTAAATACTCGCTTGGATTTACAAAAGAGCGCTGAAACCTGCTTACTAACGACGTGCAGTAATTATTCACACCGAACTTTTTTCATACTGCATAACGGATTCGATATGTTAATGCCTTATCCCTTTTTTTTAAAATAAAAAGTTTCTAAAGCTTTTAACTTCCTTCATACATAATAAGATTTCAAATTACTTTTTTATCAGATGACGCCGAATAACTCCCAAATTTTGAAATAACCGCACGCCAAACGCTACAACAGCAGCCAAATAAAGATCCACTCCAATACGATCTCCGAGGTACGCCAAAAAGGCTGCAAGGAGCATGTTACTAAAAAACCCCGTCAAAAAAACTGTGCTGTCGAAATGATCCTCCTGCGCAGAGCGTATCCCACCTAAGACTGAATCTAGCGCTGCCAATATTCCAACGGATATGTATTTAGCATATTCGATCGGGATTGAGAACGGGCTGACATACCCAATAGCCAATCCCAAAACTAAGCCTAATAGCGGTAACCACATGTTCCTTCTTCCTCCCTGACCTAGCGACCAATTACAGGTTTTGCCGCCGTAAAATCAATATATCGTACCCCTTGCTGAAATGATATATACTCATTAGCGCTTACAATCTGAAAAAGCGCATCTAATTTAGGTTTCCAGTCGTTAGCTTGTCCGAGTCGGACTTCAACCCCACTGCTTAGGTACATCGTCATTTGTTGAATGGGATCCACGTGAAGTTCCCCAACCTGAGAAAGTAAATCCGGCGGAGCTTGTCCAAGCAAGTTAAGTGCTGCCGTAAGGGATGGGTTTGCCAAGTTTTGTCCTGGTCCCACAGTATCCGCAAGATTAATTCCCGTAAGCACCGGATAATCGTTTTTAGGCCAACTCTCTAAACGGCGTAAAAAAGTCCCCTGCGCATCCACCTCCAAGACCCCACTTGGTACAACGACCAAGGCGATAGGGGTCCGCTCGGTAACCATAATTACAAGCGTCTGAGGAAGTTTCCGCTGAAACTGAACGCTTTGAACAAACGGATGTAATGTAATTTTATTATTGAGTGCCTCTTGATCAAAGATAAACAGGTTCTGTCCCTGAACCCCGCTGGCTAATTTTAAGATTTCGCTTTCCGTACTCAGTTTAAGTCCTTGTACTATTACATGTTGCACAGTAAAAACACTGGAACGAAAGAAAAGAGCCAAACCCAAGGTAAGTAAGATCGTTAAGACAGTAACATGGAGAAAGGACGTATTCATTTTTTTGGGTTGCATTTCTCAATTCCTCCTTGTCCCAGTATATCGAATACCGTCCTATTCTGTCATGCTTTTTTTGCCACATTATCTTGACATAAAACGCACAAATTCGAGGTTCGAGGTTCAAACTATGAATTCGATTCTACATACGGCGATGCACGAGGCTCGAGGCTCGATGCCCGAATTGTGAATTCGATTCTGCATACGCTATCCTTCCTGGTGAATTCTCAGTATTTTTGCCCCCAATTGGCGATATTTCTGTTCTAAATTTTCATACCCTCGATCAATGTAATCAATTTTTTCGAGTACGGTTACATCCTCAGCCGCTAAGGCTGCAAGGAAGAGTGCCGCCCCAGCCCTAAGGTCCGAAGCCTCCACGAAGGCTCCTTCAAGCGTCTCAACCCCACGAATAACGGATGTTCTTCCCTCAACCGTGATTTGCGCTCCCATTCGGCGTAACTCATCCACATGCTGAAAACGGTTTTCAAAGATTGTTTCCGTTATGATGCTCGTTCCTTCCACGCAGGAGAGCATGGCCATAAACTGAGGTTGCATATCTGTGGGAAATCCCGGATAGGGCATTGTCTTAAGGTCCACGCCCCGAATTCTTCCCCACTGTTGAACACGAACCGAATCATCCAGAAGGGTTACATGAGCTCCTGCCTGACGTATTTTAGCAATAACCGGTTCCAAGTGTTCTGGTACAATATTCTCAATCACCACATCCCCCTCAGTCATGACCGCCGCAATCATATGCGTACCGGCTTCTATTCGATCTGGTATGACTGTATGTTCAGCGGGATGAAGCCTTTCTACTCCGTCAATCCTAAGTACATCCATGCCCGCACCGCGTACTTTTGCTCCCATCTTATTTAGAAGATTTTGCAAATCAACGATTTCTGGTTCGCGTGCCGCATTACGAAGCACGGTAATTCCTTTAGCTAAGACAGCTGCCATCATAATGTTTTCCGTGGCCCCTACACTCGGAACATCCAGGTAGACATCGGCACCCTGTAAATGATCTGTCCAAGCTTCAATATATCCATGCTTTTCTTTAACCTTAACCCCTAAAAGTTGAAGCCCCTTAATGTGTTGATCCATTGGGCGGGAACCAATGGCGCACCCTCCCGGTCTGGATATTTTTACCCGTCCATACCGGGCTAATAACGGGCCTAAAATAAGATTAGAAGCCCGCATTTGCCGCATAAGTCCTTCATCAACCTCACAGGCCTCCAGCCCTCCGGCATTGATATGCATCGCCTTATCCTGGCGTACTACCCTACAGCCGAGGTGCTTAAGTACCTCAATCATATGCGTAATATCCACTAACTCCGGGATTCCTAATAAAGTAGACGTCCCTTCAGCTAGTACGGTTGCAGCTAATAAAGGAAGTGAAGAGTTTTTCGCCCCGCTAACCCGGATTCTTCCTTCTAATCGCTGTTTTCCTGTGATGACATAGCGATCCAGCGCCATTATCCTACCCCCCTTTTCGATGCTCGAAGTTCGATGTTCGATGTTCGAATTGTGAACTTAAATACTCAACTTCCGGTTGCAATGTAATCCCAAATTTCAACTGCACATCTCTCTGGATCTCCTCCATTAAAGCGAGCACATCCTTAGCTCTGGCGTTACCCGTATTCACTATAAAGTTCGCGTGTTTATGAGAAACCTGAGCCCCACCCACGCTTTTCCCTTTCCAACCGGCAGCTTCGATCAATCGGCCCGCCGAATCACCCGGAGGATTCTTAAAAATACTACCGGCACTTGGTTTCTCAAGGGGTTGATGGCGCGTTCTATAAGTTAAGTTCTTTTTCATATCTTGTAAAATCTCTTTAGGATCTCCTGGAGAAAACATAAGTTCGGCTTCCAACACCCAGGCGTGGCCGCGTAAGGAACAGAACCGATAAGCAAATTTGAGTTCAGCTTTATCAACCTTCTTAACCGTGCCATCCGCCCAAAGCGCGGTAACATTCATTATCTGATCAGCTATTGTTCCGCCATGGGCACCGGCATTCATCATGACTGCACCACCAACCGATCCGGGGATTCCCCGGGCAAATTCCAAGCCGCTAAAGCCACGTTCCCCCGCTTCTTGGGCTAAACGGGCTAATGGGTACCCCGCTTCAACCTGAACTGTGTGATCACCCCACTCTATCACGCGTAGAGACGTAGTCACCAACGTAACTCCGGGAAGCCCCTCATCAGGCAACAGTAGATTTGAGCCCTGCCCGATCAACCACACAGGAACTCCTGCTTCCTGGGCACGTTGCCACACTGTCGCTAAGTCTTCCTTTGTTTGGGGCCAATACACAACCTCAGCGGGCCCACCAATCTTCAAGGTGGTCAATTGATGCAGAGGGTAATTCTTCTCCACACGCCCAGGCATTCCATCCAATATCATTGATGTTCCACCTCAAGTCATCCGTCATTATTTTTTTCTTCCAAAAAGAACTAAGAGCTAACCGTATATCCAGCCAGGAAACTCCTAAGTCAATGCACCAAGCTATAGTTTCAGCAGCAACTTGCTCTTCCGGCGGTTCCGGCCACCTTGGAATTTGGCCAACGAAATTTAGACCATTTTGCGCCCGGTAAAAATCAATTCTATTTTCGCGGACTACCCAGGTTGCCGCACGATGCTCGAGGCTCGAGGCTCGAGGTTCGAGTTCCGGTGTCCGTAGTCCGCAGTCCGTGGTCAGATCCTCACTCTTGGCGCCTCGCGTCTCGCTGGAGCTTACCTGCCAGGAATCTGGTATTATCCAATGGATACCCTGATTTCTATCACATTGCCATTCCCCGTCCGTCGTCGGCCAGAGTATGGTCGGTTCGAACCCGGCCTCTTGCAAAACATGCCCTAGTAAGGGACTTCCTTCTATCATAACCGTCGGTTCAGAAACCCTTAAAATTATTTCATCCTCTAAAGTATTATGTATAAACGACTGAATTGATTGCTGGTTCAAACCTTCGGCGAGTGCTTTTTCTCGCCAGACGTTGTGTTCCGTCTCCTCATCCCAGAATACTACGTCTGTCACTGGGCCTAACCCTTCGGTCGCGGCCTTTTGATCCATTGACTTTTCCCACCAATTTTTCATGATTCCTTCGCTTAAATCCTCCTCCTCGGAAAATTCAAGCCGGATTCCTTTCAACATGGCCCGAACGCCGTCAATTCCGGGAGCCGCAGCAGAGGAAACCAATTGTATTTTTCTCTTTGGCCACACCATGCTCACCCCTTTCGTTTGTTCACTGCCATATGCTATGCATTGGAGTAAAAAGGTGTGAGCATACTCGAGGTTCGAGATTCGAGATTCGAACGACATACTTGCAGTTCATTATCAAGATCCCCGCTTAAGGGTTGTACGCCTTCATAGATGTTTAGCTTTACCTGAATGAGTTCACTCGTTTTTTCGTACTACGAACTACGAACTTCGTACCTCGATCACCGCCAGGCAGTAGCCCAACAGAGGTCCACAATCTTATCTAAAGCCCGAGGTTGCGCCAGTTTCTCGGTAGCTGCTCCCATTTCAGCGAGTAGCAAGGGGTGAGCAATCAGCGCCTCCACTTCTTTCCACAAGCGTTCCCCATCCAATTCTGAGTCCAAAATGATTTCCGCGGCACCCGCTTGAACCAGCGCTCGGGCATTATGTTCTTGATGATTCTCCGCCGCATAGGGGTAGGGAATTAATAGACTGGGAATACCTGCAACCATCAACTCAGCCAGGGAGGCAGCCCCTGCCCGTCCAATGTAAAGGTCGGCACAGGCTAAGGCCTCCGGCATATCTTTCAAATACTCCAGGACGCGCCACTCCGGACGTTCCCAGGAGATTGCTCTTTTCTCTAACCCCTCAATGATTTCCCTATACGTAGTTTTTCCGGTTGCCCAGATCACCTGAATGTCCGAGCGCAGAGCAAGATGCGCCAGGACCTCGATCATAGCCTGATTTATCGTTCGCGCACCTCTGCTCCCGCCTGTCACCAGCAAGGTCAAGCGATCCGGGCGCAACTTAAAATTTGTTGCCCCTGCTTCGCGGGACACCTGTCCAATTTCAGGGCGAACCGGGAGCCCAACAAGTTTCAGCTTTTTCTTAACGCCAAAATGCTCCATACTCTCGGGAAAGGTCACCATGACACGACGTACAACCCGCGCTAAAATCCGATTGGTAATCCCAGGCAAGGCGTTCTGTTCATGGAGCAACGTGGGAATATCAAAAAGGGCAGCCGTCAAAACAACCGGGCCTGACACATATCCCCCTGTTCCTACCACCAGATCGGGATGAAACTGACGCAACAGTTTCTTCGTCTCCCAAAAAGCCTTGAAACTATTACCGATAACTTTTAGCGTATCCAGATTTAATCTGCGCGGCAGTCCTTTTCCGGAAATCCCCGCAAACGCAATGCCGGCCTCCGGCACCAAGCGCGCTTCCATTCCGTCCCGGATTCCCACATAAAGAATTTGGGTCTCAGCATCGCGCGCCAACAACCCTTTGGCAATGGCTAACGCCGGATAAATATGCCCACCTGTTCCGCCACCGGTCAAAATTACACGCATTTTGCATACCCCTTTCTGGATATCCGCTCAATAAGTGCTAGTTCCAACGCCCTGCTTTGAGAAATGAAGATCACCCCTACGAGCCAAGCAAGGCCCAGAAGTGCTCATGCACTCGAACCTCGTGCCTCGAACTTCGAACCTCGATTTTTACCTTACTTCACGGGAAATATTCAGCAGAACACCAACTCCTAGCATTGTGAAGACCAGCGATGTGCCCCCATAACTTATAAACGGTAAAGTAATTCCGGTGACCGGCAATACCCCGCTAACTACTCCCATGTTAATCATCGCCTGTATGGAAACCATGGCAGTTAATCCAACTGCGAGAAAACCCGTAAATTCATCCGGTGCCCTCATTGCCACCCGTAATCCACGCCAGGCGAAAAGGAAAAAGAGTATAATTACTAAAGAAGCCCCGATGAAGCCAAGCTCCTCGCCAATCATGGCAAAAATGAAATCCGTATGGTTTTCTGGTAAATAAAGAAACTTCTGTCGACTTTGCCCTAAACCCAAACCAAACAATCCGCCCGGGCCCAGCGCTAATAGCGCTTGAATCGTCTGATAACCATTCCCCAACGGGTCTGCCCACGGATCCAAAAAAGCAAAGATCCGCTGCATTCGGTAAGGGGCTGCCGCAATAGCGGCAACCACTAAGCCAAGACCTGTCCCTGCCAATGCCAGAATGTGCCCAACCCGTGCTCCGGCTGCAATTAACATAAAAAACGTCGTAGCCGCTATGACCAGGGTTGTTCCCAGATCCGGCTGCAGCATAATAAGTCCCGCAATCACCCCAAGTAAACCAAGAATTGGCAGAACCCCTTTGCGAAACGACTGAATCTTATGGGGATCAAGCGCCAGTACATGGGCCGTCACCAACACCATAGAAAGCTTAATTACTTCAGAGGGCTGAATCGACAATGGCCCCAACCCAATCCAACGGTCTGCGCCATTTACTTCGCGCCCGATTCCCGGAATTTTTACTGCAATCAGTAAAGCAATCGTTATAAAAAGGGCGGGCTTAGCAAATCTGCGTAATATTCGCATATCCGCCCACATGCTTAGGACCATCGCCCCAAGTCCCATTACAGCCCATACTACCTCCATCTTGAGAAAGTGATAAGGATCGTCAAACTGTACGTACCCTCTGACAGCACTTGAGCTGTACACCATAATAAAACCTATCCCTAACAGAGCTAAAATCGCTCCAAGCAAGACCAGATCCGGTCGATGCCTCCGCATGTATAGTTCCCCCCTTAAATTTAAATGGGTTTCCTATAATGCCTACGCACTAACTCCTTAAACAATTCCCCTCTTTCTTCATAACTTTTAAACATATCCCAACTTGTACAAGCAGGGGATAATAAAACGACATCCCCAGGTACCGCTTCAGCAATCGCTTTCTCTACTCCATCCTCAAAAGTGGCTGCCCTAATAATCCTCTGCACACCTTCATCCCGCGCCGCTTGCTCCATTTCCCCAGCCGCTAATCCCAATAAAACCAGGCTTTTGACCTTAACCCGAACAACTTTCATGAAATCATGAAAATCAAGCCCTTTGTTTTTCCCCCCTGCAAGCAGGACCAAAGGTTCTTCAAAGGCTAGTAAGGCCTTGGTGGCTGCATCTGTATTGGTCCCTTTAGAATCGTTTACAAAAAGGATCCCCTCAAACGTCCCCACAATTTCTTCTCTATGCTCCACCCCTTTGAATTGGGCGAGCCCTTCTGCAATCTCAGCCCATGAGAGGCCTAACGCTTGCGCTGCCGCAGCAGCTGCCATGACATTTTCCAAATTATGCGTTCCGCGGAGCTGAAGTTCTTTTCTGGAGATAATCGGAATCATAGTCCTCTTTTCCTTTTCCGCATAGACTATCTGATCGTGCCAAAGGCTAACCCCGTCCGGTAAAAAGGAGGTTGGACTGAAATACATCACCCGACTTGTTAATTTCGGTCCCAAATCCCGAACTAATGGATCATCCCAATTCAGTATCGCCAAATCTGCAGCTGTTTGGTTCTCGAATATTCGGGCTTTGACCTGAAGATACTCTTCGAGAGTCCCGTGCCTGTCCAAATGATCCGGGGTGAGATTCAGCAAAATAGCCACCTGGACCCGAAGTTTATTAATAAACTCAAGTTGAAAACTTGAAAGTTCAGCCACAACAATGCTGTTCTCTCCCAAACCGTTCACTTGCCCGCTTAAAGCCACTCCAATATTTCCAGCTACAACCGTAGGTCGATCTGTTCGCTTTGCCAATTCACCGATCAAAGAAGTGGTCGTCGTTTTCCCATTGGTACCGGTTATCCCAACACATAAAGCGGGGCAATCATACATTGCCAACTCAACTTCACTCCACAAGGGCACATTATGGGAAATTCCCTCCTGCACCAAAGAGAGTTTAGGGGATACCCCTGGGGATAAGATGATCAGTTCAGGCTTTATCCTCGTGAAGTCCGGCACGCTGCCAAGTAATAAATGCGCCGGATCAAGCCCTAACTCCCCAACACCTGCGAGCTGCTCCAGTCCCTTACTGTCCGTCAGGAAAACCTCCGCTCCCAAACGCTGAAGCTTCTGAACAGCCGCCTGTCCACTAAGACCTGCACCTATAACCAAAACCCGTTTTTTTATCCATTCCACTTATGTAATCCTCCCTGCCAAAGTTAGTTTCTGAGGAAGTGTTGTTTATGTCGGTTGCGGTCGTTCGATTCATAGGACTATTATTTACAGCCAGAATAGTCTTAAGCTCAGATGTTATCTCCTTATTTTGCAAAATACCTATCCACTTCCCAAGCCAGAGGAAGTCTCTTAGCTTAAGGAGCATGGAG
>JQID01000120.1:30181-46449 GCA_000770645.1 Desulfosporosinus sp. Tol-M
CCTCCGAACGTGTGCGACTGGGCTAAGAGACTTCCTCCCTACCCCAGCGTAGGCAAATACGCAATAATCCCAAGGATTGCACAAACCAACGAGGCAGACCAAAAAACAATAACCACTTTCCATTCGCTCCAACCCCCGAGTTCAAAGTGATGATGAAGCGGACTCATCCGAAAGACCCGCTTCCCCGTAGTTTGAAACGAAATAACCTGAATAATCACCGAGAGGGCCTCCAGAGCGAATAACCCTCCGATAACAACTAGCACCAATTCGCTCTTCGTAAGAACTGCTAAACTAACTAAGGCCCCACCTAAAGCCAAAGACCCCGTATCCCCCATGAATACACGGGCAGGATACGTATTAAAACATAAAAATCCAAGAGTTCCGCCGACCAAGGCCGCTGCAAATACTGCCATGTCCGACTCGTGCGCCAACACCGCTACCCCGCCTCCTTGGCTGGCTGCCAGAAAAGCAATTACCAGATAGCCGATACCTGCAAACATGGTACTTCCCGCGGCTAAGCCATCCAACCCATCGGTAAGATTAACTGCATTTGTCAAAACTACGATCACCAAAGCAATTAAAATATAGTAGAATAAGCCCAGTTCCAAGTGTATTGACGTGAACGGGATAGCAACATCCGTCCCCCTGCCCAGCCAATGGACTGAAACCCACATTAGAATAAAAGCCAAGCCAAACTGCCCAATCAGTTTTTGGTATGCTCGAAGCCCCAACGAACGATGCATGACTACTTTGATAAAATCATCAATAAATCCGATTAGGCCATATCCCAAGGTGATTCCCACCATTGTCACCATTTCCAGGGAGGTGGGTTGTTCAGCGGTAACCATCGCACTGGTAATAATACCGACGAGGAAAATTATACCGCCAATCGTTGGGGTTCCGGCCTTTTTAAAGTGTCTTTGGGGGCCATCATCGCGTACATTTTGACCAAACTTAAGGGTCCTTAAGACCGGTATAAAAAAAGGTCCTAGAACTAACGTAATGATAAGGGCTAATCCTGCCGCCACGACCAATCGCTCAGACATGTGTGTTTCAATCCTTTACTCTGATTCTTCAAGTTGAGCAGTGATCTCTTCCATTTTCATTCCTCGTGACCCTTTGATCAGGACCCAAACCCCCGGCCCAAATCGCCGGAGGAGATCCTTTGCTTTTATGACCGCTTCCTCGCGTGTAGATGTCACTATAATGTGTTCCTCGCCGTAGCCGGCTCTTCGTGCTCCCTGCGCAATCCCTTCCGCCAATTTGCCCACGGTAATTAACTTACTGACTCCTAACTTGGCAAGAGTTTCTCCGACTTCACGATGACCTGATTCCGCTGCGCTTCCCAGTTCATACATTTCACCCAATATGGCGAGAGTCTTATTTCCACCCGCTCGTTCCTTGAGAACCTGTAATGAAGCCTGCATCGAAGTAGGATTCGCATTATAGACATCGTTAAGGAGAGTGGTTCCAAGGATCCCAAACCGTACTTCCAAGCGCATTTTAGACAATTCCAACTTACCCAGTCCCACACACCCTTCAGCCAACGAAACACCAAAAACTGTTCCTACAGCGAGTGCTGCCAGGGCATCCAAGACAGTGTGTTTACCAGGCAGCGGAAGATTGACCGTAGTTTTTTCACCCGGATAAGTTACGTCGAACGTCGTCCCCAAGGCCCCCCAAGGTTGCAGCTGAGCCCCTTTTATGTGTGGTTCTTCAAAAGTACCTTCCAGACCATAGAATCGAAATGAATGGAGATCCTTCTTCGCCTTTTGGACAGAGAACAAATCGTCGGCGTTAATGATCCCAATGCCGTCTGCCGGCAAAGCTTCAATTAGCTCCCACTTCGCCCGGGCAATTCTCTCCTGCGTCAGTAATAGTTCTAAATGCGTTGTCCCAATATTTGTGATCACTCCGACATCCGGTTTCGCGATATCACATAAGGCCTTGATCTCACCCAAACCTCGCATTCCCATCTCGAGAACCAAGATCTCCGTACCGAGCGGTGCATTGAGAACGGTTAAAGGGAGCCCCAATTCATTATTATGATTTTCCTTATTTTGATAAACTCGAAAACGCTGAGATAGGACTGCCCCAATCATATCCTTCGTGGTAGTTTTTCCATTACTCCCAGTGACTCCGACCACCTTGGCCCCGAGATCTAAACGCCAAGCCTTGGCCAATTCGTGAAGGGTCGTGAGTACCGACTTTACAAGAAGCAGGGCCTTGCCTTCAGGAACAGACGGTCTCTGAGCAGACCCCAGAAAACGGGTTTCCTCCGCAATCACCAGGAATGCCCCTTTTTTCCAGGCAGCTTCTATAAAGTCATGCCCGTCTACGCGTTCCCCCGGCAGGGCAAAAAACATTTCCCCGCCTTGAGCTTGACGACTATCGATAACGCACCCTGCAACCTCTAAATCAGGGTTTCCGAGCAAAGCACCGTTCGCGATTTTGGCAACTGCCTCAACTGTCCACTTACCCATATCCCAGCCCCCTCAATTCTTCACGCGCTACTTCCCGGTCATCAAACGGATGGGCTTCTGTCCCTAAGATTTGATAGGTTTCATGTCCTTTGCCGGCGATCAAAATAGTATCTCCCGGCTTAGCCATGCGACAAGCACTCCCTATAGCTTCACGCCGATCCCGCAAGGCAAGATGATCTACTCCGGAAATTCCAACAAGCACCTCTTTGATAATTTGATCAGGCTCTTCCGTACGTGGATTATCCGAAGTCACTATGACAAAATCACTCAACAGTGAGGCAGCCTCTCCCATGAGCGGACGTTTTCCTCGATCCCTGTCTCCTCCACAGCCAAAAACTGTAATGAGTCTTCCTTTAGTAAACCCCCGTGCTGTGCGCACAACGTTTTCTAAACCGTCGGGAGTATGAGCGTAGTCGACAATGACCTGAAATGGCTGTCCAAGACGGATACTTTCAAAACGCCCCGGTACTCCCGGAATTTCCGTCAGGGCTTCAGCAACAGATCCTGGGCTATAACCCCGTTCAACGCCCCAAACAAAAGCAGCCAAGGCGTTATAGACGCTAAATACCCCTGGCGTGGAATACTGTATATCCTGTCTGCCCGCACGGGATCTTACCGCAAAGCTTACCCCCTCCGAGGTGACTTGCACGTTCTCTGCCCGGTAATCTACTTCATTATCCATCCCATAACTAACAACCGGAGCAACCGAAGCTTGACTCAGCATCTTAAATGAGGAATCATCCCCATTTAAGATGCTGAGCTTGGGCTGTTTCTTCCCGACAAGACTGGAAAATAATCTGCTTTTAGCGTCAAGATAATCCGCCATTGTCTTATGATAATCCAAATGATCCTGTGTTAAGTTGGTAAAAATTGCAGCGTCAAACTCGCAGCCTAACACGCGTCCCAGATCCATGGCATGAGAGGAAACTTCCATTACAGCCAGGTTTACCCCTTCCGCAACCATGTCCCCCAAGAGCTTTTGAACTTCTATGGCTTCCGGTGTTGTCCTTTCCCCCGGAATTTTCCGTCCATCAATTCGAGAACCAAGTGTACCGATTAAGCCAACTTTCTTGCCGTGCTTTATTCCGATTTTTTCAATAAGATAGGTAATCGTTGTTTTCCCATTCGTCCCCGTTACCCCGACTAACTCCAACTTTTCACTGGGATGGTCATACACATTGGCCGCTAATAGCCCAAGAACTTGGCGCACATTAGAAACCTTTACTTGAGGAACATTATGTGGCAAAAAATGCTCCACAACTAGCGCCACAGCGCCTGAAGCGACAGCCTCAGCCGCGAAGTTATGGCCGTCAACCTGAAATCCGGGCACGCAGGCATAAAGATCACCCGATTGGACCCGCCGCGAATCCATTGACATGCCACGAACGGTGACTTGACTATTTCCAGATGAGGCCTGAACCTCAATGCCTTTAATTATCTCCGCCAGTGCTTTTCCTGTGGTCATTCATTACCATTCCTCTCCAAGCTCTTAAGTCGACCGTACACTGGATCCTCTTGATTGCTTTCTATATTATTGACAATTTACCCCTCCGGCAGACCCAACCAACCGATCATCCACTTTCCATTGCTTCTATTTCTTTCTCAGAGTCCGCATAAAAGCCTATACCATAGATCTGACTTCCGGCATCTGACTTCTGGCATCCGGCATCTAACCTCTGTCTTAACGTCCCAGGGGACTGACCGAAATAGGAACACGCCCCGTCAGACCACGGATTGCTTCAATATCCTCATCCTCGTCTTCCCACCAATTGGCAAGCGTAGGAGTAGATGCATCCTCACCCAGATAAAGGAGTACATTGGATCCCTCTTCAACTTGTGTATCCCCATGGGGAATTTGATCAAGTACCATTTCACCCTGACCTTCCGTCATCCCCTTAAAACCTGCTTGATTCAAAATCTTTTGCGCTTCGGCTATTGGCAGGCCTAAGACTGAAGGAACGGCAGCCGCCTTCTTAAGCGGTGGAAATTCAAGTCCGGGCATGGGTTTGCCGGGCGTCAGAGGAGCCTCTGCATCTGGTTTAATACCGAGGTACCTCAAAGAATCAAGCATGACGCTCTGGATCACAGGGCCTGCGACAACTCCTCCATAGAATGGAATACCGTCAATTACCGCCAACATCGCCAACCGAGGGTTGTCAGCCGGAGCAAAGGCCACAAACGAAGCGATATACTCCCCTTGAATATATCCTCCGTTGACCACTTTTTGAGCTGTTCCTGTTTTCCCCGCCACACGATAACCCGGCAGAAAAGCACGCCGCCCGGTTCCATTGGTCACGACGGATTCCAAGACTTCACGTTCCAGTTTTGAAGTATCCTCACTGATAACGCGTCTGACTTCCTCTTTTTTAAAAGGAGTGATCACCTTTCCACTGGGGCCGACAATTTCTTTTACCAGTTGTGGTTTCATTAAGGTTCCGCCGTTCGCCACTGCTGACACAGCCGTCAATAGTTGAATAGGCGTGACGTTATTCGTTTGTCCGATGGACATGGTTGCTAAATCCAGCGCGGTCGCTTTTTTCTTATTGGCAAGAATGCCCCGGGCTTCGCCAGACATTTCTATCCCTGTTTTCTGACCAAAGCCAAAATTTCGCAGATATTTATAAAAATTATCCATTCCAAGGCGTTGACCCATCTCGATAAAACCCGGGTTGCAAGAATTCTCGGCTACTTGAATAAACGTTTGGCTGCCATGTCCTCCGGCCTTCCAACAACGCACATTTTTACCCAGAACCGTATAAGACCCTTTATCGAAAAAGCCCTCTTGCAGCTTAATCTTCTTTTCCTCAAGGGCGGCCGCTAAAGTAATAACCTTAAAAGTCGACCCCGGTTCATATCCGTTCTGAATCGCGATATTTCGCCTGGCGCTGGGATCTGCTTCCTGATAATTATTGGGATCAAAGGTCGGTGCTGAAGCCAAAGCCAACATTTCTCCCGTACCCGGATCCATGACCAAAATAGAAGCACTCTTTGGTACTTTTCCGTTCATGTTGGCACCCTGGCCAGACATCAACTTCTGCAACTCTCGTTCCGCAAATAACTGAATGTTTTTATCAATGGTTAAACGCACTGTATTTCCTTGTTTGGGCACTAAATACTGATGCTCCGCCTGGGGCAAAGGAATCCCATTGGCCCCAAATTCCTGGAGAACACTGCCGGCAATCCCCTTTAGCTCAGATTCTCTGGTCAACTCGATTCCTTCAAGACCTTGATTGTCAATCCCGGCAAATCCAATAATATGAGACGCCAGTGTTGCAAACGGATAATACCGCTGGCTATCCTCGGTGGTTCCAATTCCCGGGAACGCCAAAGCTCGTATTTGAGCCGCCACTTCCGGTTTAACCCGCTTTTGGATGTATTCTAACGCTGTACGTTTCGTTATATGCTGTTCAATTTCCGAGGCGGATTTTCCTAATAGCGGAGACAAGGTCTGGGCCATTTCCTGGGCTCTGCCGGATTGCCTAACCTCTGCCGGTATGGCATAGACCGTTTCACTACTGATACTCATAGCTAAGACATTTCCTTGCCGATCCTCAATATTTCCGCGTTTAGGCGCCACTGGTACACCACGGAAATGAGAATCGTCCGCTTTTTTTCGTAAATCAGCTCCCTGACTAAGTTGCACATATCCAAGTCGAATTACTAAGATAATAAAGAAAATACTTACACACAAAAAAAGAAAAGCGATCCGTTTACGCATGACAACAAAAGGACCCGTCTGTCCTCACCCCCCGATTCCTCGGAGGCTCCGCGTACCCAAAGCACTTTTATCTTAACGCTGTGTTGAAGCAAAGAAGCTCGTAAATAGCTGTGACAATTGCTTTAATGCCGTGGGTTTACCCTCAGTAGGTTGTGTTGCTGCTTGAGTCGACGGAGCCACCTTTTGATTACTGGGCGAAGGCAGTGAACCTGCCACATAGACTGTCCCAGCAGGTTTTTCCATGCCCATAGCCAGTGCTTCACTTTCAATCCGACCTACCGCACGAAGTTTATCAGCCTCCATCTGGAGAAGATTTTTCCGAACTTTGATCGTGGAAATCTCCTTTTCCAAGTTCCGTACTTCTGCCCCCTGAACAACTGTTAGTTGGATCGTTGCCGCCCCGATGGAAGCAGTCAGCCCAACAATTAAAGCCAATCCTAAAATGCTTTTTCCTTTGGAGAACCGACTACTTTTCTTGGCGGGCCGAGGGTTTCTCTCACGGGATTTTCGCTTCAATGGCTCCTGCCACTCAATCTTTTCCTGGGCTACTACCAATGGTATTCCTCCTCCTTTTACTTTAGACCGTTATATCTTTTCGGCGACCCGTAATTTAGCACTTCTGGAACGTGGATTTTGCTCTACTTCCTCTTCAGAGGGAAGAACGGGTTTTCGGGTTAATACCTTAGCCAAGGCAACAGCCTTACACCGGCAAACCGGTAATTCCGGCGGGCACGTGCAACGCCCAAGCCAGGATTTCATTCTATCTTTAACAATACGATCCTCGAGTGAATGAAAGGTTATCACGGCGATTCGGCCTCCATGATCCAGACAACGCAGTGCTTGATCCAACACTCGATCCAAAACCCCCAGTTCATCGTTCACAGCGATTCGGATTGCCTGAAAAGTACGTTTGGCTGGATGAGGCCCACTTCTTCGAACCGCTGCAGGCACCGCCGCTTTAATCACCCGAACCAGATCACCCGATGTTTCCAAACACCGCTCGTTACGTGTTTGGACGATAAATCGAGCAATCCGTTTGGACCATCTTTCTTCAGAGAATTTCCAAATAAGCTCAGCCAGCTCCTCCTCAGGCCACATATTCACAATTTCCCGGGCGGTTAACGATTTCGAAGGATCCATGCGCATATCCAAGGGCGCATCCTGCAGATAACTAAAACCGCGTTCAGCTTCATCCAGTTGGGGAGAGGAGACCCCTAAATCAAACAAAATCCCATTCACAGGCAGTAAGTCATATTCTTTTAGGGTTTCTTCCAGATATTCGAAGTTTCGCTTGACTAAGGTGATCCGTTCATCTTTGCCAAAGATTTCTTTCGCGTGCCTAATCGCCAGAGCATCTTGATCAAAACAAATCAGTTTTCCTGATGTATCGAGCTTCGTTAAGATCATTTTGCTATGTCCGGCCCCACCCAGTGTACAATCAACATATGTACCCGAGGGGTTCGTAACTACCGCTTTAACCGTTTCATCTAACAAAACAGTGACATGATGAAAATCCAAGGAAATCCGTTCCTTTCTATATACCCAGCTGTACCAGGGATTCAGTAGCACTGGCATAAGCGCTTTCAGCTTGCCGACTGTATTCTGTCCAAAGTGTCTCGCTCCAAATCTCAACCCGGCTCGACACACCAACCAGAACCAGATTTTTCTCCAACTGCGCATAGTCACGCAAATCAGCCGGCAAGAGGATTCTTCCCTGCTTATCCAGTTCACATTCCGTGGCCCCTGAAAAAAAGAAACGGACAAAAGCACGAACATCAGGTTGGGTAAACGGCAAAGCGCGTAACTTCTCTTCCAAGGTATTCCATTCTACAGGAGGGTAAACAAACAAACAGTGATCTAAGCCTTTGGTCACAATAAAATGTTCTCCCAAGGCCTCACGGAATTTTGCCGGAACAATCAACCGGCCCTTTCCATCAATTGTATGTATGTATTTCCCAATAAACATATTGTTTGCCCCACTGCCGTAATCTTCCGCCCCACTTTGTGCCACTCTACCCCACTTATTTTACACTCATAAAGATTATCCTGCAACCCTAAATCTAAATCCTTTTTAACAAATATTTTGAATGAGAGAGAAGGTCCTTTACCCCTCGTATACATTAGATTGTTAAGCTTTGTCGAATTTCATTCTATACGGAGAATTATAGATATTTATTCTCGAATATTCTATAAATAAAAAACAGGGCCCCTATGCGTTACTAGAGATTGTCGGGATAATGATGGTTCTGACCTGACAAGCAAACCTGAACCCCAAGCTTTTGCTCAGGGTTCAGGTTCTTTATTACATCGTTATGCTTATATCGCGTTCAGGGCGTATGCTTTAGCCGCGAAACTCCCCTGTAGATCCCGTTGGTATTAATAAGATTTGTCCCGGATAAATAAGATCTGGGTTACGCAAGTTATTTGCTGAGATAATGGCTTCCATCGTCGTCCCATAGCGTTTGGCAATCTTGTAAACGGTATCCCCTTTTTTCACTACATAGACTATATTTTCAGGGCAAGGCGTCGGCATCGGGCAAGGATGATGATGATGATGACCGCACGGAGAGCAAGGCATAGGGCCACCGACATCATAACTAGCATAACCCGGGTCCGCGTCTACGTCAAGATTGACCATACCAGCGGGCGGATACATCCCTGGGGCCATCTGCATTCCATGCATTCCGTGCATTCCATGCATTCCAGGCATCATTTCGGGCATACCTTGCATACCCTGCATTCCAGGGGCTTGAGTAGGATTATAAGCAACGGAACGTAATTCCATATTAATTTCCTCCTTTAATTACATCAAAACTCTGATGTTGTATTTATGCGGTTGTTTCTTCTCTTTAGCTATTAACAATATATGGTAAGTGTTGGATAATGTGTTTGTACCTTTAACTACTTTAAAATAAAAAGAACTTGCCCTAAAGGGGCAGCTCTTTGTACATAAATTAAATAAAATTTCACTATTACAACCTTTAGGAGTTTACACGGCAAGTTTGCTTTGCGTCGTATGCACCGAGCGCCATATCATACGAATCCCCCTGGTCCCCCTAGTTCAGATAGAAGTTTATAGACATGTTCCGCCAATTCTATGGGAAGCGTTCCAGTTCCACAGCTCGGTGTTAACATACTTTGTTGGCGAAGAAGGGATTCATCGACACCACGTCTAACGAGTTCCTCTATGTTGTTTTCCAAACGAATTTTAAGGCTTTGAGCAGTTTCTTCCCAGGCAATTGGATTTGTGGGGACAATTCCCCAGGAAAGGATTCCTCCACGTGTTAAAAATGTATTTAGTGGCTCCGCTAAGGCCATCATGCTCTGCATATAACCATAGGCATCAAAATTCACTACCTGAACCTTTGAGTCAAAAAGAAGGGCCCAATCCATCCCTGCGCAGACATGCACACCGGCAATTCCGCCTTGCCGCAAGATCCCCTCAACAATCGCATTCAGCTCTTCAATTAATTGCCCGCTTTTCAACGTAATATGGGTTGAAGCTCCAAAACCATAAAGCTCCGGGTCGTCAATCGTCATTAGCACAGGTAAGCCAAACCGGCTGAGCCGTTTAGTCTGCCACTCAGCATGCAAGGCAAGAGTCTTAACCAGCATATCCCGGAGAGTATCATCATAATAACTTGACCGTCTGCTTTTATCCGTGATCTGCATTCCCAAGGTCAACGGACCAATGAGCTGCCCCTTTAAAATTACTGCATCCCTTGTTCCGTAATGTTCGAGATTACGGCAAAAAACTTCAAACCCTTCACCACCCCGTGAGCTGAATCCAAAGCGTTCCAGGGCATGTTGATCACCTTCAATCGCCTCTAAATACAGCGTATAGAAGTCTGTCATCCGCTCTACCCAATCCGTCGCCTCGACTTGAAATTTCGGATCTTTTACATCCGCTATGACTCCAGTTTCAATCAGAGCGTTGAGATATTGCCCAACAAAAGAACTTTCTGCTCCAAGTCGCGGAAGTTGAGGCCAATGTGGCGCGAGTGGAACACTTTTCCAAATCAAATCTAAAGCATCTTCGCCATTGGTTAGGGGCAAACTTCCAACCCCCGTTGCCAGGAACTGAGGTTTAAAGCTTTCTTTTTGCATATCAAAACCACTTCCTATTTCATTAGTTCATTACATTCTATGTTAAATCATAAGCCTAGTCCATCTTTATGTTGTCTATTCTCGTGATCATAATTCAAAGTAATAAGTTGGGATGGGATGAATGGAATTAATTGCCCGCTCGCTAAAGCTCCGGAGACTTGTCTAAGGATAGACTGATGCCGCGGTGCCAAGGATGGAATAGCATTCGACCAATAAGGCGTTAAGAACCGCGTTGGGTTACATGCGTACCCCAGCTTAGGGAGCACGGAGAGAGGAATCGCGTCAATGAGCGCAGACGATAAGGCGACAAGAAACGCATTGGTTTACATGCAGAAAGCCCAGAGGTTTGCGTTTTAGCCTTAGCGTCAAGCGAATAGCGATGGAACGTGTGCGACTGGGCTAATACACTTTCTCAGAACGTGTGCCAACGGGCTAAGAAACTTCCTCCCTACGGCCTCAGCGTGTGCCACAAATAAATCCAATCTGCGTAATGAAATGAGGCCCAAAAAAACAAGACACAAGCAATGATTCCGGGTACCCATAAAAATACTCGATAATGCCCACCGATCCGGCGGATATCACGGATACGAATGGGCAGAAACAGGAACACAAGAAAAAAATACCCGGGAATTAGTGTATAGAACGGGACCCCCCAGGGCAGCAAAGCCCACCCGATTGAGATAAATACGGCAAAGTAGTAGCGTCGTTCCAACCAATAAACAAGAGCCACCGAGTGTGGAACATCAGGCATATGTGGAGCCGCCACACCAACCTGAAGCATCCGAATAAGCATGAATAACACACTTAACATCGCCCAGATCAGCCAGGGGGACTGAGCCTGCAGCAAATCAATTCCCGGCCATAAATGCGCTAACCACGGATTCACATCGATCGGGATACGAAATATTCCAGAAGTAACCAACCCAGCTAACATCCCTTGACGGGCAAAAACGAACAACCCATTCCAGAACCAGGCATTGCGCAAACGTCGTCTGGGTTTTCGTTCGGAGATCTCTTTATAGCGCCAGGTTACCGACCGGATGTTCATCCAAACCAGAAAAATCATTAACAACGACCATATTCCAGCAACAAAAGGTTCCTGAACCCACCCCGCACTTAAGGTCGTAGGGTTTTCTGTCGTCACTTCCCCCCATACTCCTTGAAGCTTATTTCCCTGAATATTGATTGCCTGCTCCGCAGAAAGCCCCGGGAGAACTGCAGAGGTTGTTTTAATGACAAAAGCCAAATTGGGTTGAACCTCTTTTACTGCCTGACGGAAATACGTTTGAGCCAGGTCGTCGGTGTCTAAACCTTTCCCGACCGTCCAAGCCCAAAGGGATGGATGAAGCATTTTCTCGGCAACAACTTTTTGAAAAACATTTGGTTGGGGCAGTCGATTAGATGGGATCAACTCTACGGGTAATTCAGCCCACACCCCCATACCCACTCGATCAGCCGCTTGCAGCCAGAGTTCATCTGGAATCTGGCCGATAAAATAGACGAGGTTTATCCCTTTTTGTTGTTCGGATTTTAACCAGGACTCCAACTGCCCGGTATGTCTTAGACAAGACTCCTCCCGAACGGTCAAAGCCTCTCCTTTAATTGGGATCACTTGGTCATTTAATACCCACTCCCCTGAAGTAAGTGCGATGGAACGGAGACCCAAAGGCAATGCCAAATCATCAAGGTCTCCTTTGCTGTTAGTGACCGTTATATACAACTGATAGAGAAATGGCGTTTGCATTGTCCAACGCCTTGCATTCGGTACAGAAAAGGTCAAAATCACCGGTTGATTATCTGTACCTTCCTGAGCGTTCACCGTAAGTGTCTGTTCCGCTATGCCGGCTGACCCATCCGAAAGCACACCGTAGATCGTCCAAGGTCCAACCTGCGCAAAGCCATGATGCTGTAAATACGTCTTTACTATTATTTGCGCGGTAGTTTCTTGCCAGGAGACATCTACCTGTGGCGTCATTAGGGTCGTTTCCACCACTGCGTCTAAACGAATGTTACCGGTGATCTTCCCTGATTTCGGCCAATCGAAACCTAACAACATAGTGCGTTGCCCTGTGCTTCCGGCAAGTTCGACTATCAGAATGTTATCCTCTCCGTAGCGAAACGCCTTCGCCGGAATTTCGAATCCGTCCGCACCGCCGCTGCCTTCAAATTCCCCGACTTTCTGGCTGCTGGCGATCCCATTTAAGTAGACGGTTGCATGTCCCTGTACCCCATTAAAGGTAAGCAGCATGGTCCGGGAGCTCCATTCTCCCGGGATTTGAAAACGTTTAGCAACTACTGAAATTCTCTCACTTGAAGGTAACGTTATCGGCGATCCATCAGTCAATAATAACTTATCAAGCTTTCCCAACTGGGGTTCGTATTCCGTCGTCCAAGCCTGACGCAGCGAAGAAAACTGATCCCAACTCCCGTTTAAATTCTGTGAATACCTTGCGGCGCTCAAAATACTTTGCTCCGTTTGAAGGGATTCTCCTATAGGACTCCGCCAGTTCCACCAAAGTGTTCCAAATGTCAACGCCAGTAAAGCAATAAAGATTATTAATCGACGATTAAACATATTTAAGTTTCTCATCATTGCAACACTCTGCGCAGATTCCGTAAAACTCCATGCGGTGCCCTCTAATCAGGAAACCGGATTCCGCCATAACTTCTTGATCCATATCAATTAAAGGACAATGGTAATCGGTCACCAGTCCACACTTCAAACAAACGATATGATAATGGTTCTTTGGATTGCCATCAAAACGACTAGACATATCACCATAAGACAACTCCAAGAGATGCCCATGCTCTTTAAGCATGTTCAGTGTATTATAAATCGTTCCCAGACTGACCCCTGGAAATTTTGCCTTAACATGATGATATATTTCATCTGCAGTGGGATGGGACTCCGTTTCCAGCAGGTACTCTAAGATTGCCTGTCTCTGCGGTGTAAAACGGACGCCTTTATCCTTCAATTGTTTAAGAATCTCGATCGCATCCATGTTAGCATCTTCTTTCATTATTTTTACTTTAAAATGATTTTAATTTTGTTTTTAGATTAATATAAAATATTTGTCAATAAAAAGGAGAGTGTTCATACTCTCCTTTTTATAAAATTCACATACCGATATTTTGATGATTAAGCTGGATTTGGCGCCTCAACAGGGCAAACAGTGGCGCAAGCCCCACAGTCAATGCAGAGTTCCGGATCAATGACAAATATATCATCGCCCTCACTGATTGCAGCAACTGTGCATTCCCCTTCGCAAGCTCCACAGCTAATGCATTCAGAATTAATAACGTATGCCATGTACAAAATCCCCCTTATTCTTAACTTCAAAAATAATATATCAAAGCAACGGAAAAAGGGCAAGCAAAACGTTATTATTATCATTACCTAAGACGCTGGGCAATAAATTAGAGAATACGCTCAGGCCTATACGGCACTTGATAAAGTCGACGCAGACAATGTGAACAATAAGGTAAAACTCGATTACTCACATGATTCCGTCGAAAAAGAATATGGCCTAAATCCTCATGTTCAAAACCGCAGGCACGACATTTTTCCAACATTACTCTAACCCCCTATTTGTGTATTTCCGTACAAATAATTTGCATAATTCTAGTATGCTCTCATTTCCTGGAAAATACACATTTTCCCTTGCCAGCACAGCAGAAACTACCGTCACTTGGTTACTAGCCCACAGTGCCAACCGTGTTAACAGATTAAACTCTTCGGAAGCACCCACCAACGTGATATCTGTACCATGCAGCGTGGTCACTAGCGGTAACGGCCCTGTCGTCATTTGTTTGGCCAAAAACGCACTACTTTACATTTCCCTTAAGTGTACCGGCCAAGGGCCCACTCGTTCAGAGAGCAAGCTCCTCAAAACCTATCGGCATAGCGTCTTGAATCGCCTCTCCTATTATTTTCTGAATATCATTGACCATGCGTGATACTTCAAACTCTGCTTCCAAATACTCTCTTGCCGCAGGGTTTAAACTCACCAAACTATATAATCGTTCTAACTCTTGTTGCCTCTCCTCACTAATCTCAGTCTCCAACATCTGAGCCTCGCGAATCTCCCATTGCTTAAGTTGGAACTCCTGAATCATCTTATGATTATTAGCATCACTCATAACCTTTGCTTTAGATTTAAGAAAATGCTTGAATTCATCCGACTCTTTCAGTGTGCGCGCTAATTCATGAGCCAATTCATTTGCAGCCATATTGTCCACCCCTCCCAGTCCCCCATCTATCTAAATTATTGTCTTATTATATATAACTTTAGAATATGAAACAAATAATCTCTTCTCTTCCCTATCATACGCAAGCTATGTCTCGACCAGGACGTTTGAGATTAGAGCGCCTATCCTTCCTGACAAGTATTAACAAGGCCTTCCAACAAGTCGAAAGCCTGTAGTCTGCTAAAAGACAAGAAATCATCCCATTGTTCACAAGAAATATTCCAAGGACAATGAACAGCCATCCGACTTGCAAATCCCAACGGAGTTCCGCCATACATTTTTTCCAACCGACGTTGAGCAAGGCTGACGAGCCTGGGCGCATGAGCATTACACGTAATCGGTTCCAGGCATAGTACTGGTTTACCCTCATAAGTCACGAGTAAACTAAAGTTTGTAAGATGTTCTATAGCTACTTTACCTCGACGAATGGACTCCTGCAAAGGAACTGGATCCGGTTGAATAACTCCGCCTAGTTTCTGCCAGAAACACCTTTGCTTGTAACTTGCATTAGAAACACAAACCCCTACAGCCCCCATTTGGCGGGCAAAACGTACCACGAAACGGGCAAAATCACATTCTAAATTTCCCTTTAGCGATAATCCGTCCAATATGACCAGCCGCTCAGAGCTGCTTAAAATAAGTTCTCCAATTCCCGCTTCCCCTAATTGAACAATATTATACCCCGGTAACACCCTAATCAGAGGATTTGATCCAGTGCCTCTTTCCGTCAAAAAGGCTCCCAGGGCAAGTGTCCAATCCTCAAGGCCATCTTCGTTCCACTCTACTTGGGGGGAAAGTTCGATTTCAATCCAAGGCATTTGTTCGTCTCCTTCACATACCGGCTACACACACATCTTTAGTGTTTCACCGAAATGTAAAGTCTATTCCCTGGTTATAAGCATAATGGAACCCTATTTAGTGGAGTTTATAACTAACTTTTTCCAGACTTGCAAACCCAACTATCGAGTGAACCCCGATCTGATGCAGCATCCGACTCGCTTCCTCAATGTCCCGACCGACTACCTGTGCACAGTGAGCATCTGACCCTAAGGTGAACTCGATCCCCCGTCGCCTTATTTCCTCAACCAGGCGTCTCTCCGGGTAAAATTCTGCAACGGGCTTATACCTGCCATTCGTGTTCACTTCCAGGACTAAGCCGCGCTCTGCAACGTTTGTTAATGCTTCATCCGCCAGCGTTAAAATATCCTTCCTTGGCCTGACCCCAAATAGTTTAATGAGATCAAAATGCCCGATCGTTGTAAATAGCCCACTTTTAGCGGCTAGCGTTACAACTTCAAAATACCGGGCATAAAGCTTATCCGCATCTTTTTTATGATGAATGGGTTCCTCTTCCGGCATATCAAAAGCCCATCCGTCAAACTCGTGGACTGATCCTATCACAAAATCAAACGGAAACTGTCCCAGCAGATGTTTAATTCTTCCTTCTTCGTGAGGACGGTATTCGGCCTCCAAACCAATACGAACAGCTAAACCAGGATAATCCGCCGCCACTTCCCGTATCAAAGGGAAGTTCATTTGATCCCAGTAATAGTCATGATCGGCAAATCCAATTTCTTTTAAGCCGCAGCGGGACGCTTTATCCAAAAATGCCCGAATGTTTTCCCGGTTTGCCTCCCGATCGTTGTGCCCAAGAAGATGAACATGCATATCCAACATCTCTCTTATCCCCCCTTGTGAATTGCTTTATGCCT
>JQID01000205.1 GCA_000770645.1 Desulfosporosinus sp. Tol-M
TCGCTTCAATTCGTACCTCGAACTTCGCGCATCGAACATCGAACCACGATTACACGTGCCCTTACAATTGTGCAGGGGTTAGATAAGGTATAGGATTGACCGGGACGTTATTTTTTCTCAGTTCAATGTGAAGCCAGGGCTTCTTTAAAGGTGCGGAAAGACCGACTGTCGCGAGAACACCGCCTTTCTCGATCCGCTGACCCTTGACAACCGAAATATCACCAAGATTACCAAGCACTGTGGTCCAGCCATCCCCAAAATCCAGTTTTACAATCTTCCCAAGTTGGGAATCTTCCCCCACTGCGGTAACCACCCCTGCTGCAGGCGAAACCACCGGTACTCCTAAAGCACTCTCCACATCAATCCCGTTATGAATTGAACCCAGAGCATTGCTTCTCCCATCCCCCACTTCTCCAAAAGCAGCGACGACTTTCCCGGAAATAGGGGGTAAAAACTGACCTTTCATCCTGACATCAACTGGAACATTCTTACTAACGACGCCACCCAGGGACAAGGCTTCTTTAGCCATACCATTTAAGGCTGTGTAATAATTACCCGAGTTCATAGCGCTCTGGTATATTGAATGAATAGTTCCTGAAAATGGGTCTGTACTGTTGGCACTAAAGAAAACCAATAAAAATAAGGTCGCAGCTAAGATGGTGCGCTTCTGAGTTCCGTTCCAATGTTTAAAAAAATCCCCCCATCCTGCCTTGACAGGACGTCGAGATCGTCCGGGTTGCTGATTAAGGCGTGGTTCCAATTTGTTCCGCCCCGGTTCTTTTCCCACTTCTTGGATTGCCCGTTCCCATTCCCAGTCATCCCAGCGTTCAAACGGATTCATCCCCCCACCCCATTTCGAAGTTCGATGTTCGAAGTCCGAGATTCGATCTTCGAATTCGATTCTGCGAATCGAAAAACGAAATTATACTTTAAGACTTCAAATATTGCGAACTTGTTCGCTTCGATTCGAGCCTCAAACTTCGATCCTCGAACCTTGATCAAGCTCGTACATTCCCTTAATAGTTTATGAAAGGGCAAAAGAAATAGAACCTCAATTTCGAAGTTCGAGGTTCTAGGTTCGATTAGAACATAAGCCGTCGGCGTCTTAGATTAACACTCAACATTAATCCCACCGCAGCCATGTTTGATAACATGGAGCTTCCGCCCGCGCTGATAAGGGGGAGTGGAATTCCTGTTACCGGCATTATCCCGGAGGTCATACCGACATTGACCAATATATGAAAGGTAAACATTGAAACCACACCCGTGGCAATCAACATGCCGTAAGCATCTCGCGCTTTTAAGGCTATACTAAGACTGCGTAGGAGGAAGATCAAAAAGAGAAAGAGTAGGGTGATCGTCCCAATAAAGCCGAATTCTTCTCCAACGACGGAAAAAATAAAGTCCGTGTGATGCTCCGGCAGGAAGTTCAACTGGCCTTGTGTTCCCATTCGAAACCCTTTTCCCCATAACCCTCCAGACCCAATAGCCCAAATAGATTGGATGATATGATATCCGTCTCCGGATATATCAGCTGCTGGGTTCCTAAAAACAGTCAAGCGCTTTAACTGGTAATCTTCCATAGGAAGAGGTAGTCCTTGAGCCCAGTACAGCCACCCAGGTAGATTCGTCGCGAAGTGGAGCCAGAGCGCTACCCCCACAATGACTGCTCCTCCCAGTAACAGCCCTCCGAATTTCTTGGGATTTGCTCCCGCTACAAACATCATCCCGATAAATATCGCCAAAAAAACCAAGGTTGTTCCTAAGTCAGGCTGCTTGAAGATGAGCAGCATGGGGAGGAGTACGATCAGAAAGGGCATTACAAAATCCTTATAATTGTTGAGTTTTCCTTGGCGGACGGCTAAGAAATCCGCGAGGGTAAGAATTATGAAGATTTTGGCGAATTCTGAGGGTTGGATATTAAAGCCAAAGGGAGTCGCTATCCAACGAACTGCCCCATTTCTTTCGTCCCCCAAAAAAATCACGGCCAGGAGCAACGTGATATTAAAGCCATAAATCCACCACCGATACGTTCGCCATTTCTCATAATCGATCACGGCAATGAGCGTTGCAATGCCAATACCGATCATAATCCAAATGGCTTGCGACTTGACATAGTGCAAAGGATCTGATTCGAGCACATTAAATGAAGCCGTACTCAAGATCAGGAGACTGGCTATCAATAACAAACACGTAACGAAGATAAATAAAAAGTCCAGGTTTTTCAGTGTGCGTCTATCCACGATAATTCCCCTCTGGTTATTGTATGAACCCTGATACTTTCCCAATTATAACACATCTTTAGCCAGAAATCAGAAGTCAGAAGCCGGAAATCAGAGGGAATTGGGCTGGGGTAACAAAGTAGCGCTTAATTAATAATTAAACCTTCCATCACTTTTCGTAGGTGTTGGAAGGCTCTTTCAGATTATCCCTTGGCGGCGTAGTCCCGCTTCATCTTGACGACAGGAATATTGGCAACTAACGCCACTTCGCGTTCATCCTGACATAGATTGAATTCGAGCGCAGCTTCGTCGATTTCCATGTAGTTAGAAATAACTTTGATTATATCTTCCCTTAATTTATTGAGCATGACAGGCGAAATGCAGGCACGGTCATGAACCAGAACGAGCCGAAGGCGTTCTTTAGCCACCGTCTTGCTCGAGGCACTTCCCCTGCCAAGCATTCGGCTGATAAATTCTAACAAAGACGATTCCTCCTCTCCGTACCGAACGGTTAGCGTAAGCCAACGAGTCTCTTCAGTCTATCCATAATTCCTTGCGGCACATCCAGAGTTATCAGGGGTACTTCTTCCCCTTTAATCCGCCTTGAGATCCTCCGGTAGGCCTCGCCCGCTTTTGAGGTTTGATCCATAACTGCCGGTTCGCCGCGGTTCGTAGAAATGACGATACTCTCGTCTTCAGGAACGACCCCGAGAAGTTCAACGGCTAAAATATCCAGGATATCCGAGATATCCATCATATCTCCCCTCTTAACCATTTCAGGACGAATCCGGTTGATGATTAATTTGGGATTTCTCAGTTCAGCTGCTTCCAAAAGGCCAATGATCCGATCGGCATCCCGCACAGCACTGACTTCCGGCGTGCTAACAACAATCGCCCGGTCAGCACCGGCAATCGCATTGCGGAATCCCTGTTCAATTCCCGCCGGACAATCAATGATTGCATAATCAAATTCCTCTTTCAGCTCTGTGGCTAAGAGTTTCATCTGCTCGGGAGTAACGGCTGTTTTATCTTTAGTTTGTGCAGCTGGCAGCAAAAAGAGATTCGTAAAACGTTTATCTTTTATAAGTGCTTGTTTTAGACGGCAATTCCCACTGGTCACATCCACTAAATCGTATACAATACGGTTTTCCAGTCCCATCACCACATCCAGATTACGCAAACCGATATCCGTATCGACCAGGACGACATTATGCCCTGCGTTAGCCAGTCCTGTACCAATGTTTGCGGATGTCGTCGTCTTGCCTACGCCCCCTTTTCCGGAAGTTACTACGATTACCTCACCCATATTTAGACCTACCTTTCCACCTAGATTTATTCTTTCCGTTATCAGGTCTTGCCACGCCATACATTTGTTCCAGCCGCTTCGACAATTAATTGGCCATCTTTGATTCTGGCAATTTCCGGACCCCGTCCGTAGGCTTCCTCCTCCGGAGCCCTAGTCACTAAATCCGCAATACGCAATTGGGTAGGGGCCAAATAATATGCGCTTACTGAGGCTTTCCGCTCACCCGTCGCTCCAGCGTGGGCAACCCCCCGAAGGGACCCTAAAACGACAATGTTACCGGTTGCAATAATTTCCGCTCCGGGATTAACGTCACCCAGAACAACAATATGACCATCAAATTGCATGCTTTTCCCGGAACGAAGTGTGCGCTCCACAAAGAGACAGCTTCCTTCCACCATCCCTTCCTCCCAAAGACGCGTTTCTTTGTCCTCTGTCGCATGGGATTGGAACTTACCTGGTACGAACACTTCTTCCGAGGTCAACCAGCCCACGAGTTTTAATTGCTGTTCCCTTAGAATTGTCCCCAACATCGAGTGTTCGTCTTCAGTATATTCCTTTTTCCCAGCATAGCACCGTACGCTCGCACCTTGCAGGAATTGAACAGAATTCTTCAATAGCTTAGTAAGTTCATTCATTAGCACTTCAAAGTCCGCAGTTGGATCAAGATACAATACCAATCCTTCGCGAGTGCCTTTAAGTGCCACATGTTCAGTCCGTGTCAATCTGCACAATCCCCAATCTTTAATCTTAATTTAGTGCTTCTTATAAATTCTACAAGCCTGTCCCAATTCCTTTTTTTACAAGTGAAAACTATGAAGAAAAACGTGGAAAAATTCCCCTTTTTTAGCTCCCATTCGCGCTCTTCCAGTCAAAATACTTCATAAAAGCTGCCTTAGCGACGTAACCTGCTGTATCTCCGCCGTGTCCCCCATATTCAACGACCCCGGCGAAGGCAAGCTGAGGATGATCATAAGGAGCAAAGGCCACAAACAAACCGTTGAATATCTCCGCACCGCTCGAATCTTTGGACCCGAGCTGCGCGGTTCCCGTTTTACCTCCCCCGGAAAACTCCGGCACAGGGTCGTAACCTTCGAAGAGAAAATTGGCTGTCCCTTCCCCGGTCATAACAGCGCGCATCCCTTTTTTAACCGAATCCAGGACGTCCGGAGAAACCGATACTGAATTGAGTAGGTGAGGTTCGTATTGCTGAACCGTCTCCCCGCTAATTGGATCCAAAATTTTATCGACAATATACGGACGATAATGTTTCCCGCCATTTGCTATCGTTGCTACATAATTTGCTAACTGCAACGGGGTATAAAAATTATCCCCTTGCCCGATGGAACTATTATAACTATCATGGGGTCTCCAATTCACATTAAAATAAACCTCTTGTTTATACCAAAGGTTTACCTGATTAATTTCTAAGTCCTTCTCGCTTTGCAGCTTCTGCTTCGCTTTCGTATCCGGGGCATCTGCCAATTGGGAGGCGTACTTACTCTCAATCTCCGCCAACTTCTTATCGCGTAATTTCTCATAGGTAGGACCATTGTACGCCTTCTTCCATTCCGGCGAGGGGGAGATTCCTTTAACTTCATACGGTAAATCGACGCCGCTTAGGACACCTAAACCGAATTCATTACTGATCTGGCGCATCGTTTCCGGACTAGCCTCAAAGACACGGCGACCCATCACTTGAAAATAAATATTAGAGGACTTGGCCAACGCACGAGTTAGGTTAACATGTCCAAAATAATTTCCTCCCCATTCCGCGAAACCTGCTGCCTGAGACTCAGCCCCCCCCAAGGAAGACTTGACATCATGAATCTGCTCCTCCGGTGTCGTCACTTTGAGTTGTAAGGCCGCCATTGCTGTTATCATTTTGTAAACCGAACCCGGGGCATATGCTCCGGACAACACCCGGTTCAGGGATGCTGCTTGTGAGGATTGTTGGGGGTCTTGCGGCCAGTATTTATCCCTGATGGCCGTGGTAATATTACCCGTCAATTCGTTGGGATCCATTCCCGGCCGCGAAGCCATAGCCAGAATCTTACCGGTATTAACATCTAATACGACGGCGGCCCCGGCATGAGCGTTGGGATTAGTCTCTTGAATAATCGCTATCCGCTCATCAAGTGTATCTTCCACTACCTTTTGCAAATCAGCATCAATCGTCAGCTGGACTGTCTTGCCCGCAACGGGCGCTTCAATGAGCTGTTTGGTAATTGGACGGGCGTTATTATTCACTTCGACTTGTTGTTCCCCTTCTTTCCCCCGCAGCCAAAAATCATATGTTTTTTCCACCCCAACCTTACCAACCAGATCTCCCTGTGTGTACTCAAAATCCTCTTTTTGTGCATTGTCCTTCTTATTAAACTGCTCAATTTCCTCCGCCGCTATCTCGCGGACATAGCCAAGAAATTGACCCCCCAGTACTTTTTCAGGGTAATAACGAACTGGAATCGCATCGACACTCACACCCGGGAGATCCTCCTGATGCTCAGCTATAATCGATTGGAGTTCAGGGGGAACATCATTATGAATCGCGACTGGGCGATAGCGTTCCCACTGATGATTCTGGATATTCGCCAAGATGTCGTCGGTGATCAATTCCACAGTTTGGGTCGGAATAGGCCAGTAGGGTTTGATGTAAGACGCTAAGCGGCGAACCACATCTCTCCAATCACCGTTGTCGATCTGCTGCAAATCCAACCAGTCCAAGTTAAGAACGAACTCCGGAACACTCGTCACTAAAAGCTTCCCATTGCGATCGACAATATCACCTCGTGTGGCCGGCACTTTCACCCGCTTCATGACGTTCCCCTGGGCTTTGGCGGCAAAGTAAGATCCTTGGGCAATCTGTAAGCGCCAGAGATTAACGCCCAAAATAGAAAAAACGAGAACCACCACGATGCCCAAACCTATAAGACGTGAAACATAAGGCTTTCGTTCTCTGTCATCCATGTCAAAAAACTCCTCCCTTATCGATGCTCGAGGCGCGAGGCACGAGGTTCGACTTGTGAATTCGATTCTGCGAATCGAAGAACGGATTGATCTTCGAGGCAATTTCTTCGTCTAGGTAGCACTCAAAGCACGTATGCGTCAATAATCGCAAACATCACCATAGCCCTAGGTCGTATCCTTCCCCGTGGAGACCCAAGCCAGAGAAAGTGTTGCTAATACACTTTCTCCGAACGTGTGCGAACGGGCTAAGAAACTTCCTCCTATCTCTCATATCTCGGTCGATAGCGCAGCCATCCGTACAGGAATGACCGGTGAATCAAAGGATAAGTTATCGGAACCATGACTGCATTGTAGAAGGATACCCCAATCACCGAGCGCGAGATATCCCCCGGAGACCATTGAAGCCCTGCTCCAAGACTCAAAAAGGCGACCAACATTTGCCCCACTGCGGTAACCAAAAAAGCCATGAACGGCGTTAGAAGGAAATTATCCCTATACCAATGCTCGGCGAGCCAATAGCTTAAAAAAGCAACCACCGCAAGCGTAAGCGTATACATGCCAATATAGCGCCCCAAATATAAGTCCTCTAATAAACCTGCGCCCAGTCCCCAAAGCACACCGGAAGGGAGACGATGGTGCATGGCAATATAGATCGTGAGTAACATGAGTAAATCAGGCTTAATCCCTGACCAGGACCAGAAGTGAAAGACCGTTCCCGGTAAAATCAGGCTCAGGAGAAACATTATTGCAATCAAAACATA
>JQID01000057.1 GCA_000770645.1 Desulfosporosinus sp. Tol-M
GGAAACTTAACTCCTTACGGAAAACCTTTCAGCCTGTCGCAAATTCATCTTTATCTTCGTAGACCAGCTTCTTTTTATCGGTTACTTGATAATCAACCCGGCAATTGCGCCGGTTAAGACCGCCAGGACAACCGTAAAAAGGATACCGATTACTTGAGCTTGCGCGATCACGGGAACCACGAAGATAGCAATGATTCCTCCCAGGAGTCCAGGCATGCCATATAAGTAGTGAACCCCACAGGAAGCAACGATTTTTAGATGTCTATTAGTAAATAAAAAATGTCCCCAGAGAGATGGACACGGGACTAAAAAAATAAGATAATAAAGTTGTGAAAAAAAGATAAGCGGGGACATTGCAAAATGACTGTAAAAAAGAAAGACGAAATTCTTTTAGAATTAACTTTAATGATTTTTTAAATGGAAAAGCTGAGATCTTATCAATAAATAACAAAAAGATAAATATAAATAAGTTTATTAATTTAGAAATTTTAAATATTAGTGAAGGCGGCTTAAAAACTAAAACAATTTTAGATTTTCCAATAAATATAGTAATAATTTTAGAGTTATCTTTTTATCTTATAGATATAAAATTTAAGTTAAAAGGAATAATAAAATCGAAAAATAAGAAAGGTAATTTTTATGAATATGGAGTTCAATTTATCGATGTTTTAGAATCTGAAAAACAGTTATTAGTTAAATGTTTATTCAACTATCAGATTAAAAGAGTTCGTATTAAAGATTATTATGATTCTGTAGAAATTAATAACTCCGACAAAGATAATACTTGGCCTACTTAGAGTATTGGTAATTACCGTCCCAGCCTATATTCAAAGCGGATTTCTTATGGAGACATTTGGGCAATCTTTTCAGGAGTAAATTCTTGATCTTTTATGACACGAGAGCATGGCATAATTTGCATGGTTAGTTTCGTAAAAATTTGCGATAAGTTAAAGCGAATGAATTATTAAAAGATAGCCCGGTTAATCTTCGAGCTATCTTAATATTTATTTCATGCGGTTTATTATGAGTTTAGGTACGTAAGGGTAGTTTTTATATAAAGAAGTAAAAACTAGAAAGATCTCATGAGGGATGAATGCCTGGGGGCTCATTTCGTGATCCATGGTTTCTACTTTAATATACACTTCTTGACTCCAACATTCATCGATTTTCCTTCAATAACACCCTGCACCGTGACCTTATCACCTTTCTTTAACTCGGCAACCTTGGCAATCTCTGTCTTGTCCTCGAAGAAACACTGGGTACTCACTATGGCAAAGTCTTTTCCGGACGAAAGAGTTACATAAGTTTGATCTAAGACGACTCCAATGCTGTCAACCGTTCCTGCAATCTCTGCAGTTTTGCCCTTGTAGGTTTGATCGGCTTTGACTTCGTTAGATTCATAAGCGGCTGCTAAGTCAACCGCTGTAACTTTAATAACCTCAACGGGTGGCTTAGTGTCAGCCGGCTTGCTTGTGGACTGGTTTGACGTTGGGGCAGTGGTTTTCCCGTTGTCTCCCATTGAGGATGCAATCCCTACAATGACTACGATGGCAACGATTGCAATTAGGATTTTCTTTAACAAAACAAACAACTCCCTCTTTCTTTTTATTATAAACATTTCCACTATTGTTGCGTATTTCCTGCCCCTCGACATTCTTAATTGTTATACGACAATTTACGTAATAAAATAATAAGCCCCCAGCGTTTCTGCCGGGGACTTGCACGCTTAATAAGGCCAAAGATAATCCATGCTTTTGCCCAATGCTTTAGCAATCTTTTGCGCCGTTGAAATGCGAACATCCCTCTGCCCCGCAATAATCTCGCTTAGATAAGACTGCTTAATTCCGGTCCGCCTGTGTAGTTCTTCCTGAGTAATATTTTTCAGCCACATGACTTCCTGTATCTTATTTCGCACCAACATCACCAAAGGAACTATTCCGTATAAAGGCACAATTCCCTATCAATGCGAGGAATATAAGATATATCTAATAATATTCGACAAATAATACAATATGCTGTATAACTAATATAGTAAACTATACCTAGGAGGTGAAAACATAAAAAGGATAAAGGCAAACTCGGTGAAAGCTGAGGACGCAAAGCCGCGAGTCTACAGCTTGAAAAAGGCCAGGATAGTCGGGTTGCCGTGTATAGCGACCGGAGACTACCCCCCTGTTTGGCTTTGCTGGACAGGGTTTTGTTTTTATGTGATTAAAAGGAGGATGAGATGTTTAAGATTACATTAAGGACCGCAAGAGAGCTGAACGGGTATACAGTGGAGGAAGCTGCAAGGCACTCCGGTGTACCAGTAGATATGCTATGTAAATACGAGGTGGATTCTGAAAAAATGCCAATTAGCTTGATTCGCAGAATATTAAATACGTATGGCGCCTCATCAAGTTTTATTTATTTTGGTACCGAAGCAGATTGTATTGAATTCAACCGATCAAGAATGGTATAGTAATTGTGCTGGTCGTATTACTGGTCGTATTGGGGCAAAAAATAGGGAGTTTCTACATAGAAACTCCCTATGATATCAGTGGTCGGGGCGACGGGATTCGAACCCACGGCCTCTTGGTCCCGAACCAAGCACGCTACCAAACTGCGCCACGCCCCGTATTATAAGAACGACTTTTATAGTAACAAATCACTGTAATCCTGTCAAGTTCTAATTTTCAGTTTCAGTAAATCACTTGGGTTCAGTAGAAACGTTTCATCACTTAGAATTTTCCATGTCAGCTAGGTTAA
The DNA here is from genome assembly GCA_000770645.1 of Desulfosporosinus sp. Tol-M. Taxonomy (GTDB): domain Bacteria; phylum Bacillota; class Desulfitobacteriia; order Desulfitobacteriales; family Desulfitobacteriaceae; genus Desulfosporosinus. The sequence goes on from JQID01000057.1 coordinate 2,749, forward strand.
GATAGCCTGAACTCTTCAAAACAGTATAGGCAAATATAAATTCAGGGAGCAAAATATAAATGTTCTCGATCTTTACGGGCTTTCCTACCCCAGGAAGGTCTTTTGATTCACCTTTTGTAATAGCTTCTTGAATTTTCTGTTCAGCTATTATTCTAAAAAGATCTGCCAAGTACGTTCAACTTTCTAATATCAAATTATTACTGCCTTATTACGTTATATATTAACAGAGTAGGGTGGGAACTATCAACTGACTTATCAACATGTAAGACACTGTAAATACGTAATTAAAGAAAGGATGTGGATATTTAGTGGATTTCTTGTTGTACGATATTTTGCTAAAGATAATAAATGAATAAAGAATCCATTTATGGATTGACATTTGATCAACTGGCAGCATGGCTTATGGAATATGGGCATAAAAAGTTTCGGGCATCACAAGTCTGGGATTGGCTTTATAGAAAGCGGGTGACGGATTTCTCAGAAATGATTGATGTCAATCAGGAGTGTCTTCAGTTATTAGCAGATCATTTTGTTCTTCAAACATTAAACGAACACTATAAGCAAGAATCAACGGATGGAACGATTAAGTTTTTGTTTAGGTTAAAAGATGACAATCTGATTGAAACGGTCTTGATGAGACCTAAATTCGGTTTGTCGGTTTGTATCACAACTCAAGTAGGCTGTAATATGGGGTGTAGTTTTTGTGCAAGTGGGTTATTAACGAAAACTCGAGATTTATCCAGTGGCGAAATTGTGGAACAAATTATGAAAGTTCAACTTTATCTGGATAAAATGAAACACGATGAAAGAGTGAGTCACGTTGTGGTGATGGGGATTGGCGAGCCCTTTGATAACTTTTTAAACGTCGTGGATTCTTTACGGATTATTACAGATGATAAAGGATTAGCCATTGGGGGAAGACATATCACCGTATCGACCAGTGGTCTCGTTGATAAGATTATTGAATTCTCCGATACTAATCTGAAGATAAACCTAGCGATCTCCTTACATGCGCCAACTAACGAACTTCGAACGCGGCTAATGAAAATAAACCGAGCCTTTCCCATAGAAAAAATAATGCAGGCCGTTGATTACTATTTGGAAAAAACGAAACGTAGGACTACGATGGAATATATTTTACTCAAGGATTTGAATGACCGTCGAGAACATGCCCTTCAACTAGCTGACCTGATTGGTGCTAGGAGAGATCTCACAAATGTCAACTTAATTCCCTATAATCCGGTGGATGAACATACGCAATATCAAAGAAGCGAGCATCAGACAATGCTGGCGTTTTATGATACGTTGAAAAAGCAGGGCATTAATTGTTGTATTCGGCTTGAACACGGGGCAGATATTGATGCTGCTTGTGGACAATTAAGGAGCAAACAGATTAAAAAAACCGCAGAATGTGGGCTATAGTTATACCATTTCTATCACCGACCTTGGCGAAGATAAGCCTTTTCCCTGGAGACAAACGTGTATTGATGTGGATGAATATCTTTAAGCATGGCGGACAAATGATCTGCCTTCAGAATGTTCAATAATTGCCCGACATTTAAGCAACGAAAGAGGATTACGGCACGTCGCCATAATCCTCTTTCGTTGCCAATTGCTGAGTGCTATAGCGAGTATGGTACACAAGGATAAAAAAATTTAAGTTAGGACGTTAACTTGTCATAAAGCGACATATTTCCAGAAGGAGATTGATTAATAAATGTCGAATGCCTTCAAAGATATTGTCGAAATTTTCGATTAAATTTAAGAGATAATTACATATACCCGCTTGAGATAAATCTATTTTGCTGAAAGGACGAAAAGTATGAGGCGCAAAACGAAGATATACTTAGGATATTTTTTTGATGTGGTTATTATATCAGCACTTATTTTGGTATCGATTTATACTTTAAATCAATCTAATAGAAAAGTAGACGAATCTAAACTGGAGCGTTATCAAAACATTAAGTATTCCAATACAATGCAAGATGAAATCTATAATATTAGCAGGTATAATAGGGAACTTGTTTTACTGGATACGGATAGTCAGGATTTCTTGCAGACGATTGACTCGATCCGGTCTTCCAGGCAGAAGGTAGAGTCGGCGCTGGATTCCCTTGAAGCTTCGGCTATCAACGACGAGATAAGGGTAAAAAATCTGCTCAGCCAGATAAAAACAGCAAATCTCGGTTACACAGAACTGCAGGAAAAGAGCATTGCATTGGTTTCCTCCGGCAAAAAAGCGGAGTCTGTCCGGGTGATAAATGAGGGAGCGTTGGAACAGGGTCAGATATTGAAATATGTTGAGGAATTGAAAAATCTTGAAGATACGATCATGGACGACTTACTGAAGTCGTCGGCCACTGTCAATAACCAAGTACTTGAGTTCTTACTTTTTTCCTTACTGCTGACAGTGTTTGTCGGAGCTGGGATAACCGTTTGGTACATACAGAAGGTTTCGGGAGACCTTCGCAAAGTCTTGACTGTTATGAGCGGTTTTTCCTCGATGGAAGAGCACGTTGATTTGCCGCGCGTCCATATCCGCGCAAAAGGTCAGGTTGGGGAAATTGCCTCTTCCTATAATGAGATGGCCGGGTCCCTGGAAGAACACACCAGGCTTGAAAAAGAATTCCATGATAATTTTGATAGGAAAGTCTGGTTGCAGGCTGCGATCGAAGAAATTTCCGACAATTGCCAGGGATTCGAGGATTTAAATACTATGTCGCACAGTTTGATTACATCTATAACCCCTATGGTCGAAGCAAGTTATGGAGTTTTTTATATCAAAGAGAGACACGGAGACAAACAGTGCTTAATAAAGTTCGCTGCCTATGCTGGTAGTCCACTGGAATCCGTCGAGGCCAAGGAGGTTTTTCAGCTGGGGGAAGGACTGGTGGGGCAGTGTGCATTGGAAAACAGGCGGATAACGTTGGACAGGGTCCCCGGTGATTATATTAAGATTAGCTCCGGCTTGGGCACAACATCACCAAAAAGTATTGTCATACTTCCCGTGGTGTGTGGAGAAGAAGTAGAGGCTGTCATAGAACTGGCATCCCTCCAACCTTGTAATGACCTTCAGATAGAGTTTCTGGAATTTGTGGCCGAAAGGAGTATTGGGATTGCCATACACCGGGTTAAATCCCACATGGAGATCGGAACACTGCTGAAGGATTCTCAGGCCAAAACGGAAGAACTTCAGTCCCAGTCGGAAGAACTTCAACTGCAGCAGGAGGAGCTTAAAACCTTTAATGAGAAGCTGGAGGAGGAATATAAACAATCTGAAAAGAGGGCAATGGAACTGGAAATTACTAAGGTTGCCCTTGAAGAAAAGGCTCAGCAACTTGAAGGAAGTTCAAACTATAAATCGGAGTTTTTATCCAATATGTCCCACGAGTTGCGAACGCCGCTGAACAGTCTGCTGATCCTTTCTCAAATTATGGCGGAGAATAAAGAAGGCAACCTAACTCCCAGTCAAGTAGAACATGTGAAAACCATCTTTTCTTCCGGAAATGAACTATTGACTTTGATAAATGATATACTTGACCTCTCAAAGATAGAGGCGGGCAAGGTCTCAATAAACCCTACCGTCGTGGAGTTAGCGGAAATAAAGGAGTATGTCGAAAGATATTTCCTTCCTGTGGCACGCCAAAAGAAACTGGAATTTAATATTCAAATGAGTGAAGGTCTACCGGAAACCACTTGTATAGATGAACACCAGCTTTTCAATATTTTAAAGAATTTATTATCCAACGCGTTTAAATTTACGGAACGTGGCAGTGTTTCTTTGCGTATCTGGAGGGCGGAAGAACATTTTGTTGCAAAAAATCCCCTATTTAGGGACGCGGAGTGGGTTCTGGCCTTTTCCGTGATAGACACGGGCATAGGAATTTCTGAGAATAAGCAGGAGATGATTTTTGAGGCCTTCCAGCAGGCGAACGGGACAACTGCAAGGAAATATGGGGGCACAGGTTTAGGCCTGACCATCAGTCAGAAAATCGCCGAGTTGTTAGGCGGGCTTATTGACATTGATAGTGTTGAGGGCAGGGGGAGTACGTTTACCTTATATGTGCCAGGCAATAATGTTGAGAAAGAAGGTTCGAAGATATTTTGCGACGAAGCTGCTATAACTAGCGATGATTCTCCTGCCCACGAGACGGAATCTGTTGGGCCCGTTTCAACAGTAGTACGGTCTGAGGACGAATCTCAAGGAGTGGAGAACGGGAACGCGCGCTTGGAAGGCAAGAAGATATTGATTGTGGACGATGATATTCGGAATGTGTTTGCTCTTACCATAGCCCTGGAAAATCAGAAAATAGACGTTGTGGTTGCGGAGAATGGCAGAGATGGTATTGAGGTTTTGCAAAAAAACCCAGACATCGACTTAGTTCTGATGGACATTATGATGCCAGAGATGGATGGATACGAAGCATTAGGCCGCATTCGCCAAATTCCTAAGTATGTGAACCTGCCGATTATCGCCCTAACGGCGAAGGCCATGAAAAACGACAGAGAAAAGTGTATAGAAGCGGGTGCGTCGGATTATATCAGCAAGCCGGTAAATCTGGAACAGCTATTTTCTTTAATTAAGATCTGGCTTTATAGATAGGTGGATATCATGAATACAGAGAAAGAAATGAAAAGCACGGTAGCGGAGAGTTGTAATGAATTAGAAGAAATCGAAATACATCTGCTCTTAGAGGGGATTTACAGTTACTATGGTTTTGATTTTCGAAGTTATGTGTTTGCTTCCATAAGACGCAGAATATGGTATCGCATCCGGGCTGAAAGGTTGAAAAACGTTACTAGCCTGCTTGAAAAGGTTCTGCATGACCCTAAAACTATGGAACGGCTGCTCTCGGATTTTTCAATTCACGTATCAGAGATGTTTCGAGATCCACAATTCTTTAAGTCTTTCAGGAAGAACGTGGTTCCGCTGCTCAGAGAACTCCCTTATGTCCGAATTTGGCATGCGGGTTGTTCCAGCGGTGAAGAAGTTTGCTCCATGGCAATCATTCTCCAGGAGGAAGGGTTATACCACAAAACTAAGATCTACGCCACGGATATGAACGAAGATTTGTTAAGAAAGGCCAAGGAAAGAGGTTACCCTTTAGAAAATATGCGGGCATATAGGGATAACTACCAATTAGCCGGGGGGAAGAATGAGTTTGAGGAGTATTATAAGGTAAGTGATGGGAAAGCAGTCTTTCACCCGTCTCTAACCCAGAACGTTGTTTTTGCCCAACATAACCTGGCTACCGATCATTCGTTTAATGAGTTTAATGTGATTATTTGCCGAAATGTAATGATTTATTTTGATCGGGTCCTCCAAGACCGTGTGCATGGGCTGTTTTATGAGAGCTTGTGCACGCTGGGTATTCTGGGGTTGGGCAAAAAAGAGGACATCGCTTTTAATAGTTATTCTCATTGTTACGAAGCCTTTGATAAGGAAGAGAAAATTTATCGGAAGGTAAGAGTAGTAACGACGTTAGGTCAATGAAAAAAATAAAGGGTTCTAGGGTACCAAAGAATGAGGGAAAAATGAAAATCTTAATTGTTGATGACCACCAAGAGAATTTACGGGCTTTAGAGGCAGTGCTTGAATCGCCAGACTACCATCTGATTTTTGCCACTTCCGGAGAAGAAGCCTTGAAGTGCTTACTGAAAGACGATTTTGCCTTGATTTTACTGGATGTGCAGATGCCGGTAATGGACGGCTTTGAAACAGCCAGGCTCATTAGGTCAAGAAAAAGTAATGAGGCTACACCCATTATTTTCATTACGGCGATTTACCAGAGCGAGGAAAATATCAAGCAGGGGTATTCCTTGGGAGCGATTGACTATATATTTAAACCATTCCACCCGGTAACATTAAAGTTGAAGGTGGAAGCCTTTGTTAAATTGCACCTTCACCGTCAGCAAATCAAGCTCCAAAATGATATGTTGAGGCGAAGGGCTGAAGAACTTAGAAAAATAAACGCAAACCTGGAGTGTACTACTTCAGAATTGCGCAAGGCCGAAGCGCTTGCCCGAGTGTTCGGAGAAACTTGCACGGACGCTTTGCTTACCTTGGACGGGGCGGGTCAGATATTAAATGCTAATCCCGCGGCGACAGAAAAGTTTGGTTATGGCTTTGAGGAACTGTTGAATCAGCATGTCTCCAGGCTCTTACCCGGAGAGAAATCTTCTTTTCTGGGTCAAAAGAATAACCAGATCACAAGCAACTGCAGCCAGGTCTTGGATGCGATTGCCATGCGTAAAGACGGGACAGTTTTTCCAGCAGAGATTCAGGTCGGTGTGGCCAGCATTGGGGAGCAGCAGATACTTGTTTGCTCCGTGCGGGACATTACCGAACGAAAACAGTTGGAGAAGGAGCGAAAAGAACGCTACATTACCCTGGAAAAGCTCGTTCAAGAGCGAACCTGCGAACTTTTTCTGGCCAATGAAAAGCTCAAAGAAGAAATATCAGAACGAAAAAAAATTGGGAAAAGGCTCATGAAGACCAGCCAGGAGCTTAATAATATTCTCGAAAGCATCACGGGTGCCATCTATACCCTAAATCAACAGTGGCAGTTCACCTTTGTCAATGAAGAGGCGGAGAAATATTTCCGGAAGAGGAGGGAAGAATTAAAAGGGCAAGTTATTTGGGAAATCTTCCCTGAATTATCCGAATATAAACCTCTCTTAGAGAAAGCTTTGAACAGGAAGGAAAGTATTAATTTTGAGATCAAAAGTATATTCCAGTATAATCTTCCGTATGAAGTGTATGTTTATCCGTTCGACGAGGGTTTGTCCATTTTACATAACAACATATCTGACCGTAAGATGTTCGAAAAAGAAATGGCCCGCTTGGACAGGTTGAACCTTGTGGGACAAATGGCAGCGGGGATCGGTCACGAAATCAGAAATCCAATGACTACAGTGCGAGGTTTCCTGCAGTTACTGGGGGAGAAAGAAGAATTCAAACAATCTAAGGGCTATTTTGAACTGATGATTGAAGAGCTTGACAGGGCAAATTCCATTATTACAGAATTTCTGAGCCTAGCCAAAAACAAGGCTGTAGATTTAAAACCCATGAGTCTGAACGGGCTGATTGAAAACATGTACCCGTTGATACAGGCGGACGCAATGGTCAGTGACAAGGAGATTATACTGGAACTGCAGGATACAGATGTCTTGCTACTGGATAAGAAAGAAATTCGCCAGCTCATCTTAAACCTTTCCCGGAATGGACTGGAAGCGATGCCAGGGAGTGGTAAGTTGACTATTAGTACGTTCAATAATGGCGATGAAGTCGTTTTGGCCGTGGGGGACGAGGGAAATGGCATAAAGCCTGATGACCTTGAGAAGATAGGAACCCCCTTCTTCACCACCAAAGAGAACGGTACTGGTTTGGGGCTGGCCACCTGTTACAGCATTGCCGCAAGGCATAACGCTGCAATTCAAATTGATACGAGCCCGTCGGGCACGACAATTTCCGTTCGATTTAAGAATCCAGGGCAGAGTGAAAGCACGGTATTTTCCTAGTCTATTATTTTTAAATGATATTCTTGTAAAGAATTTAACGGGGCATCTCTATAGTCATTTTCCGTATAGGCTGCAATTCCTTTGGCACTCGCCAAGGCTGCCGCTATGGTTGTGATATACGGAACTTTATATTTGATAGCAGCTTTACGAATATAGGAGTCATCATGTTGACCGCGTTTTCCGAACGGGGTATTGATCACAAGGTTAATCTCGTGATTTGTAATACCATCGACGATATTTGGACGTCCTTCATGTAATTTATTAATTTTATCGGACTGAATTCCGTTTTCGTTCAGAAACTTATGCGTTCCTTCCGTTGCTTTAATTTTAAAGCCCAGTTTAGAAAATAACTTGGCAGTTTCCAGGGCAGCTGATTTCTCTTGATCGTTCACACTGAGCAGAACAGTTCCAAAGGTGGGAAGGGGAGACTGGACGGCTTCCTGTGCTTTATAGTAAGCAAGCCCGAACGAATCGGCTATTCCCAAGACCTCACCCGTTGAACGCATTTCCGGCCCAAGTATCGGGTCGACTTCCGGAAACATATTGAACGGAAAGACGGCCTCTTTGACGCCAAAATGAGGGATTTTTTTGGTGACCAGACGTTTAACACGGGATTCTTGGCCGGTAACGGAAGCCACCATTATTTCAGTTGCAATTCTGGCCATCGAAACATTACAGACCTTTGACACCAGGGGAACGGTTCGTGAAGCTCGCGGATTGGCTTCCAGAACATAAACCCGGTCATGTGCAATGGCGTATTGCATATTCATCAGGCCGATCACGTGTAGCTCTTTGGCAATCTTTTGAGTGTATTGCACAATGGTGTCAATATGTTGAGCAGAAATACTAATCGGCGGAATTACACAGGCTGAGTCTCCAGAGTGAATACCGGCCAATTCAATGTGTTCCATGACCGTTGGGACAAAAGCGTCGGTGCCATCGGCGATGGCGTCTGCTTCTGCTTCGATAGCGTTCGTTAGGAAGCGATCAATTAGAATCGGTCTTTCGGGAGTAACCCCGACGGCTGTAGCCATGTACTGAATAAGCATGCCCTCATCGTGAACAACTTCCATCCCGCGGCCGCCCAAAACATAGGAAGGACGGACCATCAAAGGATAGCCGATTTGACCGGCTATTGTCTGTGCTTCTTCAAGATTAACGGCCATACCCGATTCCGGCATGGGAATATCCAGTTTCTCCATGATCTGACGGAACCGATCACGGTCTTCGGCCAGGTCGATCGTATCGGGAGTCGTACCGAGAATCTTTACTCCGGCTTTAGCTAGTTCGGCCGCGATATTCAAGGGAGTTTGCCCACCGAATTGAATTATGACCCCAAGAGGTTTTTCCTTTTCATAAATACTTAAGACATCTTCCACAGTCAGAGGTTCAAAGTACAGCTTATCTGAGGTGTCATAATCTGTAGAAACCGTTTCTGGATTACAGTTAACAATAACGGTTTCATAACCTAAATCACGTAGGGCAAAGGCCGCATGGACACAACAGTAATCAAACTCAATCCCCTGACCAATACGGTTCGGACCACCGCCAAGAATCATCACTTTCTGCCGATTAGCAGAATCCTTTGTCTGATCGGGAGCATTGTAGGTGGAGAAATAGTAGGAGGCGTTTTCGACGCCGCTCACCGGAACAGCTTCCCATCCTTCAACAACACCTAAAGCGATTCTGCGCTCCCGGATTTCTGTTTCCGGCAGATTCAAGAGCATGGCTAAATAACGGTCGGCAAAACCATCCCTTTTAGCTTGGATTAACAATTCGTCAGGTAAGTACCCAGCTTTATACTGGAGGATTGTTTCTTCAAGGGAAACAAGCTCTTTCATTTGCTGAATAAACCAGGGTTTAATTTTGGTTAACATGTTGAGTTGTTCAATATCAGCACCTTTGCGTAAGGCTTCATACATGATAAACTGACGTTCACTCGAGGGCTCTGTCATAAGCGTTAACAATTCTTCTAAGGAGCATTGGTGATAATTATTGGCAAAGCCTAATCCGGAACGATTAATTTCGAGAGAACGAATGGCCTTCTGGAAGGCTTCTTTATAATTCTTGCCGATGCTCATCACTTCACCGACAGCGCGCATTTGTGTCCCCAGTTTATCATGCGAGCCGGGAAACTTTTCAAAGGCCCAGCGGGCAAATTTTATAACGACATAATCCCCTGAAGGGGTATATTTATCGAGGGTACCATCTCGCCAATAAGGAATTTCATCAAGGGTCAAACCGACAGCCAGCATTGCTGAAATCAAAGCGATGGGGAAGCCCGTGGCCTTTGAAGCTAAAGCCGAGGAACGAGATGTACGAGGATTAATTTCAATAATAACCACTCGGCCGGTTATCGGATCGTGGGCGAACTGAATATTGGTTCCGCCAATGACTTCGATCGCTTCAACAATGGCATAAGACATTTTTTGCAAGCGTTGTTGAAGCTCAGTGCTAATCGTCAACATTGGAGCTGAACAAAAAGAATCACCCGTATGCACACCCATAGGATCAATATTTTCAATGAAGCATACGGTTAACATCTGATTTTTAGCATCCCGAACGACCTCCAGTTCTAATTCTTCCCAGCCAAGCACGGATTCCTCAACAAGAATTTGGCCAACCATACTGGCGGCGATTCCCCGATTGGCGATCGTCCTTAACTCTTCAACATTATAGACCAGACCTCCGCCCGTGCCTCCCATAGTGTAGGCGGGACGGATAACTACAGGATAACCGAGTTCTTGAGCAATTTTTTCAGCTTCTTCAACATTGTAGGCTGGTTTGCTGCGAGGCATGTCAATCCCCAACTGAGTCATCGTTTCTTTGAAGGCGATTCGGTCTTCACCTCGTTCTATAGCATCTACCTGGACACCAACGACTTTAACTGCGTACTTTTCTAAAACTCCCGTCTTATACAGTTCGGAACACAAGTTGAGAGCTGACTGGCCGCCTAAATTTGGGAGCAGGGCGTCAGGGCGTTCTTTAGCAATGATCTCTGTCAGGCTTTTGACATTCAGTGGTTCTATATAGGTTGCATCAGCCATTTCCGGGTCTGTCATAATTGTCGCTGGATTTGAATTGACAAGTACGATCTGATAACCCAGCTTTCGCAGGGCTTTGCATGCCTGTGTTCCGGAATAGTCAAATTCACAAGCTTGCCCAATAATGATCGGACCGGAACCAATAATGAGTACTTTGTGGATGTCAGTTCGTATTGGCATAACTTTCCCCCCTTCTTCAAGATAAGGTAACTTACTTCATATGGAGTTAACAGGGTAATTATATCATAAACTATGTAATTTTATAAGTGGAAATGAATAATTATGCATAGAAAATATTCTTGGCATTAGGCGCTTGCCTTTTTTCCATAGATAATATAAACTCTGTAAAATTTATATCTTATCCAAGAAGTATAACATTAGTTTAGTATTTCTGAAGAAGATCAAAGAAATGCATGGTATAACAATACCATGAGTGAGGAGTCTATTGTGTGTAAAGCTGATGATATTTTTATTAAAATGTGCAAGGATATCCTTGAAAATGGGATTTCTTCTGAAGGTGAGGTTGTAAGAGCCGTATGGGCGGATGGTACGCCGGCTTATACTATTAAAAAGTTTGCCATTATTAATAGATATGATCTTTCAGAAGAATTCCCCATTCTTACCTTAAGACCAACAAACTTAAAAGCTGCAATCGACGAATTATTATGGATATGGCAAAAGAAATCCAATAATATTAATGAGCTGAATAGCGGAATTTGGGATAGTTGGGCTAATGAAGAAGGGTCAATTGGAAAAGCATATGGATATCAATTGAAAATCAAACACAAGTACCATGAAGGGGAATTTGATCAGGTTGACAGGGTGTTATATGATTTAATAAAGACTCCCTATAGCAGAAGGATTATTGTTAACATGTATAATCATAATGATCTGCATGAAATGAATTTATATCCTTGTGCATATAGTTTGACCCTTAATGTTACGGGCAGAAAACTTAACGCCATATTAAATCAACGTTCACAGGATATTCTTGTTGCAAATAACTGGAACGTATGTCAGTATGCAATTCTTGTACATATGCTGGCACAAGTAAGTAACCTGGAGGTTGGAGAGTTTGTACATGTTATTGCTGATGCGCACATATACGATAGGCATATACCATTAATTAGTGAACTAATCCAAAGGACCCCATATCCGGCGCCAAAGCTGTTGATTAACACCGATAAAAAAGATTTTTATGACTTTAGAGTCGAAGATTTTGTATTAGAGGGTTATCAGAGTGGTCCGCAGATTAGAGATATTCCCGTTGCTGTTTGAAAAGGAGAGTATAGATGAAAGCTATTGCTGCCGTTGATTTGAATTGGGGAATTGGCTATAGAGGCAACTTATTAGAACGTATTCCTGAGGATATGAAGTTTTTTAAGCAGATGACTATAGGTAAAGTTGTGATTATGGGGAGGAAGACATTTGAATCATTGCCCGGAAAAGAACCTTTGAAGGACAGAGTTAATATCGTTCTTAGTAAGAACGAGGGTTTTAATAATAGAAAGGTAACAATATGCCGTACCCTGGATGAACTATTCTGCGAACTGGAAAAGTATAATTCTGATGAAGTTTTTGTGATAGGCGGAGAATCAGTTTATTCTCAACTTTTGTCTTCTTGTACTGAAGCATATGTAACCAGGATAGAGAACAAATATCCAGCAGATAAATATTTCATTAATTTGGATAAGAGTAAAGCGTGGAAATTAAAATCTGAAAGTAATCTGCAAAACTATGGAAAAATTCAATATAAATTTATTAAGTATAGCTTAAGTGGGTGCACAGATTGAGCTGTATCACCTCAATTTTACCAAAGTCACTGATTACTCAGGGGCTTTTACTGTGTAGTAGGGATTAACATTTCTTTGTCAAAGCACCATGCCGAATTTCATCTACCAGTGTTTTCAAATTACTAAGCAATAGTTTTCCTTTCTGAATCCAACTCTTACTGTTCTCAATCGTTTTCTCGGTTTTATCTTCGATATTTTGCCAGGCACTCTGCGCCTTGTCCCTGATTTCCACGGCTTTGTCTCCCAACTTGTGGCCCTGTTCAGTTATATCCTGGCGCAATTCCTGTCCGCTCTTTGGAGCCAGTAATAAACCAAACACTGCTCCTGAAAGACTCCCAATCATAGCCGCTGCAAATACCTTATTTCTCTTTTTGCGCTTATCATTATTAGCCATCTCTAAACATTCCTTTCAAATCGTCCATTTTTTTGCTTCGGCATAGTTAATTTATGCCTTGACCCTTGGAGACCGAATCTACCATATCTGGCACATGTACCTGTTTCGGCGGATGCTACTATACGGCAGAATTCACAGAACTTAGACTGTGGGGGCATACCATCATGGTCACCTAAATGCAGCTCTTTTTTATTATATGCTCCCCGTCGGCAAATGCCTCTTTTTCAGTAGTAGGCTGTAGGGTTTGATAAATTAACAGGCGGAATTTGTATGGATTACTAAGCCTGTTGAAAAATGAACATTAGACAATGAGAGAGCATAAAATGCATTTAGAAAATTATTTAAGTTTTTTTAGAATGCTGGTGGCTGACAATGTTAAACAATGAATTCATTAGGTTAGATAGCCGGAGAGGACAGAACTGTTTATGTACTAGTGTTGTGAAACAACATATGAAGCTGACAGAGACAGTACACGATTATCTGGTTAAAGATGTTTATAGTGTCCCCCTTGTC
>JQID01000180.1 GCA_000770645.1 Desulfosporosinus sp. Tol-M
TCCTCTGTAGCCAGATGTGGATCTACGCTGGGAGGATCGTTTCTTTTTCCAAGGTATTCCTATAGGTTATGTAAATCTGAAAAATGCGTAAGAAGGGCGGTATTTAAGAAACCACTACCATTTGTATTTAATTTCTTAACTTTCTCTTATCTGGAAGCTTCGGCCATCTCAGTAATGGCCTTAATCGGTTATAGACCCAACGTGATTCCTTCGTCAAAAGCGGCCCTAGTATGGCGAGAATGAGAACATACAAAGCGGCAAACGGTTGTAATGAAGTCATCAATCCTCCTGCTTTAGCGAGAGTGGCTAAAATAATAGAAAATTCTCCCCGCGAAATAATCGTTAGTCCAACATTCAGTGAAGCTCTGTAGGAGAGACTTGCTTTCCTCCCTGCCCAAACACCTGATACAATATTGCCTAAAAGAGTTAAAAGGACAGCAGCCAGGGCATACCAAACTGCTCCACCCAAGACAAAGGGATCAATACTTAGACCAAAGCTAAAGAAGAAAAGGGCACCAAAGAAATCCCTAAAGGAAACCATTAAATGCTCTATGCGTTCGGAATGATCTGTTTCTGCCAATACCAGACCAATTAGTAAAGCTCCGATGGCTTCAGCAATGTGCAGCGTTTCAGAAAAACCCGCTACCAAAACTAAAATAGCAATAATTACAAGCATAAAAGTTTCGTCGGAAGGAATATCCAACCAACGGTCTAGTTTTGGAACCAACTTATGCCCTAAAAATAAAAAACCACCGATAAATGAGAGTGCCGTTATGGCGCTTATTATTATCACTGAAATGGAAGTGGAACCGGCGAGAACCAGGCCAGAAACAACAGAGAAAAAAATTGCCACGAAGACATCTTGAAACATCATCAAACCTAAAATGATCTCCGTTTCATCATTCGCTGCCCTCTTTAAATCGACAATTACTTTTGCTACAATTGCGCTGGAGGAAATAGTCATAATTCCTGCTACCACAAGGATTTCCTTAATCGGCCAACCCAGCACTAAAGGAAATAGAATAGCTATGGTCAAGTTAATAACTAAATAGAGTATCCCAGTTCTAATTATGGATGGCCCCGCAGATAAAAGTCGTTTGATAGAAAATTCTAATCCTAGGAAAAACAGGAGAAACAGCACACCTAAACGTCCCATGAAGTCAATTAAGGGGGCACTCTGAATAAATCTGAAGTCAAATATGCTTATGTGAGGCGCCTGTGGGCCAACTACCATGCCGGTTAGAATTAGGATTGGCACAATAGAAATTCTGAGTTTACTGGCCAGAATTCCTGCAGCTGCAATTAAAGCTAGTGCAAGTCCTATTTCCAGTATCAAGTATTCCATTACTGAATACTCCCGTGAGACAGTAGATGCTTACATGCTTTAACCTGGTTCTTTTCACCAAGAATTACAACAGTAGCGCCATTTCGAAAGGTTGCCTGAGGACCGGGATTGACTATTTTAGTATGATCATGGTCTACCATCGCAATAACAGTTCCTCCAGTAACCTGCCGAACGCGCAATTCCGCGATGGTTTTGCCTACTGCATACGCTTCAGGCTCAAGTTTGTACCATTCTATAAGCATATCGCCAAAGGCGACGTCCACGGTCTCTAATGTTTGGGGGCGATATGTCATCCCACCGATTATTGCAGCTATTACCCTCGATTCTTCATCATCCAAGGTTACCATCGAGATAGAAACATCTGGGTCCTCAAGGTAATAATGATAAATTTCCCTTCGTCCGTCATCATGAACAACGACGACGATCTTATCTCCGCTGCGGGTTTTGAGTTGAAACTTCCTGCCAATACCCGGTAAATCTATTTCTTTAATTAATTTCATGTTATTACCTCCATTATTGCTCTCACAAAAGGGAAACAGTAATTTATTAAAAGTAGGTAGTTTCTAGGTCAACGATTGTTGAATCCCAAGGATTTATTATTTAGGGATTAATTTCTACTCATTACTGCTCTCAATAGCCTATACAATTCTGATTTTTTTGTCAACAATTATAAGTAAATCATAGTTTGTCCAATATATTCGGGATGTAAGGGGTTACTTCAGCTCTGTACCGTTTGAGTCTGGCTTGACATTCTAGAAGGTAATATAGTACATTGTGATATATATGGGGGTGAGAAACTAAATGGATGATAATCCTGGAGACATGCGAAGTAGCAATGCGGCTATGCTTTATGTTATAAAAAAAGAAAATCGGTACAGAATTTTTTGTAGAAGGCTTTAACAATCCCGGAAATTAGGATTAGTATTACCTTCTTTTATTTATTACTGGATTATAAATTATGGAGATGAAAAATTTTGTTTGCCGAAATTCTATTTTTAATAGTGCTTATCTTGCTGAATGCTTTCTTCGCTGCTTCGGAAATTGCCTTAATTTCATTAAACGATAATAAAATAAGAATAATGGCTGAAGATGGGGATAAAAAGGCCAAGATTATAAATAACCTTCTGGGTGAACCAAGCAGGTTTTTGGCCACAATCCAAATAGGAATAACTTTAGCCGGCTTTTTAGCCAGTGCATATGCATCGGAAAGTTTTTCTGATCCATTAGTTAAATTATTACTGACAATAGGCATACCGATTTCTGAGGCCTGGTTAGATACAGCGGCAGTATTTGCAATTACAATGATATTATCTTACTTTACATTGGTTCTCGGAGAACTTGTTCCCAAAAGAATCGCCATGAAAAAGGCGGAGTCCATTGCTAGATTTGTTGCAAACCCACTGCGCGCGCTTTCAATTATAACATTACCCTTCGTAAAACTGCTAACAGCTTCTACCAATTTAATTGTAAGGTTTTTTGGTGTTAATCCACATGCAGAAGAAGAGCAGGTGACAGAAGAAGAAATCCGAATGATGGTGGATGTGGGTGAGGAAAAAGGGACAATTCATCAAACTGAAAAGCAAATGATTAATAATATTTTTGAGTTTGATAATAAAACTGCGGAGGAGATAATGACCCATAGGATTGATATTGCTGCTCTTCCGCTTGAAGCAAGCCTTAATGACGTTATTTCTTTCCTCAAGCGGGAGAAGTATTCGAGGATACCGGTTTATGAAGATTCAATTGACAACATAATTGGTGTGATGCATTCTAAACATCTGATCCAATATTTAGCCCAGGAAAGGGATCAGAAGAGTTTTAAATTATCAAATTTTATAAAAGAACCTTATTTCGTGCCGACTTCCAAAAGGACTGATGAACTGTTTAAAGAACTCCAACAGAACAGAAGGCATATAGCGGTTATTATTGATGAATACGGAGGAACGGCAGGAATTGTTACTTTAGAAGATTTAATTGAAGAGATTGTTGGAAATATTTTTGATGAAGACGAAGAAGAAGAAGTAGAACTATTTGATAAACTGGATGAGAATACGGTTATGATAAATGGTTCTGCTAGTCTGGATGAAGTTAAGGATTACCTTGATGTTGAACTTCCTATAGAGGAATATGATACGTTAAGTGGTTTTGTGATAGGCCAACTAGGCAGGATCCCGGGAAAAGAGGATAATCCGACTGTGGAATTTAACGGTGTGGTCTTTAAGGTTGAGGAAGTTGAAGAAAAAAGAGTTACTATGGTTAAAGTATGTAGAGCTTAGTTTAATATAAGAAAAAAGCGAGAGCTTTTCGCCCCCTCAAGATAGCAGATATTATCACAGAGTATTTTTTCAGACTCCGCTTTTTTCTAATTCTAAATGTCAGACTGCCCGAGTAGCTGTTAACGTCACAGAGATGTTCGACCTTATCGATAAGAGAATATTTGATATAAAAGTTTAAAAGAACAATTAAACCCTACACCTACCGTTGCTTTTCAGTGCAATTTTTTGCGTTTTCTTTCGAGCCAATGTGACAAACTGAGGCATGTCGGGAAACTAGCCACAGGTGTGCCTGCGCTACTTCGCTAGCCTGTGCAAAACGCACCAGCATACTTAATTAATTTCTGTCAAGCCAGAAGGCCTTTCTGAAAATAAAGGCCTTCTAGACGTATCAGACGTATCAGACGTATCAGACACCCATGCCGCCCGGAGGCACCATCGAAGGATGAAAATAGATTGTATTTTTGGATAGACCCCCATGCCGCTTGACGGCACCATCAGATTCCATCCCCGGTCATCTGATTAAGCAGGCCGTTTTTAGTATAGTCATAAATGTAAGAAATAGAGTTGCTCCCTGCAGTGAGCGTAAATCCGGTGAGCTCATCTTTTAGAGAGTAGGTGGGCGGGCTGGCTAACTGAGTTAAAACAGTATTGTTACCGTCTTTTTCCACGTTGCCGGTTAGGTTCCCGATGGCATCGTAGCCGTACGTGAATTCATTAAGAAGCGTTGTATTGGAGTACGCCTTAACCGTCTTGCGCCGTCCTTCGAGGTCGTAGGTATAGCTATACTTTTTCCCATCGGAGAACAGGATCTGGCTGACGTTCTCGAGGGCATCATAACTCAGAGTTACCGTGCCGCCATCGGGATTAGTCTTGATTTGCAGGCGTCCCCCTTCATCGTATTGGAAGCCGGTTATGTTTCCGTTAGCATCCGTCTCACTTAAGAGGTTGCTACGGACATCATATGAGAAGCTGTTGTGGTCGTAAGTGGAAGTCCCCGCTAGCAGAGAAGAGTCCGTGACATTACCGTTAGCATCGAGAAGGTAGGTGGTCGTGTTATCGGCATTATCCTTGACAGAGCGTAACTGTTCCTGTCCGTCATAGCTGTAATCGACGGTTTCCCCACCCGGAGCCGTAACTTTTGCCACCTGACCATAAGAGTCGTTTTCAAAGGTAATTGTGTTATTTAACTGGTTTTTGATACTGGTTACATAATTCTTATTATTATCATAATTGGTGCCGGTGATCAGGTTGCCTGAGCTTAAGCGGATATTATCAAATTTAGCGATCCCGCTGGCATTAAAGATCTCCAGGCGCACTTTTACTTTGCCACTAACGGTTGCCTTAAAAGAAAAGGCATACTTCGTCCAGGGCGTGTCTCCTTTGATAAGCGGACTGTAGGCATCGCTGACGGGATTCCCCGAAGTGTCTAACAAGACGGCGTGCAGCCGGGCTCCACCTTCGGTTCCAGCCACAATCCCTTGCGTTGACATAAAGCCGGCTAAGCTATATGACTGGCCTTGGGTGACCACCGGCACGACTTGGGATTCTAAATAGGAGCTTCCGGTTGAAGGGAGGTTGACGATTCCGTCATGTCCATCCGAGTAAGCACCACTGTCAGCGGCCACCGTGGCATATCCATCTGAGGGGTTCCAGCGCACATTGCCCCTCATGAACGTAGAGTCAAAGCTTCTCCACTGCGAGTGGAGTCGGTAAACGAGGTGGCATAGGGAAGCTGCTCCAGCTGCGGTCTGGAGGCAGAAAGGGTAACGCCTGTGGGTAAGCCGGTAAACTTAAATCCGATTCCCATTGGCAATCTTTCCCTCTTCAAGCTGCAGAGCGTTAAAGTATGCTATGCCGGTTTCTTAGCTGATTCCTGCCCGGGCGAAAACGGTTGTGGAAGCGGCGTTGGCAGGAAGAGTAAAGCTGACTTCTTGTCTGTTAAGACAGGTTGACCCATTTACATAGTTACTCTCTGCCGTTTGCCAGGTCCCGGTACTGTCCTGGTAATCGATAAAGAGGGCTGCCCTTTTGTTGTTGGTACTGCTGATATTGTTTGTTTTGGTATATGCGGAAAATATATAGGTATTGCCATTGTAGCTCCAGGCTTTGCGAGTGTTGTTCCCATAGACAATGTTTAGCTGATTGCCCAGAGTACCTTCGCCAGAGATTTGTCAAGGAGTGAGTACAATGCCAACGGAAACTCCTACCAGACACGGTAAACGCCCGATTCTAGATATTCCGTATTCCCAACCTGAAGCGATGCTAGAAGTAATTGCTGCAGTTGGTGTTCTGACCCTAATTATTCTTGTTATTGTATCGTGGCCAGAACTACCTGATGAAATTCCAAGCCACTTCGGAGCATCGGGTATATCCGATGCCTGGGGTAGCAAGCTATCAATATGGTTATTACCGGGAATAGGGGCTGGTCTTTTCGCATTATTAACAATAGTAAGTAAGTTTCCGCATACTTTTAATTTTCCTTGGGCTGTTACTGACGAAAATGCCGAAAAGCAGTATCAAATCGGACGGACGATGGTCGTTAGTTTAAAAGCAGAACTAGTCTGGCTATTTGCGTACATGGAATTTGGTATTATTCGAGCGGCAATGGGCAAAACAAATGGTTTAGGTATGGCGTTTGTACCCATCACTCTCATCATTGTTTTTGGTACGGTCGCAATTTGTTTGGTAAAGGGATATAAAGCGAGATAACTTTTCGCAAAAAACCTTTTCAATTCCACCGGTGGTGATCTTGCTGCTATTAAGGAAATGCGGTCATGGATACAAAAACTAATGATTTGTATGATCCGGCTGTAACCCGAAATTAATCTGCTTCTCAACTCTCACCCGAGGGTTGGTTTCTTCACCTATGCGGTTTCCCAGCAGTTGACTTATTCAACCATAATCAACCACTAATCCATTGTTTTAATGAGCTGAGATACGTACAATATAATTGAGGTGATAAGTCTGAAAGAAATTCTTTCGTGACGTTTTGTGCCTCAAGAAAGGAATGACTATAAACATGAAAGAAATCAATATTGCAAAAATGCTGGTTACAAAGCGCAAAGAAAAAGGTATAACCCAGGATGAAATTGCCGCCTATATTGGGGTCTCTAAGGCATCTGTATCCAAATGGGAAACAGGGCAGAGTTATCCCGACATTACCTTCCTTCCGCAACTGGCGGCTTATTTCAATATCAGCATTGACGAATTGATGGGTTATGCGCCGCAGATGATCAAGGAAGATATCAAAAAATTATATCATCGCTTGTCATCGGAATTTGCTACCCGGCCATTTGACGATGTTTTAGGAGAATGCCGGAGAATAATTAAAAAATACTATTCCTGTTTTCCGTTACTGATGCAAATGGCAGTGCTGCTGGTTAATCATCACATGCTTGCAGACGAAAAGAAAAGGCAAGAAGAGATATTGCATGAAGTGGTCGAGTTATGCCAAAGAATTAAAACCGAAGGCGACGACGTGTGGCTCGCTAAGGAGGCCACTTCTTTCGAAGCCGTTTGTTATCTTATGTTACAGCAGCCCCAGGAGGTTTTGGATTTACTAGGAGAATCAATCCGACCGCTTCTGACGGATTATGAGATTGTAGTACAAGCCTATCAGATGTTGGGGAATCCAGCAAAGGCGAAAGAAGTAACCCAAATCAGCATGTATCAGCATCTGATTGCCTTAATTGGAGCGACACCGGTTTATTTGCTGCTAAATGCAGATAATAGCAATAAGGTTGAGGAAATTTTGCAGCGGACCTTATCTGTGGCAGAAACCTATGATTTGGAACGCTTACATTCGAACATTATGGCACAGATCTATTTTACGGCAGCACAGGTGTACAGTTTACAGGGCAATGCCGAAAAAGCCCTGGACATGTTACGGAAATATGCAGATATCTGTACCAGGAGCTTTTTCCCTTGGACATTACACGGGGATTCATTCTTTGATGCAATTGATGGCTGGTTTGCGGACTTTGATTTAGGTGCCGATGCCTTGCGGAATGAAAAAGTAATCAAAGAAAGCATGTTGCAGAGTGTTCTGTCCAATCCAGCATTTGCAGCTTTAACAGATCAGCCACGCTATAAAAGCATAATTGAATCATTAACAATAAATGTAGGAAAAACAATGTAGGAAAAATAAAACAAGAAAAACCAATTTAGGGAAAACCAGTATAGGGGAAACCAGTAAGGGGGCATATGATATGCAGGAATTTATTGAGTATTTACCGTTTTTAATTCCGTTAATTATCCTTGAATTGGCTTTGGCGATAGTTGCCTTAATTCATGTCCTGAGACATCCAAATTATCGCTTTGGAAATAAAGTGCTTTGGATTCCGGTTGTGTTGCTCATCCAAATCATCGGCCCGATTGTTTACTTCGTATTTGGCAGAGGGGATGAGTAATGGATATTTTAAGCATCGAGCATTTATATAAAAACTTTGGTACGCATCAAGTTATAAATGACTTAACCTTTACTGTACCGGAGCATTCCGTGTTCGGCTTTCTCGGTCAAAACGGGGCCGGCAAAACTATCACTATGAAAATGGTGTTAGGATTGTTAAGGCCTACAGGCGGAAGTATCACTGTGTGCGGAGAGCCGGTAACTTTTGGTCAGACAAAAACGAACCGGTTTATCGGATATCTTCCCGATGTCCCCGAATTTTACAATTATATGAAACCTCAGGAATATTTGAAGCTGTGTGGTGAAATTACGGGGATGTCCAAAGGTGATATCAAGGAAAAAAGCGATGAACTATTAACCTTAGTCGGGCTTAAAAAGGCGAACAAAAGAATCGGGGGTTTTTCCCGGGGCATGAAACAGCGACTTGGAATTGCACAGGCGTTACTGAACAGACCTAAACTTCTGATATGCGATGAGCCTACCTCTGCCCTTGACCCCATAGGGAGAAAAGAAATACTGGAGATATTGCAACAGGTGAAGGGCAAAACGACGGTTTTATTTTCAACTCACATTCTTTCTGACGTGGAGCGAATCTGTGACAGGGTTGCTGTCTTACATGAGGGAAATCTAGCCTTGTCGGGAACGTTGACTGAAATAAAAGCACAGCATAAGCGGGACAGCCTGCTGATAGAATTTAACTCACATACAGATATGCAGGCGTTTATTACAAACAAGCAAATGCAACCTTTCCTGAAGGATGCAGAGCAAGCCGGGATGAGCCTTGTCTTGCATACACACGATGTTTCCCAGGCGGAATCAACAGTCATTGCAGTACTTGCAGAAAACAGCCTGCTGCCAACCCGGTTAGAAGTGCTTGAACCAACACTTGAAAGTCTGTTTATGGAGGTGCTCCAATGAGGGCTTATCTTGCTTTTACCCAAAAAGAGTTTTTGGAAAGTCTGCGCACCTACAAACTGTTGATTATGTTTATGGTGTTTCTGCTCTTTGGTATGCTTGGGCCCCTGACAGCAAAGCTTACTCCTCAACTGCTGGAAGCATTCGTCCCAGAGGGAATACAAATTATCATGGCGGAGCCGACGGCCCTTGATTCATGGGCACATTTTTTCAAGAATATATCACAAATGGGATTTATGGTACTTGTCATCCTGTTAAGCGGTATGATGGCAAATGAGCATAATCGCGGAACATTCGTCAACATCCTGACAAAAGGCCTGCCGCGTAGGACAGTCATCCTTTCAAAATTCACTGCAGCTTCTGTTATATGGACAGTCAGCTATGTTATTTGCTTTAGTTTGTCCTATGTGTATACCGCATATTTTTGGAGCGGGGAGGGGATTTTAAATCTTCCGTTTTCCGTATTCTGTCTGTGGTTGTTTGGTATCCTGCTTCTTGCCGTAATTCTGCTGGGAGGAGTAATTTCCAGGAACAGCTATGGCTGTCTGATGTTTGCAGGAGGTTTTATAGTAATCCTTTTCTTGCTGAATATTGTACCGAAGTTTCAGAAATACAATCCTCTTACACTGGTATCACTTAACATGTCATTATTGACCGGCAACACTGTACCAAAAGACTTAACGGCTCCGTTGATTATAAGTGTTGCAATTGTCATTTTGTTTATCATCATCGCAATAGGAGTGTTTAATAAAAAACAGATATAGTAAGACTATGGCACCATAATCCCGCTTATGTAACAATCCACATTTATATCTCTAATTCCCCTTATTTTCTCTTATTACTTCGAATATTGTAGACTTGCATAGTATACGAAGCAAGCGTTAAGTGCCAGCGACGTTAAGCGAACAGGAATCCTTAGCGTTAATACTGCCAACGGTTCACTTCCAGAAAGCCCAGAGGTTTTGGCACGTTAGCTGAGGAGTTCTGTTCGTAGCTGCGAAAACATGCGAGCGAAGTATCTATGCGAGGCTACAAAACCCCAGAAAAGAAAAGACGACTCAATTGAGACGTCTTCGAATGCTAGTTTAGACAATTCTGGAATTCGTCTGCCGATGTGTTGAAAATTGATGTTAAACGCTCGGTTGTAATCACTTGAATTTTTTCTTTTTCGTAAAGAGGATTGCTTTATCCCAGATGATATCATAAAGGTCCGGGCCAACTTTGGTTTCTTTATCCTGGTAAGTCCTAAAACCGATAAAAGCATCCTCATTATTATCAACGCCGTAGGCACTTCCTAAGGGATTGCCTGTACTGTACGGTATAGCAACAATACTATCTTTAACAATCTTTCTGGCCATTTTAAATACATAATAGTATTTGGCGTTTTCATATCCGTCAGGGAAAAGTTCAGCAGCAGAATTGGAAAACTCAACGGTATTGAAAGCACCGACAACGCCATTATCAAGCTCTGCACCATAGAAAGAGGCTTGGCCTAATATTGCTTTGCCGGTTTGTTCGTGGTTGATGCCATAGATAATGACAAAATCGTCATCGCTTGCTAATTGGAAATTGTTTGTTTTTAAATACAAGGCATCACTATTATCCCCAAGAGCATTAACATCCTGTAGTATTGCTTGATAACCTTCCAATGACCATTTATCTGTAGCCAAATCGATGTGCTTATATTGCGGGCTGCTATATTTTTTAATTATCTCCTCACGCAAATGGTCCAGATCATCTACCACGTTGGGCACAACCTTATATTCTGTAGTGTCTGTTTCCCTGATTTTAAGGGTTGGTATCGGCCAGGGATTTTGATTAGCGAAGGGAATTTTTGGTGTGATGCGCAAAACCTTAAAAAACTTATGAACATTTTTGATATAGGCATCGCCAATACTCTCCTGTGCCCATAATTGAGCCCGCATAACAAATAATAAGGTATCCTTTCCCTTTTCCAGTCCCATGTTAACCAATTCCATAGGGATGTTGTCATCATTCATAATTTGCGAACTATACCCGGCAACGCCCAGGGCATCACGGACTTGTTGATTAACACCCTTGTCAGCCGAGCTAATAATGATGGTGGAGCTGTTAAATGGGGATCCATCCGATCCTTGCGGCGTATTAGCAGTCCAGATTCCCGCATTACTCAATGAATCACCCAGACTTGCAAAGATCATATGGTAAAAACCGGTATAGTCATTTCCTGTTGTAATAGCATCGCTGTAGTCCTTTTCGAATTTATTTTCCGTTAAGCCCAAATAACTTCTAAAACTAAAGTAATAGGCCGGGGGAGGAGTCCGACCAATTAGGACAATAGCCTCATCTGGCCGCAGCTTAAAGGTTGCACCGGGGAGAATAACGTTTATATTGGCCGGATAATTATTCGGGTTGTCAGGATCATAGTCTTTCGGGGGCTTTTGTCCTTCGGAGGGATCCTGGTTGGGAGCCGGCGGCAGGGTTAAGATTGCGTAGGGTGCATTGGTATTGTTCCCGAAACAAGAGGGAACTTTGCCTTCACTGGCAAGTTTTAGGATATCTACATAATTTAATTTTCCTTCCTGCACAATAAAACCTCTGTTCCACAATGTTGAAATAAAACTATTTATATTTCCATTATTATCTTTCGCTTCATTCAGCGGGGAGTTAGACATCAGGCACATCTCCTTAAATATTAAGCTATGGTCTTTATGCAATGTTTACTTATCTAAAAGTACAGCCCAAATTTTCTCAAGCCTTGTTTTCATAGTACAAGATATGTTTACACACGGCGATAAGTGAAAAAATGAATAATTAAATGAACGACCGGTTTTCAACCTACAGATGACTTTGATACTGTTTTTGGGAGAAATGCATTTACTACGGATATAACATTAGAAGAGGAAATGAAGCTGATGGGGATGCTCTGGCCGGCTTGTTGGAAGACAATATGGTCAAACCCGGTATAAATACATTTTACATTTTGATAAAGACCAGCTGCCCCCGGTAGAAGCTTTCTGGTCAGTAACAATGTATGGCTCGGATTTCTACCTGGTGCCCAATAAAATTAATCGTTAGACTTATGAAATACCAGGGGTACGTGTCCAGTAACCAACTTATATTTATTCCGGCAAATAAAGAGGGTCACCGGCAGACGGCGGACCCTCATATTTCTTGTCAACATTAATACAAATTCCCAAACC
>JQID01000075.1 GCA_000770645.1 Desulfosporosinus sp. Tol-M
GCTTGAAAGGCTTTCAAGACTTTTTCGTGATTATGTGCTGCAATTTCTTGTATATCCGGAAGCTGACGTTGGAGTGTTTCTTGCGCGGCAACTACAGCTTTACGAAGGAACTTTGGCCAATTGGGATCTAAATACAAACGACTTCCTCCTTCTATATATAAAGGACCTCACGGAAATCAGCTCAATAATGTAATGAGGTAATTCCAAACCGGCTTTAATGAGTCTCTTCGGACGAGTGACAATTTAATTGGATGAGGAAGGCGCTCTACCAGTTCGGAAAGATCGTCTTCAGCCATGACGTTATCGACCTTATTTAACAAAGTAAGTATCGGTTTGTTTTCGCACCCCAGTTGCTTCAGCACCTCATGCACAGTCTCAGCGTGTTGGAGTGCTTGCGGATGGCTCGCATCAACGACATGTAATAAAATATCCGCTTGTTGGACTTCTTCAAGCGTGGCTAAAAATGCCCGCAGCAGTTGGGTTGGCAATTTTTGAATAAAGCCAACCGTGTCGCTCAGCAGAATTTCCAAGGACGGGCTTACTCTGACCCTCCGAACAATCGGATCTAAGGTTGCGAATAATTTATTTTCACCGCTGGGTATGTCGGATCGACTACCGGTCTGTTCCATTGCCACTTCCAAAAACGTTGTTTTCCCAGCATTCGTATACCCGACTACGGCAACTATGGGGAGACCACTTCTCGTTCTTTGACGCCGCTGGACATCGCGGTGCTGTAAGACCAGCTTTAATTCTTTTTCCAGTTGAGTAATGCGCTCTCGCATGCGCCTGCGGTCAAGCTCCAATTTTGTTTCACCTGGACCGCGCGTGCCGATGCCGGCCCCTAGCTGCGAGAGAGCTTGTCCTTGGCCGGATAAATAGGGTAATAGATGTTTAAGTTGAGCCAATTCGACTTGGAGTTTACCTTCGCGGGAATGAGCACGCTGTGCAAAAATGTCCAAGATCAAGCCGGTACGATCTAATACTTTAAGCCCGGTTTCCGTCTCTAAGGTTCGTAACTGGGTCGGGGATAGTTCATCGTCACAAATCACGACATTGGCCTCAGTCTCCTGTAAACGGTGTACTAATTCTTCGATTTTTCCGCTCCCTAAATAGCTGCGGGACTGACCATAGCGGCGCAGTTGGACCAGTTGCCCAACTACGTCTACGCCGGCTGAGCGAGCCAGTTCCTGTAGTTCAGTCAAATCTTCCAAAGCGTCCAGTTCACTGTCTACCAGCGCTATTAGGTAAGCGCACTCTTTAGCGGGCGTCCTTTCGATTTTGCTTGTACCCTTGGAAAGACTAGACAAGGAGTCATGATAATCAAATGATTGCCAATCTTTTGAACTGAGATTAACAATAAAGGGATCGTTCCCTCCTGTTCGATAGGCAATCTGAATTCCCGTCAGTAAGCCTTCGCAAACTCCAACAGAAGCCATACTTTCCAGTTGCAGGGACAATAGGGCGCTCTGATCCAGTGGACTGAGTCTGGAGTCCCCATTGGGATGCGTATGAATGCACCTCAGGTGTTTCCACATGGATCTTCCTTTGACCGGGGGTAGCGTAACATTGGCATGGCGCCCTACTGCAGCTGCCAGCAGTGTACCGGAACGGGATAGATAAACGGCGATTTCTCGATTCCAAAGTTGGGTTAGCCGAAGCAGCTTTGCTAGGATTTCAGGATGGATTAATTCAGAACGTGCTGTCTTTAATTCAGAAAGCTTATTTAGCTCCTGTAACTGGCTTTCCCGAATCCCGGACAGTTCTCCCGAAATATCCATAAGTAGTATACCTCTTATTCTGGATTTTCTTATAGTGTTAGTGTCAGATATTCTAAAAGATAAGCTTAGAGATCTTCCAGGGCGATATCGACAGGTAAAATTTGGATTAGTTCTTCGCGGCTTGAGCTGGGCTTTTGGAATAAGCGCACAGCCTGTCTGCGCACTGTTTTTTCCACGAGGTTCCGAACAAGCCGTGCATTTCCGGCATAAGGATGAGTATTCAGTAAACTTACCAGGTGGGCACGGAGCGCTACCGCTCCCTCTTGAGTGAGCTCATATTGACGAGACTTGAGCATTGAATTCCCGATGGCTAACAATTCATCGAGTGAATAATCCGGAAAATCAATATGTATGGGGAAACGTGAGCGAAGTCCGGGATTGGAATGCAAAAACCATTCCATTTCAAGACGATAGCCGGCTAAGATCAGTACAAGATTGTCCTTATTATCTTCCATGGCCTTTACTAAGACATCTATAGCTTCCTTGCCGAAATCCTTCTCTCCTCCACGGGCCAGCGAATAGGCTTCATCAATAAAAAGCACTCCACCTAACGCCTTCTTGAGTTGGTCCCTCGTTTTTTGCGCGGTATGTCCAATATATTCCCCGACCAGATCTGCTCGCTCGCATTCGATCACCTGCCCTTTTTGAAGAACTCCCATCTCTTTAAACAGCCGCCCAACCAGGCGAGCTACTGTTGTTTTACCGGTTCCGGGGTTCCCACGAAAAATCATATGTAGAACCAGGGGCTCGGCGATAAGTTTTTCCCGTAAGCGCCGTTTTTGAATTTCTACATAGGCTTGTAATTCACGAATGAGGCGTTTTACGGTCACTAACCCAATGTAAGTTTCCAATTCATCAAGGATCTCCGCAACTTTATCTTTGTCTTTTTCCAAGGAAGCAGGGGTATTCTTGCGCACTCGTCCAATTCCCACCGGCTCTGTCCCAGGTCTGCCGGTTTGTGCGGTTTCGCGGGGCAAGGGAGTTTGAATGACCGGAGGCTGATGATTATCCGGTCTAAACGTCACTCGGATTGTCATGTGTACAGGCACCTCCCATCCTTACTAATATACTCAAGTAAAGATAAAAAGGTGTCCGAGAAAAGGCGTTGTTATTATTTCCCTGTCAATGCCTTGGAATAGCGCACCCGAGCAGAGTGATCTAAGAATTTCTTGCGCAGACGAATGCTCTTCGGGGTAATTTCCACCAATTCATCATCGTTAATAAATTCTAAAGATTGCTCCAAGGAAAATTCCCGGGGTTTATCAAGGCGCAGCGCTTCATCCGCCGCACTGGTACGCATATTAGTGAGCTGTTTTTTCTTACAAACGTTCACTTCAATATCTTGCTCACGCTTATTCTCTCCAACAATCATACCTGCATACACATGAAGACCTGGTTCGACAAACAAAGTCCCTCGTTCCTGGGCAGCATAAAGGCCGTAAGCGTTTGTTTCTCCCTCTTCAAAAGCAATGAGTGCGCCACTATTTCGTCCGGGGATTTCCCCTTTATAGGGTTCATAACCAAAAAACACATGGCTCATCATTCCTTCACCCCGTGTTTCCGATAAGAAGTCGCCCCGAAAACCAATCAGGCCGCGGGCCGGAATTTTAAATTCCAGACGGAGCTGCGTTGCAGAAAGACTTGTCATATTGGCCATTTCCGCTTTCCGCTTGCCGAGAAGTTCCATGATCGAGCCCAGCGCACTTTCGTGAAGATCACAGATGAGGAACTCGATCGGTTCGCATTTGACGCCATCAATAATTTTATAGATAACTTCGGGTTTCGAAACTTGAAGTTCATACCCTTCCCGACGCATATTTTCAATCAGAATCGAAAGGTGAAGTTCTCCCCTGCCGGATACTTGAAAACAATCGGTAGATTCCGTTTCTTCGACCCTTAAACTCACATTGGTCTCGACTTCTTTCCAAAGACGTTCACGTAGCTTGCGAGAGGTTACAAAATGACCTTCCCGCCCGGCGAAGGGACTATCGTTAACCATAAAATTCATAGATAAAGTGGGTTCATCTACTTCGATGGTTGGTAAGGCTTCAGGAGTTAGAGCACAAGCGACAGTTTCTCCTATATTAGCACTGGTAAGTCCGGTAAGCGCAACAATTTCACCGGCGGATGCTTCGAGAACGTCTTGCCGTTTAAGCCCTTCAAAAATCATAACTTTCCCGACTTTAACTCTTTCAAAGCTCTCATCTCGCTTGATTAAGATGATGTTTTCGTTTTGATGTATGGTTCCACGTACAATTCTGCCGACTGAAATTTTTCCGACATAATCATCGTAGTCCAGAGTGGTGACCAGCATCTGAAATGGAGCATCGAGATCGACAACCGGAGCTGGAATGTGTTCCAGGATCACGGAAAATAGCGGCGTTAAAGAGTCTGCCAGAGAATCGTAGGTAAGCCCTGCAGTTCCTAAACGCGCAGAGGCATAGACGACTGGGAAATCCAATTGATCGTCTTCCGCTCCAAGCTCAATAAAGAGGTCAAGTACTTCATCAACCACTTCAGCCGGGCGAGCATCCGGGCGGTCAATTTTATTGATGACAACAATAGGCACGAGCTTAAGCTCTAAAGCTTTTCTCAAAACAAAACGGGTTTGGGGCATGGGCCCTTCAAAAGAATCTACAATGAGGAGCACCCCATTTACCATTTGTAAGACACGCTCAACCTCACCCCCAAAGTCGGCATGTCCCGGGGTATCAATAATGTTAATCTTTGTTCCCTGCCAGTGAACGGATGTGTTTTTGGATAAAATGGTAATTCCACGTTCACGTTCTAAATCATTGGAATCCATGACGCGTTCCATAACTTGTTGGTTAGCCCTGAAGGTACCACTCTGTTTTAACATGGCATCCACAAGCGTCGTCTTCCCATGATCAACGTGAGCGATAATGGCGATATTTCTTAAATTTCGAATTTCCATAGTCGGACTGAGTTCCTTTCTTTCGCCTATATACAAGCATATCTAATATACTGTATCATAAATGAGCCGTGGAATCAATAGAAAGAACTAAGTCTGGAAAAATACCAAACTTAGTTCTTCATACCCTAAGCTTATCCAAATTATTTAGTGTTAGGAGTACCCGTAATTGAGTCTGCAGCACTCGCAGCCATAAAGTTAATCGGGCGAAGCGGCATGATTGTTGAAATGGCATGTTTATAGACCATCTGTTGTCTTCCATCAAACTCAATAACCACTGTAAAGTTATCAAAACCTTTGATAATTCCCTTTAGCTGAAACCCGTTGACCAAGTATATGGTCACCGGAAGGTTTTCCTTGCGTGTCTGATTTAAAAAGGTATCTTGTAAATTGATGGGCGATTTATTCATATATTTACCTCCATCACCGTGTATTTCTATTTTCCTTATTCTACACGAGTTTGACAGGCTCTGCAAGTCTTAACAATATCCTTAAGTAATACGTCCGCACCTATCTCAATATCATACCAACTAATGCGTGGATCACGACGAAACCACGTCAGTTGACGTTTAGCAAAATGGCGAGTATCTCTTTGCAGTAAACGCAGCATTTCAGATTGGGTGACCCGTCCCTTGAGAAACATAAGCGCATGGCGGTAGCCTATGCTTTGTAAGGGCTTTAATGTTGGTGCATAGCCATTGTTTAAGAGAGCAAGTGTTTCTTCGATCAAACCTTGAGCAAGCATCGTAACGCAGCGTTGATTGATCCGTTCGTAGATTACTTCACGTGGAGCAGTTAGCCCAAGATAGACAATCGACGGATCAAGCGTCTTGTATTGACTATCACTGAATTGACGTTGACTTGCTAAGGTGCTGCCGGTTAATTCCAAGACTTCAAGTGCCCGAATAATACGAAAAACATCATTGGGATGTAACCGCTGTGCTGTTACAATGTCCCGCTCCTTTAACTCCTTATGCAGAGCTAAGTTCCCATGTAATTGGACGAATTCTTTCCATTTGGCACGGATTTCTTCAGAACCATGTTGAGCGAAGTCATAGGGATCGAGCAAGGAACGAATATAGAGCCCTGTCCCCCCAACCACAATCGGAACATGTCCACGGCCCCTAATTTCTGCTATTAAGGAAGTGGATTTTACCTTGAACTGGGCTGCAGAAAAAGGATCAGAGGGGTCCAGATAATCAATAAGGTGGTGGGGGATGAGTTGGAGTTCTGAAACGGACGGTTTCGCCGAACCAATATCAAGTTTTTTATAAACCTGTACCGAGTCTCCGGAAATTATTTCCCCTCCTATTTCCTGGGCCAGGGCTATTCCCAGTGACGACTTACCGACGCCGGTCGGGCCGATAATTATGACCAGTGGATCCACAAAACCAACTCCCATTAAGGCATATGAAAGAAACTTAATGTGCCTATACCAAAATGACGCCATAATCGACGGGACTATACCGTCCTCCGAGTAATATGTCAAACCCAAGACGTCGGAATTCCGAACTGTTCTTGCGCTCCTTGAGTACAACCCGGTTCCGGGCAACCCGACATGCTTCCAATATAGCCTCGTGTTCAAGGGGATTATGATCTGACCACCGGTGCAAGGGCTGAATGGAGTCAGACTGTTTACAGGTGTGGCGGAACATTGGATCAAAATAGACCACATTAACCGAGCGGGAGGGGGTGCGCTTTAAGTACTCAAGGTGTTCTCCCCAGCGAACTTCAATCCGCTGAGCAGCACCTGCTAAAGCGGTCCAAGCAGCTTGTTTCTCTTTATTTTTAGCTTTTAAAATAATCTCCGTAAAATGGTTTAAGCCGTCCTGAACAAATGCGGCTAAAATCGGAGATTGTTCAAGCGCCAGAACGCTTCCCTTTTCACCTACAGCCCATGCCCCAATCAGGGCATCGGTCCCAAAACCCAGTGTAGCGTCAATTAAAGAGTCGCCGGCTTTTAGTCGGGTTGCTTCGAGATAACGATCAGACTCACCACGCAGGAGATTTATGAGACGAATGAGGGCCATACTTGGATGAAAGAATAGTTGTTCCGCTCCGGTTTTCAAGAAGACGCCCTGACGCGTTATTGTAAGTTCTGGTAAGGCTCCTTCCCCAGTCTGTGTGGTAGTCCATTTGCATCCGGGTTGTTGGTGAAACCAGGCGAGTCTTTTCATAAGTTCAGCATCGGGATGCGATATTTTGATGAGAATAGGATTTTCATTTACCATAGAGCCTCCGTTTTCTGAATATAGCAGAAAGTATAAGTCTTAAGGTCTTGCAGAGGATGTGTTATAAGTGAATTTCTTATGAAAACAGCCCCCCTTTTTATCTTACCACTGTATTTTGTAGGGACTGTGTTTTCACACGGGCCCATCAGATTACCCTTTTACATGCAGTATACCCGTGTTATGGTACGTACAAACTATTGGTCTTATGTTGGAACGTGTTCACTTATTTTAGATACGGTAAAAACGTCTTTCCACTTCAGAGCGGGTCATTTTAATCATAGTTGGACGTCCATGTGGACAGGTATATGGATTATGAGTTTGGTTAAGTTGGGCAATGAGTTGTTCCATTTCAAGCAAAGAAAGAGACTCCTGTCCTTTGATGGATTCTTTGCAAGCCAAAAGGTAAATCCATTCCTCTAATAAATTTTCAATAGTGGGTGCAGAATTTTTCTGTAAGACCTCTTCGATAAATTGACGGAGGAGCTTGTCTGCCTGGACAGTTCCAGTATGAACGGGAACACCACGCAAAAGGTAAGTTCGATCGCCAAATTGCTCCAGAATAAAGCCCATTTCTGTCAGATTCCATAAATTTTCCAAAACCACCTGTTCTTCCTGGAGAGTAAACTCCATGGGCAGGGGAATTAGAAGAGACTGACTCGAATGTTCGGCTTGTCGAAACTCCGCAAACAGCCGTTCATAGTTAATCCGTTCGTGAGCCGCATGTTGGTCAATCATCAGTAGTACTTCTCCGTCCGTAGCTAAGATATAGGTATTGAATAGCTGTGCTATGGGCCAGATTTGGGTAAGAATGTCTTCGGTTAACGGATCACCCTCAGTTTTGTTACTTGCTGAATTCTCAATAACATAAGGGTGTTTTTGAGCTGGCAGGAAGAATTTAGGCTGCTCAAAGGTTTCGGGTTTAAGGGTCTTATTTTCCGGGGTACTCGCTGTTACTGGTGCTCCTGTCTCGGAAAATTGCCCTCTGGACCTGGAATTTCCTAAAAGAACTGCTGCGCCAAAGAACTGAGAATTATTTAGCGGGGATGCAGGCTTTGTTTCGTGTGTTGCCAGGTGGGTTGCTGGGCGTTGTGTTTGAAACGAAGGTAAAGGTTTACTCTTGATCAGGGTTTGATAAACTGCCTGACTGATAAAAAGGGCTAAGGATTTCTCATTCTTAAAGCGCACATCCATTTTTGTGGGGTGGACATTAACATCATACTCTGAGGGTGGAATATGCAGATGCAGTACGACGACCGGATGAAGCTTAGTCGGAATGAGGGTGTGATATCCTTCCTCCAGGGCCCTGCTCAAGAACGGTGAGCGAATAATTCTTCCGTTAATCATAAAGATCTGGGTTTGCTTGGAAGATCGGACCAGTTCCGGTGGGCTGATATAGCCCTCTAAATGCCAAGCTCCCTGTTGGGTGTTGATCTGGATAAGCTGTCGAGCAATCACTTGTCCA
Organism: Desulfosporosinus sp. Tol-M; assembly: GCA_000770645.1. Classification (GTDB taxonomy): domain Bacteria; phylum Bacillota; class Desulfitobacteriia; order Desulfitobacteriales; family Desulfitobacteriaceae; genus Desulfosporosinus. The sequence continues at coordinate 8,404 of JQID01000075.1, forward strand.
AGGATGGATCCAATCGTTTCCCGTAAATCACCGCGCCCGGAGGTTTGCAAAACGACTTGTTGAGGATGAGTTAAAGAAAAAGAGATATTTGGGTGCGCAAGGGCGATGCGACCGATTGTATCACTGATCAGACCAAATTCTGTAGGAATGGTTTTTAAAAATTTTAGACGAGCAGGCGTATTAAAAAAAAGATTGCGGACAGTTACGGACGTTCCGACAGGGCGCCCAACTTCTGAAAATTCTCCTTGCTCTCCGCCGCTAAGTTTAAGGCGTAGGCCGGCAATTTCATCTGCAGGACGCGAAGAAATTTCTAGCTGAGAAACTGCAGCAATACTAGGTATTGCCTCCCCTCTAAAACCGAGGGTTTGTAAATGATCAAGATCATCAATCCTGTTGATTTTACTGGTTGCATGGCGAATAACGGCCAAAGGCAAATCCGCAAGGGCGATTCCAGAGCCATCATCACGCACTCGAATTAGCGGTACCCCATTTCCTTCAATGGTTATATCAATGTGTTTTGCCCCGGCGTCCAGGGCGTTTTCGACCAGTTCCTTGACTACGGAAGCAGGACGCTCAACGACTTCCCCCGCGGCAATTTGGTTGGCTGAGTGCGCATCAAGGATATGAATCACCGCTGTCAAAATTCCCTCAGTCCTTCTTTCTTATGCCAAAGGTATAGTTTATCGTGGAGTAGGTTTTGCAGCAAACAGCTGGTGAGATCCGCATTATGAAGTTGAAGATAGTCCCATAGGTCATAGCCCGCTTGCTCGCAATCCGGGCAGGCTTGGAACGGAATGCGCACTAACACAGAGGTTTGATTGCATTGGCCTTCCAGATAAACAGTACCCCCACAGTGGCTGCACTCTCGAATATATTCATATCTGGTTTCTTGAAACCATTCTGTGTCGTAATAGACGGAATGAGGATTATAAATCCAATTTCCCTTCGGGAAGAAGGGTTTGTTCCGAATCGTAAAGCGAGGTTTAAGCGATTGATGCCGTTTATTCAGATCTTCAAGATACGGTTTTAAAGCCGCCAGAGTTAAACCGGGACGATCAAGCTGCTTGGGTTCCCGGACATGATGGTAATCTTCTCCGGCCAAGGCCAGTAATATTGCCAGGTTGACATACGGCAAGGCACCTTCTATGGAATATCCGCCTTCCAGGACCGCTAAATCCGGTTGCAGAAGTTCGGTAATCCGCCCGTACCCATTGGCAGTTAACTTCATCGAGGCCAGGGGATCTGTAAAATGGTTGTCCTGACCGGCTGAATTTATTATCAGCTCGGGGGCAAAAGCTTGGATTCGCGGTAACACCCAGTTTTCCAGAACGTAATGATACCCTTCATCTCCCGTCCCAGGCGGCAGTGGAATGTTTAACGTCTGATCCCAGGCATTCGGACCCCCATTTTCATCAATAAAGCCACTGCCAGGATAAAGGGTGTGCCCGTCTTGGTGGAGGGAAATGAAAAGAACATGCGGGTCGTGATAAAAGATATCTTGAGTTCCGTCCCCGTGATGGACATCGGTATCGACAATTGCGATCTTCTTGATTCCGAAACGAGCCCGCAAATGATTCACCAGGATAGCCTCATTATTGAGTGTGCAAAAACCACGATTTCCCCAGACTGTTGCCCCGGAATGATGTCCTGGAGGGCGGGCCAGGACGAAGCCGTTGGCAATCTCACCACGGACGCGTGCTTCGCCAAGTAAGATGGCACTCCCTGCGGCAATGAGATGGGCATCTAACGAATCTGCAGGTGCTTCAGGGTTGGGGAATATTGCTTGGGCTCGCAGCGCCTCATGTAAGGAGGCAACGCGCGGGGAGTACTGTTTGATTTGGGATAAGTCCAGAATCCCCTCTTCAAACAATTGCTCCTGAGTATAGAGAAGACGTTCTTCTCGTTCGGGATGGGAGCTGCCAAGTGACCAATCAAAGGCCGGGAAAAATAAAATTCCGGTTCGTTTCATAGGTATATCCTCCCGATCACACCAGGCCGCAGATGAACGGCCCCGCGGACAATTTGACCCACAGTACTATACCCCTGAATAATCGGGAAGAAATCAAAGGGCTCTTTTTCAAGGTCCTCAATCTCAAGGTCATAGAAAGCAGGTTGCTGCTGAGCCAGGTTATCCAGAAAGCCTTCTACCTCGCGATAAGGACGAAGAGGACCTGACCATTCGCCTTGTTCACCTGTTTCTTCTACCCGATACCGTTTCATATAAGTGTCCAGATGAAGTGTGCAATCAAAGGTGGGTCTGGCCATAGCGGCACCAAGAGCATTGGCAACTTCCGGGAAAACCCCCAGCGAAACAGGTGTCCGGAGGCGTTTTTCCAGAGCTGTTTTCATTCCTCGTGCTCCCCCTCCACTGAGCAGGGTGTGGAAGGCACGGGCTTCGTGGGGATGGAGAACCTCCCAAACTTTATAGGCCGGCTCTTCTTGCCACTCTCGCTGCAGGGAATCGACTACCTCAGCTATGCGCTCTGCGACAGTATCAATGATAGCGGCAGCCAGCTCACGGAGAAACTCCGGTGTGCGGCGTTCCAGCGGTAAAATAGAAGCCAGGGCCTCTTCCGCCAAGCGCGCATTGCCATAGTCAATCAGCCCAAGATAACGCATCGCATCTGTTGGGGTGGGTATGTTCCCGCCTAAACACCAAGCCGGTCCGAGTCGGTAACTTTCCAGGACAAAACCCTGATCTGTGGTATGGATGGCGGAGTCCCCCCCAACCGGAATTGAACGGACCGCAAGTGTTCGGACAAGAGTTGAGTAAGGCCCGATTTGAGCTCCTTTGGCACTAAGCAATGGAATACCGGACAGAACCAAACCTATATCAGTTGTTGTCCCGCCAATATCCACGATTATCGAAGAAGCAGCAGGATCATTTTGAGTCAGGGCAGCCAGAATACCAGCCGCCGGTCCAGAGTAAATGGATTCAATAGGCCGAATCTTGGCGAGAGGTGAGATCCCGCCATCCGCCTTTAAAATGGAAACAGACGCCAGGATTTTTCGTTCGGATACGGCACTTTGTAATTCTTCAGTAAACTTCTGATATAAATTGGCAACAGCGAGGTTAAGATACGTGGTCAGACTACGCCGATAAAAATTGGCTTGTCCCCAAACGTGTCCTAACGCTAGGTGTAATAAGGGATTAATTCCCCGCAGATAGGCTGCGAGTTGTTCCTCATGAAGACTGTTGCGATGTGAGAACTTACCAACAATTGCAATAGGGGCAGGATGCTCACGCAAATTAGGCGTGAGGAATTTTTCCCATTCCCTCTGATCGGGAGCTGTAATTTCTCGGCCTCGAAAATCCATTTCTCCGGAGAGCTCAAGATATTTAACCGGCCAAGGGAGTGCATCGACTCTCATCCCCCGCCCTGAAAATAAAAGTAGTTGAACGGGAGGAATTCGGTTTTGGAGAATAGCGTTGGTAACGAGTGTTGTGCTAACCGTTAGGTGGTTAAGCGCATGTTCATCCGGGATATTTAACTGATCAAAGGCATCCATGAGAGTTTCCACTAAATTTTCTGATTGGGTGGGTACCTTGGCTGTCTGTTGGATCTGGCTGTCTTGAATAAACACGGCGTCGGTATAAGTCCCTCCCACATCGATCCCTACTCGATTAGGAATATTAAACACCTCCTTATAAAGCTTCTGAGGATTGAATGCGTTCTCGCAGGTCAAAGAGATACTGAAGGGCTTGGCGGGCAGTCATATCTTCCAGGGGTAATTGAATTATTTCCTGCAAAAGCGGGTGGGTTTGGGGGACGTCAAAGAGCGAAAATTGGGTAACCTGCTTGGGTGGCGCGCTCCTTGCAGGAGACGGCTCGGAAGATTCTAATTCCAAAAGAAGAGTTTTAGCACGTTTCAGAAGGTCTGGCGGCAGACCGGCTAAACGGGCTACTTGGATACCATAACTGCGATCGGCTTTACCAGGCAGTATTTTGTATAAAAAAACGATGTCCTCTCCCCGTTCTTTCACACCAACATGAAGGTTAAATAACCTGGGGAAATCGTCCTGGAGGTGGGTTAGCTCATGATAATGCGTGGCAAAGAGGGTTTTAGGGTTGAAAAGGGGCTGTTGAACAAGGTGCTCGGTAACCGCCCAAGCAATACTAAGTCCGTCAAACGTTGCTGTCCCCCGTCCGATTTCATCTAAAATAATCAAACTCTTCTCAGTAGCATATTTTAAGATGTGGGCGACTTCCTGCATCTCAACCATGAAGGTGCTTTGTCCGGCTGCTAAATCATCCGATGCCCCGACCCGCGTAAAGATTCTGTCAACCAGGGTGATGCCGGCCTTTTGAGCTGGGACAAAGGATCCTATATGGGCCATGAGGACAATCAAGGCGACTTGGCGCATGTAGGTCGATTTCCCTGCCATATTAGGGCCGGTGATCAAAGCTAAATGAAGGTTCTTAGACATCAGTGTATCATTGGGAACAAACTCGCCAGGTTCAAGCATTTGTTCGACAACAGGGTGTCTGCCTTCGGTGATCTGAATTTGACCGTCATCTTTTATCTGAGGACGAACATAGTGGTTGCGAATTGCAGCTTCAGCTAAACTGACAAAGACATCAATTTCCGCTAATACCTGTGCTATGTGCAAAATGGTCTTAGTGTGGGTTCGGACGTCTTCCCGCAGAATTAAGAAAAGTTCATACTCTAAATCTTTGAGTTTTTCCTCTGCCCCCAGGATTTTTTGTTCGTACTCTTTTAATTGGGGAGTAATAAAGCGTTCAGCATTGGACAAGGTCTGCTTGCGTTGATAGTCCGGAGGAATAAGATGAGCATTGGCATGGGTGATTTCGATATAGTAACCAAAGACTTTGTTATACCCGATCTTCAAGGAGCGGATTCCGGTACGTTCACGCTCAGCGTTTTCCAGTTGGGCAACCCATGCTTTACCACCTGTCGCAATGGAACGCAGTTCGTCCACTTCTTGAGAATAACCGGTATTGATGATATTGCCATCACGGAGAGATATTGGAGGATTGGGATTAAGAGCACTTTGCAACTTACCTGCGAATGAGTCAAGTCCATCAAGATGTGTTGCTTTGCTTTTCAGGTTTTCCGCAGAGCCGGATGTCAGGAGAGTACGAATTTCCGGAAGAAGAGCTAGGGTTTGGGCCAGGACCAATAAATCCTTGGCATTGGCAGTCGCATAAGAAACCTTCCCCATCAGGCGTTCAAGATCGTAGACCCTGGATAGAAGCTTGAATAAGTCTTTCCGGAGAAATGAATCAGAGGTTAGTTCTTCAACTATATTAAGACGTCGATCTATGGCATCTTGCTGAAGTAAGGGTTTATCAATCCAATGTTTTAAGAGCCTGCCGCCAAATGCGGTTTGGGTTAAATCAAGCACCGACAAGAGCGTTCCTTTTTTTTCAACGCTCCGGAGGGATTCCGTGAGTTCAAGATTACGACGGGTCCATTGGTCGAGAAACATCCAGTGTTCAGAACGGAATGCCGTAATCTCCAAAATATGGGTTGGATCTACGCCCGGCATCGTTTCGAGTAAGTAGATCCATAAAGCTGTAGCCGCTTGGGTTCCTGCTGGAAATTCCTGAAATAAATCCTGCTGACCGGGAAAGTGATTCCGTAAGGCCTGATCACAAAATGTTTTTTGTTCGCGTACGCTGCAGTAATAACCAACCCATGGTTTAGGTTTTTTTATTAGTTCAGGGGGCAAGAGTAGTTCAGCGGGATTAATACGGGATAGTTCAGTGAGGAGGACGTCAAGTTCCGGGGTTTGAAACATCGAAAATTCTCCGGTAGATAAATCCAGGAAGGCTAGCCCCCAGTGTATATCATGATATACACTGGCTAAATAATGATTGGTCCGCTCGGCGACCGCTTCGGTCAGTGTTCCTGGCGAAACAATCCGGATAATGTCCCGTTTGACAATCCCTTTCGCATTTTTGGCATCTTCCACTTGTTCACAAATGGCGACTTTATGGCCGGTCTTGACAAGCTTTGCCAGGTAATTATCTAAAGCATGATAAGGGACGCCGCACATGGCAATTCGTTTCCCGTCTCCTGCATCCCGACCAGTTAAGGCTATTTGCAAAATCGGAGCGGCTAATTCTGCATCGTCCCCAAACATTTCATAAAAATCGCCCAGTCGATAAAAAAGAATAGTTCCTGGGACCTTTTCTTTAATCCCTCGATATTGTTGCAGCATCGGGGTGGTCATACCTTGTATTCTCCCCTTTATAAGTAATAATTACTACTAGAAATAAGTATAAGTAATCCTAAGTTTTCTTTCAATCCTAAAAGGGAAGAGCTACCGATTTAGCCCTTTAATTTTTCAGCTATCCTCCAAGAAACACTAAAAGAGCACCTAGGTGGTGTCGATTTCCAGTTCTGATTTGGACGACTTTTGTTTCTTGAGCCTGCCGATCAGGACTTCGTCGTCCACTACGGGTATCCTGTATCTTTTCGGGGGAATGTTTAAAGATGTTGTCGAAATCAACCGGAATCTGATTTTTAATAAAATCTAAGCCAGCACTCATTTACTACAAAAGCGATTCCCACCATCATATTAAACGTGATTTGACATCCGCAAGTTTGACATTTGTATAAGTCATCCATTCTTCGTCAGAGCTGTCAATGGGAATATCATCAACCCGTTCTTTTCTAATCAATGTCTTCTCGTCAATCGAGATTGAAAGCTGCCCATCTTCTATGGCAACCGTATCTATATCGATCCTATCATCGGGTAAGCTCCATAAAACTCCAATTTACAGCGATAACCTCCGCATCATTAATCCGATCAATATATGGGGAACTCCACATCAAATAGGATTTTTTCTATCCGGCTTGCAATATGACGCATTTCGCTTTTTTAATTGATATATTCTTTGATTCTGATATACTGATCGGCTTTGGTCTCCTTTCCAGGGGCATTATTGTTTTGGCGTTATAAAAGGTTTTCTTCACCTTCTGATCATACCATCTAATTTGTTAGCTTCCCATTATTAGCCTAATTTGAAGATTTTTAAGGCATTTTCCAAAATTGTTTCAAAGACATGGCTGCTGCTGGTGCTGCTTTCCAGTTCCGATCTTCTCATTACAATTCCCCCAATTTTTGAATTAATTGAATAATAGTCGTCTTGACAATATAAGTGGAGCTATCAGTGTTTTAACTTCCTATTATTGCTATAACCAAAAGCATACCGAACTTCGTACTAGGTTCACATTATAGACATAATCCTCTTTTGGTGAATTTTATCTACTCTCATTCTGGCACATCAGTTTGGTTTGCTCCATGACAATATCCACCGCTTTAGCCGTCTTATCTGGCGGATATCCGTATTTCTTCAGCAGACGCTTAATGGTCATTTTCATTTTGGCCTGCACGCTTTCCCGAATGGCCCAGTCAACGGTGATATTCTTTTTTATGGATATGGTCAGATCCCTGGCAATCTGCTTCAGAATCTCTTCGCCCATAATTTCACGTGCAGATTCATTTTCCGCCAATGCATCATAGAATGCCAATTCATCCGGCGATAGACCTGTGCTTTCGCCTCGTTTTTCTGCCTCGCTAATCTGCTTAGCAAGTTCAATCAGCTCCATGATTACTTGCGTTGTTTCAATCGCCCTGTTTTGATACTTTCGGATTGCAGCCTCCAACAGCTCGGAGAATTTCTTTGACTGCACAAGATTCCGCCTGGAGAAGGTCTTTATACCGCCTTTCAGCAATCTGTTCAGGAGTTCGACAGCCAGGTTCTTCTGCTTCATGCCTTTTACTTCTTCCAGAAACTCGTCAGAAAGGATGGCTATATTCGGCTTGGAAAGTCCAACTGAGTTCAATATGTCAATGACTTCATTAGAAGAGATTGATTTGGAAATCAACTGCTTTAATTCACTGTCGAGTTGAGTGGTGGTTTTCTTTTTATTGTCATCATTAATCATTTTAACCAGGCTTGTCCTAACAGCTTTATGGAATCCGATTTCCACGTTTAGCTTTTCGGCAATATCCGTTGTCGCGCAGAGAGAATAAGCGCGTGCCATTTCCGTGACCAGCTTGATATAATCGTTCTTTCGATCCTCCCTGAGCCCAATGATATAGTCCATCGTTTCCACAATGGCCTGCATTTTCTCACTTGGCTTGCCGGTGAAGAATTTGCTGTAATCATGGCCATGCAGCAGCTCTTTGATCAGGTCATGCTTTTCCAGGAGAACTTGTGAGGCCACTTCTGTATCAATGCCGGTGGTCTTTTTATCACTTTCCGTATATTGAGAAAGAGCTGTTTTTAAGTTTTCCGCTATGCCGATATAGTCAACAACCAGGCCACCTTGTTTTTCTTTAAATACCCTGTTCACCCTGGCAATAGCTTGCATCAGATTATGACCGCTCATTGGCTTATCAATATACATGGTATGCATACTCGGTACATCAAAGCCGGTAAGCCACATATCTCTGACAATGACCAGTTTTAATTCATCTTTTCTGTCCTTCATGCGTTTGGCCAAAGTTTCGCGGTTAGCCTTCGTGCCGATAAACTTCTGCCAATCTGCCGGGTCGGATGATGCTCCGGTCATAACCACTTTAATTTTTCCCTTCATTAAATCATCACTGTGCCACTCAGGGCGAAGGGCCACAATTTCCTGATAGAGATCGATGGCAATTCTTCTACTCATCGCCACGATCATGGCCTTGCCGCCTGCATTTTCCTGGGCCTGCTCGCGTTTTTCGAAGTGCGCAACGATATCCCCGGCAATCTGTTTTACACGTTCATTGGCACCGACAATGGCTTCAAGTCTGGCCCATTTGCTCTTGAGCTTTTCTTTTTGGCTGTATTCCTGGTATTCGGTGATCTCATTATATTCTGCGTCAATTTTGGGTTTTAAGGCCTCCGGCAGATCCAACTTGGCAATTCTGCTTTCATAGAAAATCTTAACCGTTGTCTCATCCTCAACAGCTCGGGTCATATCGTAGACATCGATATAATCCCCGAATACGGCACGCGTGTTTTTATCAGTCAGTTCGACCGGTGTTCCGGTAAAGCCGATATAAGAAGCATTGGGCAGGCTGTCGCGCATATATTTGGCATAGCCGTATTTTACATCCGCCGCATTATCACCTTTGACAATCTCCGCACCAAATCCATATTGGCTGCGGTGCGCTTCGTCAGCCATAACAATGACATTTTTCCGGTCGGTAAGCACCATGCTTTTGCTATACCCTTTTGGTAGTTCAGCTGCATTAGGATACTGAGCATAAGTTTCAAGTCGTTCTTTTGATTCAGTGGCAAAAGGAGCAAACTTATGAATGGTTGAAAAAATAATGCCCCCGCTGGTACGATTATTCAGTAATTGCCTTAAATGAGTTCTGTCGGTGGCTTGCACCGGAGTGCTTCTTAAAATGTCTTTGCTTTTCAGGAATGTGCCAAACAGCTGGTCATCCAGATCATTTCGGTCAGTAATTACTACAATGGTAGGATTTCCCAGCTCTTCACTGATAATCAATATCCCGGCATAGAATACCATCGACAGGCTTTTACCACTGCCTTGGGTATGCCAAATGACGCCGATTCGTCGATCACCGGATTCCATGGTTGCCCGCTCGGTACTCACAACAGCTTTATTGACTGCATGGTACTGATGATAACCGGCAAGTATTTTGATCGTCTCCTGGCCATCACTTTGGAATAAAACAAAATGCTTAATGATATCCAGGAAGCGGTCGCGCTCAAACATTCCTTTGATCAATACTTCAAGCTGGGGAATCGACAGCGGTGCCACATTATCCCCATCAATAGTACGCCAGGCCATAAATCGATCTTCATCCGAAGTAAGGGTGCCTGCTCTGGCATTGACGCCATCACTGGTGACCATAAATGAATTGTATGTGAACAGGGACGGTATGGTCATCTTATATGTCTGCAGCTGATTATAGGCATCAGTAATATCCACATTCTCATCGCTTGCGCTTTTCAGTTCAATGACGACCAGAGGAATGCCATTTACAAATACAACCACATCAGGTCGCTTTTCCACCCCATGCTCAACGATGGTAAACTGATTGGCAACCATAAATTCGTTGTTCAGTGGCTTTGGAAAGTCAAATACATAGATCTTTTCGGTTCGATAACTGGCATCCGGCTGCTTCATCTGGACATCAATACCATCAGTGATCATCTTTTGAAATGCTTTGTTATTCATGATCAGACTTGGGCTTTGCGGAATGACGATCTGCCGGAAAGCATCTTCAATTGCATCGCTCGGCATTTTGGGATTAATCTTGGCGAGGGCTTCTTTTAGTCTATCATTAAGTATGACATCACTGTAATCCTCACGTTCCGGATAATCGCCATCCGGTGTAATATCCGGAGCAAAAACTATCTCGTAGCCAAGCTCCTCGAACCATTCCAGGGTAGCTTCTTCTAAGTGGGACTCGCAGAAATTATTTGGCATTTATTGCACCTCCTCTAGTGGCACTCGGATTTCGCCGGACATAAGTTTGGGTAACAGGGTGTCACGGATCTGTACTAATTTTCTTGATTCAAATGTCAATACTCTCATAAATTTAAACAGTGATTCCACAAAAACAGTAAAATCTTTGTGTATTATGCTCTCCAGTGGTGGCAGTACTATTTTAAATAAACCGATATTATCAGCAGGTACTCTCTGTCTCCCGCTCGAACCAGTCATTCTTTTAATCGCATAATCACGAAATCTATCACTTCGTGCCAGAATGTAAGCAAATATAGTTGATATAGGACTTCTCGGCCTTATTACTAAATATTCGGTTGAACCCCACCCGACTTGGTTATTTCCGAGAAAATCCACGTAAGCTGTTTTCCCATTCTCTAAACAAGGTGTGATTCTAGCAACCAACGTATCACCATTTATGAACTTCATACCAGAACCAACCACCCGCTCTATCCATTTTTTTGGAGCATGTCCCGTAGTCGGCATATTTGACATATCTAAATAAGGGGCAATTGTGCCGCGAGGAATCCGACGGCTTGGGTTAATTTCAAAGATCTCTGAGATGCTAAATATCCGCCACCCTTTAGGAATCCTCCCTAACTCACTATCCTCAAACTCTCCATTCTGAAAAGGCTCAAAATCAATAAACCAACTTTTAAAAATTGCCTGGGCCATTTCCTCAAGGTTTTTGTTGATGCGGTTGTTGAGCTCGATTTTGTCATCCAAGCAGGATAGGGTGCCGGCTATTGCTTTTTGTTCATTGATTGGTGGAAGTTTAATGTATAAATTTTCTATCATTTTTTTTGTCAATGCGTTTCTTGTTCCGCCTATACCAGCGATGGATAATAGATAAGTTTTATTATGTTGTAAATAATACAAAATGTACCTATTATCAACATTTTCTTGTAATCCTCTTATGATCGCGACATGTTGATTAACTCTTGCAGGGAGTATGTCTTTGGGTACAATACAACATCTTGCGACAGAATCACCAGTAATATTGAGGAGCACATCACCTTCCTCGATGGTCACATTATTTAGCTTTTTTGCTTGAATTTTATTAGTATAGGTTAATCCAACATCTGAAAACTTGAAATCTAAAATGTTTTGACTTCTGATTAATGCAATACCACTATCACAATAGGCATTTGCTCCACCAGTTGGTGTTGATCCACTTCCAATTTTTGAACATACTTCCCCCAGCTTAACCTCTCTCCACCCACTATTACTCATACCTCATCGCCCCCAGTATTCTTCTGGGTTTTAGCGTTAAGCTTCTTTTCTACCTGTGCTATGGTCTGCAAAAAATCCCGCTCCACGGGGGACGGATCATTCACCTCTCCTTTTTCGGGCAACTTCCCAGATTTGTGGGCTAATTTCTTTTCTTCGGCTTTTACTCGTCTTTCAAGCTTTTTAATATCTTCGGCAGGTGGTAAATCCTCTGGTTTAATCCCTCTTTTGCCTAACATATCACGAACGCTTGAGTTGTTTTGGACATGCTCGTTTGTTATGCTCTTTTCTCCCTGTAAATCGGCTTCATTTACATTATGATTGGTCATTTCCGTTGCTAAATTCTTAGCCGCTATTGTTAAGGTGGGTAGAAAATCAGCTAAAGGTCTATTGTCCTTTATGCCAAGCTTATATTTCATATCACCGGTATTTCTACCACCAAACAATGCTTTATCACCTTTAGAACGTATACGTCCAAAACCGGCATCATCAACACCACGCTCATAAATATTTTTAGATAATTGCTTTTCTGATTCTTTTAATCTATCTCGCGCATCCATTCTTGCAATTAAATTCATTCTATCTTCTATAAGCTCTTGCTTTCTTGTTTGCAAGGCAAAATAACTTTGGGCAAATGCTATTTCTTCTTTTTTAGGATCACCATTTTGTGCAATCAAATAACAAGCATAGCGAGTAAGCATATAATCTCGTATATTCCTCTTCGCACCACTACCGAGCTCAACCATTTTCGTGACCTCACGAAAATGGTTTGTTACTTCTATTCCTGTGCTTTTGCAAGATTCTATGGCTCTGTTTATAGCTACAATAAAATTTTCCCACCTTAAATAACCTAAACATTCTTGCAAATCTCTTGCATACCAAAATTCAATATTGTTTTCGGTATCAACATTTAATATTTCATCAAAGGTTTTATACAGCTTGTCTAAATTTGAACTAAACATCTTTATTACCCCTAACCTTCAGCAAATTTAATTTCATATAACGGTTAATTCTCATTTCTCCCTCATATTGAACTTGAAAGATTCCTTACATATTAAATCCTTGATATCTCACCCTCGCTGTTGTGATATCTTGAATTGTAGTCTGAAACAGTTACAAAAATCATCAATACTCATATCCCAGTTGCAGTTGTCAAGTATTCCTTGACAACTGTTGCACATTAATTTTTGTCTGTCCGTCCTCATTTGATAGATCGATATTTCAGTGTTATTTTCAAAACTCAAACCCGATCGCCCCCAATCGCTGTTTGATTTCTACCTCGAGCTTATGGGATTTGGCGAACATCTCAGCAAGCACTGCTGTCAGTCGGGTCATTTTTTCATCAAAAGGCTCGCTATCATCTTCCACTTCTTCGATACCAACATATCTACCCGGCGTTAAGATATACTCATGGCTTCGGACGTCTTCTATAGTCGCCGATTTGCAGAACCCCTTAATATCTTCATATTCTTTTATTTCTTCATTTTTATAATTATCTAATTGATAGAGTTGTGCTTTTTCAGCCACCATTGATTTTTCGCTTTCAAAGCTTGAGTCACGCCAATTATGGTAGGTGTCATATATCTGCTTGATTTCCTCATCCGTCAACTCCCTGTGTTTACGGGTTTCCATATAGCCCATCTTGCGGGCATCAATGAACAGGATTTTATCTTTCCTGTTTTCTCTCCTCTTGGCGATAAACCAGAGACAAACCGGAATAGTTACGTTATAAAATAAGTTCGGCGGCATGGTTATGATGCAGTCCACCAGTCCTGCTTCAATAATATTCTTCCTAATTTCCGCTTCCGCTTTGGTTGACGTACTCATCGATCCGTTGGCCAGGACAAAACCCGCTATACCGGTCGGAGATAATTTGCTGATGATATGCTCTATCCAGGCGTAATTGGCATTGTTTGCCGGTGGGATACCGTACTTCCAACGGGCATCATCCTGAATTAAAGTATAATCACTAACGTTGAAGGGCGGATTGGCAAGTACAAAATCTGCCCGCAAGTTTTTATGTAGGTCATTACCAAAGGTATCCGCATCTCTTTCACCCAGGTTACCGTCGATACCCCGAATAGCCAGGTTCATTTTGCATAGTCTCCAAGTGGTCGCCGTGAACTCCTGGCCATAAATATGAATATCATCTTTTCGACCCTGATGCTCTTCAACAAATCTTTTAGATTGCACAAACATCCCGCCTGATCCACAACACGGGTCGTATACTCTGCCTTTATAAGGTTCAATCATGTCAACCAGCAGTTTCACAATCGTTGGTGGGGTGTAAAACTCACCTTCACTGGAGCCGAATTTCCCCAGGAAGTATTCATAAACCCGGCCCAGAATATCTTGGGCTTTTGATTCTTTGCTGCCCAAATTAAAGGAAAACAAATCTATCAGTTCACCGAGCTTTGTTTTATCAAGCTCCGGTCGGGCATAATTTTTCGGCAAGACCCCTTTCAGATTTTTGTTTTCTCTTTCTATGGCAATCATTGCTTCATCTATAATTTGGCCGATGGTGCTTTGCTTTGCACTTTTTTTAATAAATTCCCACCTGGCAGTAGGCGGAACGAAGAAAATATTGTCCTCGATATAAGCATCCCGGTCCTCTTCGAAGCCTTCTCCTTCGGCCAACAACTCATTATATTTTTCTTCAAAGCTGTCTGAAATATATTTCAAGAAAATAAGTCCTAATATTACAGCTTTGTAATCGGAGGGCTGAATATTTCCTCTTAGTTTATCAGCCATTTCCCATAATTTATTTTCAAATTCCAGGTTTACTGCCATTGTCTAAAACCTCCTAAGTTAGTTTGTTGTAGAGATTATCTTTTATTTTTGTCCATCGGTTTTCTGCTTCGCCGATGGTTTTTTTATAGGTAGCAAGCTCTTTTTTATAGTTGGCGACCATTTCCTTTTGCTCCTCTATGGGTAGCAAGGGAATTTCCATCTCCATAATGTCCGCATGGTTAATATTCATTATTGTCGTTCCCCGCTGGAAACTCTTAATAATCGCCAGTCCAATCGGGCTCTCCAAGAAAATCTTTATATACTCACCGCTCACCTTTTCTTTCGGCCTAATTACAATCAGGTTAGCTGAAGCAATAATTGTTTTATTTTGCGCTTCAAACACAGCAGTCTTTATCGCAGTACCTCTGCATGAGAGAACAACATCGCCGTTTAACAATTCATAGCGTTTGACTTTGCGTTCGTCCTCTTCAATTGTATCCATGTCCGCATAATTAATCTCACCATTCTCAATGTTGGAGATGTTAAGCACACTGATGCTGCCGGGTGTGGTATTCTTTTTTAAGATGGATTTACCTCTGAATACTTCTGCCACTTCTTTCAATTTCACTTTTTCCAAGTTAGAGTTTTTAAACCTTTGAATGTTTTCATCGTCTTCAGAGAGCAGCAGCTCAATTCTCCAGTCCGCGTGGGCTAAAAATTCCCAGGTGGGGATCATTTTTTTATCTGTAACCCTGAACTCATTTTTATTAAGATTAATCGTGCCAATTTCAACGTTATTTTGCGGACCGGTGGTGATCGTAAAAAAATAGGTCTTGATTGCTGTCACCGGGCGAAAGGTTCCCTCCGGTAAAATGTAGATGTTCTTCACACTGAAGTTATCTGTAATATACGACCTTAGCTTTTCGTATTCCAGGCCGGCAAAGGTAATTTTTGCGGGAACTATGATGTCCAGTGTACCGGGCGCATTTAAATGCCCCAGCATATTCTCAAGGGCCACGCCATCACTGTCTCGCGTAATAAATGTCCGGCCTAATTCATCCGGTTTATAGCTAAAGGTGGGTAATGAATAAATATAATCAAATCTCGCATTCTGCAAGCAATCTGTGTAAATTGATTCAAAACGGATTGTCACATTTGGGTTTTCCCCAAAGGCTAACTTTAGCAGTAGGTTCATCGGTTTTAGCTGGGTTGTTAAGGTCAGCTTAGAATCAGGGCTTTGTTTTATTAATTCCCTCAGCTCGGATAGATGCTTTTCTGCCTCAGTAATAAGTATCTTTTCCGACTGTAACTGCCGGATCTTCTCACGGATATACCTGTTCAAATAAAGCGGTGAAATTACTTTCCCTGATCGATCATTTTTATAGATCTCAAGAGTAAAATCTATTAAATCAATATCTTTCAGAATTTGAAAAATATTAAAAAAATCGTCTCTGTCAGCAGGAAAGAAGCCGAGTTCATCTTCAGTTGTTTTCTTCATAAACTGAAAAAGCTTCTCTTTATCCGTAATAATGTTTGTATCATCCGCAAGGTTTTTGCGAACCATTTTTATGCGCAGCATTTCGTTCAGTAATTGTTCCCGAGTTGAAATCTGCCTCTGGTAAAACATATTTAAGGCTAAATCTATCTTCGCGTTCACATTCGGCCTCCTCTCTGGCCATAATTAATTATTCAATTATACCCATTAATTATTTAGTATGTCAATACTATAGTAATATTTGCTCAAATCAAAAAGAGCGCCTTATTAAAAGGTGCTCTCTATTTCTCACCAAAATTTGCATTCCATTTGGAAGCTTCTCTCTATACTCAGCTCTCGTTGATTCGCTGCGCCCGCGCGGAATACTATTTTTCGGCCCGAAGGGTATTAAC
>JQID01000161.1 GCA_000770645.1 Desulfosporosinus sp. Tol-M
GGCGGCTTGTTGCGAAACACTCTAAATCTGATATAATCATAGGTTAGGATAGAGTGCTTAAATAAATACATCTTGGTTATCTTTAAGTTATAGAAATGAGGAAAGACCTTGGCACTAGCTTCACAACGTATTCGGAATTTTTCTATTATTGCGCATATTGATCACGGTAAATCCACGTTAGCAGACCGACTGATCGAGTATACGGGTGCCTTGAGCAAACGGGAAATGGAAGAGCAAGTTCTAGATTCCATGGATCTGGAGCGGGAGCGTGGCATCACCATTAAACTGCAAGCAGTGCAGTTAAGTTATCAGGCGAAAGATGGAGAGGTTTATGAGCTGAATCTCATTGATACGCCGGGCCATGTGGACTTTTCGTACGAGGTATCCCGCAGTTTAGCAGCTTGTGAAGGCGCGTTGTTAGTTGTCGATGCGGTCCAAGGGATTGAGGCCCAAACCTTAGCCAATGTTTATCTAGCCCTGGCAAATAATCTGGAGATTATTCCAGTAATCAATAAAATTGACCTGCCTAGCGCGGAGCCTGAGCGGGTTAAGCAAGAAATTGAAGATGTGATTGGCTTGGATGCCAGTGAAGCAATACTTGCTTCGGCAAAGACAGGAATTGGGATAGAGGAGATCCTGGAAAGGATTGTGGAAACGGTTCCACCTCCGCAAGGGGAAGATCAGGCTCCTTTGAAGGCTCTGATTTTCGACTCTAAATTTGACGCGTATAAAGGTGCTATTTCCTACGTCCGGATTGTCGAGGGACGGGTTGCCAAAGGTACGAAGATGAAAATGATGGCCTCCGGAAAGATCTTCGAAGTGACTGAAGTAGGCGTGTTTGCTCCGGCAATGCGGATAGTCGGAGAACTAAAAGCCGGTCAGGTCGGATTTATTGCTGCCAGTATTAAGAATGTCAAGGATACGCAGGTCGGTGACACAATTACGGATGAGGAAAACTGCGCCGATAAGCCGCTTCCAGGATATAGGAAGGCCATTCCGATGGTGTTTTGCGGACTTTACCCGGTTGATGTTAGCGATTATAATCGACTGCGCGATTCCCTGGAAAAGCTCCATCTTAACGATGCAAGTTTAGCCTTTGAACCTGAAACCTCAGTCGCTCTGGGTTTTGGTTATCGGTGCGGATTCCTCGGCTTACTCCACATGGAGATCGTTCAGGAACGTTTGGAGCGGGAATATGACCTTAACCTGATCACTACGGCACCCAGCGTGATTTATAAAGTAAATACCTTGAAAGGGGAAGTTATAAGCATTGATAATCCTTCA
>JQID01000176.1 GCA_000770645.1 Desulfosporosinus sp. Tol-M
TGCACCCTACTCTTGGACACATAGTCCATGGTCAAATACGTTCCCCGCTTTTCTTGATTAAGTTCCATGATCGCTCCAACATACTCCGCAGGAACCAAAATTGTCGCCTTCACAATTGGTTCTTCAATACTAGTTATTGACTCGATAGGGGGAAGATTTGAAGGATTATCAATGCTTATTACTTCCCCTTTCAAGGTGTTTACTTTATAAATCACGCTGGGTGCCGTAGTGATCAGGTTAAGGTCATATTCCCGCTCCAAACGTTCCTGAACGATCTCCATGTGGAGTAAACCAAGAAATCCGCACCGATAACCATAACCCAGAGCGACTGAGGTTTCCGGTTCAAAGGCTAAACTTGCATCGTTAAGATAAAGCTTCTCCAAGGAATCGCGCAGTCGGTTATAATCACTGGCTTCAACCGGGTAAAGTCCGCAAAACACCATCGGAATGGCCTTCCTATACCCCGGAAGCGGATTATCGGCGCAATTTTCCTCATCCGTAATTGTGTCACCGACCTGCGTGTCCTTGACATTCTTAATACTGGCCGCAATAAATCCGACTTGACCGGCTTTTAGTTCTCCGACTATCCGCATTGCCGGAGTAAACACGCCTACTTCAGTCACTTCGAAGACCTTTCCGGTGGACATCATTTTCATCTTCGTACCTTTGGCAACCCGTCCCTCGACAATCCGGACGTAGGAAATAGCTCCTTTATAAGCGTCAAATTTAGAGTCGAAAATCAGAGCCTGCAAAGGAGCCTGATCTTCCCCTTGCGGAGGTGGAACCGTTTCAACAATCCTTTCCAGGATCTCCTCTATCCCAATTCCTGTCTTTGCCGAAGCAAGTATTGCTTCACTGGCATCCAAGCCAATCACATCTTCAATTTCTTGCTTGACACGCTCAGGCTCCGCACTAGGCAGGTCAATTTTATTGATCACTGGAATAATCTCCAGATTATTGCCTAAGGCCAGATAAACATTGGCTAAGGTTTGGGCCTCAATCCCCTGGACCGCATCGACAACTAACAACGCGCCTTCACAAGCTGCTAAACTGCGGGATACCTCGTATGAAAAGTCCACATGACCCGGCGTATCAATGAGATTCAGCTCATAAACCTCTCCGTCTTTCGCCTGATAACTTAACTGCACTGCCTGTAGTTTAATGGTGATGCCCCGTTCCCGCTCCAGATCCATGGAATCAAGAACTTGCTCTTCCATTTCCCGTTTGCTCAAGGCACCCGTATACTCGATCAGTCGGTCAGCTAACGTGGATTTACCATGGTCGATATGTGCAATAATAGAAAAATTCCGAATACGTTGCGAAGCCTGTACCAAGGTCTTTCCTCATTTCTATAAATCAAAGATAACTAGATGTAATTATTTATGAACGCTATCCTAACCAACAATTATATCAGATTTATAGTGTTTCGCAACAAGCCGCC
>JQID01000203.1 GCA_000770645.1 Desulfosporosinus sp. Tol-M
ACTTTCTGATACGTTTAAAAATTTCAACTGTATCATTTTTATTAATCGTGAATAACGACGCGTGTTTATGCAATACAAGAAAACCTTTGCCTGCGTGCTCAAGAGTCTTCTTTAGAATATCCCACTCACTGATTAGTTCATAGGTTTCATTTAGTAATCTCTTCGCCTTCTCAGGAGTAATCTTTTCAATAGCATTTCCAACTATGTTGACTACTTGTCCAATTACTCCGGGGCTAATAAATTTTTCATATTCTTTTGTGATTTTCTCTATCAGTTCTTTCTCTTTGGCATCTAAAATTGGGGATGGGATCTCATATTCTCTCATAGAATTGCTCTCCTTTCTTAACCCCGTATTTCGCAATGATATCGTCTTACTACGGAATTTGCGAATGTTTGTTCGGGTATTCCTAGTAGATTATAAGTATACCCGAAGATAATTACGGAGATATTCCCTTTCTCTCAAAAAGATAATTACCTTAATTCAGGATACTCCATAATGTCATCCCAGTTTGTCTATGCATTAACTAACCTCTTCTTATAATACTCCTCCAACTTCTCATCACACCGCCCAACAATCCACGCCTTCTCCTCCGCAGTCAGCCTTTTCCACACATGCCTATTAAACACTCAATATCCCTGCACCGGCTCATAAAGCGCATATCCTCAAACCGCTTAATCGGATTCAGAAAGCTATTTCTCTCAACATCCTTTTCCGTATACCCGTCCTTACAGTAAATACTCGATTTCTTCTCAACAACCAACCCCTGATCTTTTCTGGAGCCGTAATAATCCATAAAGTAGTTAACAATATCCTCCACCAAAACTCTGAAGAAAAAGATATTCCGCTTGTTCCGGACCAAAGGTGTCACAAAACAGCTCGATAAAGAGATCTTCGGCGACACTGCCCAGGCTTCCCTTCTGCTTGATCTTATCCGTCAATTCGCTCCAACCTCTCCGCCATCGAAAACAACTTTAAGCAACAATCTATCCTTGAAAGTACTTTTCTACATATTCCGAATAAGTTTCTAGTAGATTTCTTTATTCACGATAATTTTTACAAATTAATTCACCATATCCTAAATTCGGCATTATTAAGTAAAATCCTGCAAAAACTGTTTTGTTTTGCTTTATGGTTCATCTGCTCCGCGTCTCGTCCTTAGCCTTCTTCAGTAGCAGTAATCCAATGTTCTAGAAGTTAGACGATGGAACAATGAGCTACTCAAACATAATCTTACTTATCATCCGTTGCTCTTCCGTCTCCAAATACAGGTATTTCGTCTCCTAAATATGTTGGTTCAGGTTTGATAATTTTGGCCCATATGAAATCTTTGTTTCTTGCGGCTATTTCTCTCACTTTATAAAATTTCATCGCTTGTCCATAATCGTGTTTGTCGGAGGCTATCCCATACGCCTCGAGTCCCATCTCCCGAGCCAAGAAAACAGCCCGCATGAGATGGTATTCCTGAGTTACAATTATAACCCTTTGGACTTTGAAAATGTCCCGAGCCCTATATACGCTCTCATAAGTACTAAAACCCGCGTGGTCCATGAAGACGTCCTGGCTTGGTACACCCTTGTCCATCAAAAAGCTCTTCATAGCGTTAACTTCATCATAATCTTTCTGCCCATGGTCCCCGCTTACTAATATCTTTGGGGCCTTGCTTTCTTTGTAAAGTTCATTTCCTTCACTCAAACGATCATTTAACATGGACGAAGTCGTTCCATCTGGAAAAACGTAAGCCCCTAAGACTAGGATAGCATCAGCAACCGGAACATCATTAATATTAAGTATATATTTTGTTCCGACTCGCTCGACATACCGGTCAACGGTAAGGGCAGCGCATCCCGATAAAATCATTATGACAGCCAAGAAAGCAAAAATATGCTTTAACCGTCCTCTTAATATAACTTTTTTCATGTAACACCATCCCTTGTTTTCGTTCTGTCATATTCATGGTAGATGTGTCGGTTACCTGGCGCGCGCCCAAATATCCAGAGGCCGACAAGACGTCGGCCCCTCAAATTGCTCTAAGTGATGGGACGTAAGGTGCTCCCATTTGAAATATTCATTTCTGATTGGGGAAATGCTATCCTTGATTCTTGCAGACGATTCTCTATAATATTATATAATTCTGCATATTACTGCTAAGTCCTGCCAATAATGGTTTCTTTCTGCAAATTATTAAACATTTACTCTGTTTCTCCGGAAATTCTTGTGATAGCAGCAACATTACTCAAAATTAAAAATGCGCAGTGTCCACTGTGCATTTTTAGTCGAGTTCTTCTTTCTTGAACCATTTTGTAAGTTGTTTACCGTTCTCGCAAAAAGTTTTTATAGACTATCTTACAGACCATCTAGTGTTAGAATACTTTTCTGTTAACCGTTTAACATCAATATTTAATGCGCACTCCTTGCCAATATCATCCACAATTCCCCATAATCCATTTTTATGCTCTTGAAATCCACTCATATAATTATTAAATGGAGTATTGACTATTATCTCGACAGAGGAATCCATCCCTATCCCTGATCGTATTCCATAATTCCATTTTGGAATTTCCAATGTGTCAATATCGTATCCATTAATTACGGGAGAAAAAGCCATTCCGTTACCAAGGTTTTTATAAATAGCCGCATCAAAGATACTACCGTTTAACTCTATCCACGAATGGTCAAAAAAACCTCGCTCAGATTCAACTTCTCCCACCCAAAGGGATGGACTTAAACCTGCTTCGCTAAAAAGTACATAGAGAACCGCTGATACTGCACGAGATGCTCCTACCCAATTTCTTCTTTCAATAAACTCCAATGTCTTAAAAAAGATTAAATTGATGGACTCATTATTGGTACTATCTGTAAGAATCTGTAAAGCATTGGTTTTCCACTTTTCCAATCTGTTTGAGCTAATGTTGTTATTAAGACAACAATTTTTGTACTTCGCGCCACTACCACAGGGGCAGGGGTCATTTCTTCCAATCTTACTCATTTCTTTCTCCTCAAAGCTAATTATTATTGGGTTGAACCAAACCGCAGCAGCATTAGCTGCTCAGTGCTTTATTAATTACATTATTTCCTTAATCATATTCTTTAGTTGGGGTAGCTCGTTTTGTTGGAGAAAAACCTTGGCATCTTTCATATCGGCCTGGCCTCCAGAAGAATTTTATCCTTTAAGGTCCAGTGCAAAGAATCATATGTTACTATATCGACATTTCTTCCTAAAAATTCTTCAAGGTCGTACTTCAAGGAAATGATATCAAAAAGCGAACAATCATCCTGGCATTCCACTAAGAAATCGATATCACTCTCCCGAGTTTCCTCTTCTCTAAGGACAGAGCCGAATATTTTGACATTATGAGTTTTGTATTGTGTTGCTAAGCTAATAATTTGCTCTCGCTTACTTAAAACATCTTCAATTGCAGACATATAATCACCTCAGATTAATTATACCTTATTTTACCACGAAGAAAAACTATTATTTGGGCTTTCAAACTACTCCAGGTTTTCCCGCGTCATTTCATATCCCCCTTTGGCTCCTCACGTTTTTCCGCCGCTTTCTCAACGGCGGGAAGAAATTCGGCCGGTTCCTCTCCCAGCATTCCTTCACCGTGTACTTCATTCACGTGCCGGTCATCGTTTTCCTGATGCTGGCGTTGCACGGTTTGCAGGCGCTACCGCAGCTAAAGTTCCAATTCCCCACACCACCTTCAAGTATTTCGGCTCTTTAGGGTTGATTTCAATCCGTTCTCTTATTTTTCGAATATGGACGGCGACTGTATTTTCCGGACAAAAAGCAGTTTCCTGCCATACTTTTTCATATATTTCATCGATGGAATATACCCTGCCCGCATTGGCTGTCAACAGCTTCAGGATCTTATATTGGACCGGCGTAAGTTTTACCTCCTCGCCATCAACCGTTACCTGCTTACCCTGATCATCAATCACCAGTCCGCCTGTTTAATAGACATTACTTTTACTTTCCAGGCTCCCTAAGCTGGTATTGCGTCTGAGCTGGGACTTCACCCTGGCCATTAATTCCAAAGCATTGAACGGCTTAGTAACATAATCGTCCGCCCACATATTTAAGCCAATTATTTTGTCCGTATCCTTAGCTTTTGCCGAGAGTATAATAACCGGTATATTCTTATCTTCTCTGAGCTTCATAGTTGCCCTGAGCCCATCCAGGTGCGGCATCATAGTATCCATAATCCCCAAATGGACCTCATTTTCTTCAACTACTTTTAAAGCTTCCAGGCCATGCGCAGCTTTAAAAACTTGATAACCCTCGTATTCTAAGTAGATGCTTATCGCTTCTAAAATATCTTTATCGTCATCGCAAACCAGGATATTCATGCCGTATCCCTCCCACCTCATGATCTATCCAATCATATCACACCCCCTGTTCTTTTCTTTAAGGTAATCATATCAACTAAATCTTACGATAAGCTTGCCCTAATTCTTAAGAACTTCTTAAAGATTAATTCATTAGGCCATAGCGCAGCAATGCTGCCGACAATAAGCTTCCCCCACCGAGAAAAAGCCCCACGATCCCGGACGGGATTGTGGGGCTTTGCTCAGTAAATCTGCCTACTTAGGCTAAGTTCAAAAACTATAAGGTGAAATTGCCATAACGCTGGGTATAGGCCTGCTTTGGGTCATTCCCTACTTTGAGACTGCTAAGGCAAACTTTTACCAGGACTTGAAAAGTAATTTAAGTAATTTGGAGTGAGCAAATAAGACAAACTCATGGTTCCGAATTCTCAGATGACTCCTGCTCACTTTTCATCCCCGTTTTCGATAATTGAACTAAAAATACCCCGCCTAAAATAATGACCCCGGCAATGAACACTGCCGGTGAGATCGGCTCGTCTAGAATAAGAGCGCCTAAGATCACTCCGACAACCGGATTAACGTAAGCATAGGTACCGGCCTTTGAGGCCGGCCACCTCTGCAGGATATAGATATATGAACTGTAACCAAGGATCGAACCAAACACGATCAAATAGGCCAGAGCGCCAACCCCCTTGGCAGTTAGCTGAATTCCACCTGCCTCTCCCAGCAAGAGCCCAACTATGGTCAGGGCAACCCCTCCGGCCAATATTTGTATACTTATATTGGCCCCCATTGTTGCGGAGGATTTAAATGTCTTGGAATAGACTGAGCCCAGTGACCAGGAAAGAGCCGCCAGCAGCAGCAATATTCCCCCTGAAAGATCAATTATTTTAACATCAGAACCCGTCAATACCAAAAGGGCAACCCCGCTAAACCCTAAAAGTAAACCGAACCACCCCTGCGGGCCAATCCTTGGACTATTGGACAGGAACCTTTCGAGAATCGCCGTGAATAAGGGGACAATCGCTAAGAGAAGTGCTGCGGCTCCCGAACAAACCCATTGTTCCGTCCAAACGACAAGCCCGTTGCCACCTAACAGTAAGAATAAACCAACTATGACCTGCCTCCGGAGGTCTATAAAATCTTCAGGAAATTTGTACCCTTTAAAATAAGCATATGACAACACCAAAGACCCTGCCAGCAAGGACCTTATACCGGCAAATAAAAATGGCGGAAAGTCGCTGACTCCAATTCTAATCGCCAGATACGTTGACCCCCAAATAATACAAACGGCCAAGTAGGCCAAAATTACCGTTGTCTCTTCTCTCTTTGCCATTAGCTCATCTCTCTATTCCAACACACATTTGCCATTCTATCCTTCGACGTGCGGGAAAAGGTTTTACTGCCGCATGGGAGATCGTCCTTCCTCTCCTATCAATCACTGCAGCACCCATAGCTAATTCCCTTCTGTGTACTGTTTTATCCGCAATTAACTTAAATTAAATTTTACCCCATATACTCTAAGAATGCTATGAACGACTACCAATTTGGAATTAAAATGTATACTCAATTAACCAATATGCGACAAAGTGGTTGCTTTAAAAGCGAAATGTTTGCATTTGCCCGCGGAAGCTGTTTGGTAGTTATATGGAAATTAAAGTTGTAGTCTTCAAAATACTCCCCCTGAAAGCGTCCGTTCGTTGAAGCTTTATTACTGAAACGAGCGGTGATCGTGAAAATTCCTTGAGTTCCGTCAAAGGTACCCGTCCAAGCACTTTCGCAGAAACTGTAACGCTGCGTTACGTGAAAACCATAAGCTTCTCCGTCCGCTGCACTATTGGACCTTCTTTCGAAATTGGAAGGCCAGATATTCTGAGGGTAATCCTCGATTTTGATTTCATCGATTTGAAACACCCCTTCTTGCGTCGGTCCAACGGATATGTAGCTTTCTGTGACCGGTTCACCATAATCAAAGGCAGCTACCTCAAGTACCTGACAACAGCCGCGAATTGAAACAGTCACCGGTAATGAAATCAGCCATATTTCCGCAAAACCCACTTCTCGCACCTTTTTGCGCAGTATAGATGCCGGTGCGGCTGTGATATTGATATTTGCCCCATGAAAGGCGTAATCTTTAAAGTTGAACGCCCCATTGCCGTATTGGGCCTGGATAAACGGCAGATAAGCATAAATATTCATCTTGATTACCTGAGTCGTGGGTTTAACATTAACCTGAGCAGCGGTTTTCGCTTTGCCGGTAATAATAAGCTGCATATAAGCTGAAGCAAGCCTTTGCTCTTCCGGATTTTTTTCAACAAGCGGTTGCAGCTGATCTTTGGTTAACAGATGACTTGTCTTGCCGTTGGCTTTTAGCCTTCGTGCCTGGGCCTCTTCCCGGATATCAATATGGGTATAGGTCTTCCCATACGGCGAGGGTGGATTTCGTGCAGCCTGCTGATCGCAACAACATTTTGGGCCACTAACTTTTCCGGCCTGCATGAAAAGATTTCGCTGATCTTGAAGTCCCCTGTGAGCTCCAATGAAACTGGGAATCGCAACAACCAAGAACTTGTATATTGGCCGGGAAAAATCTTGCGATATTTATACTCTGCCGGTATATCCTGCTCCCGCAGATAGGCATCACCGAGATAGCTATCACAATTTGCCGGATTGGCAGGATCAACATCGTGATTAATCAGTTTAAGAAACGTATAAGCATAGGTATCGACTTTCTCTACCTTGGTCATGCCTTTCACTTCATTTGTGTCTATCCTTAAGATGGTTGCAGCGAGAACCTTCTCCGCCAGCAAATCAGGCTTTAACTTGACGAGCTGATCTGCAGGTATAGTTTCCATGAGTTTGCCACGTTCATCATACCGGCAGGCTCTTTTCCCCAAATCAAGATGGATGCCGGACTTCTTTTGCATCATCCCGCCGGGATGTGCTTTGGCTAAGGCATCGATCATATCCGTGTTAAAACCGTTAACCACATTATGTAAATTTATGTCAACTGCTTTACCGGCCCTATGGAAAAACTCCGGTGAGAGATCTTCTAATTTGCCGGCGCCTTTTCCATCCCACCATCCCTGCTCGATAGAGACAGAGTTATTGGCAAACAACGCATTCCGATAACTTTCCAAGAGTGTTGCTGTTTTTAGAATATTCTCCAGGATTTCTTGATGGGGAGGAACTTTACTGACGTTTTGGAAAAATGATAGCCAGGTAAAGCTTGGCGTAACATAGGCATCTTCAGGGATTGCCAGGGCTTTTTTTCCTTCAATCATTCTGTAAAGGTCTTCCGGAGAGAGGAGGTTCTTTTCCCCCGTCTGAACTTGTACTGTCAAGGTAATTTCAGACCCACAATCTACATTTAAGTATCCATTTTCTGGAACCGAAAGACTGATATTTAATTTTTCCGCTTCATTATTCAGGGCAATGGCTTTAACAATCAAAAACTTTCTGTCACACACCGTATGGAAAGTGCAATTTAGTTCAGTTCCTTGACCGATAGTTTCGTTGGAGTCACTATCCACCCAGATAATCTTATATGCAGGCTGTGTCATGCGTTACTCTCACCTCCGCGTAATTGAATAGTTGCTACAGCGCCTCTCTTCCAAATCGAACAAGTATCGAGTGACTAACAATAGTGGTCGACTTTAGCCTTAGATTATGGTATAATATGGACATATTTCTATTTGCTTCTTCACTGTACTTCTATTAATTCATTTATAGCCATTAATGTTTTTCCAATCGGTTTATGGATTGCTATGACCTGACGCGAGTTGTCAAAACTGGTAGTGGTTTTGTTTATGATCACTATTTTGGAACGAGGAGGTGCATATTCAATCAAGTCGGCTACGGGATACACCGTAAGGGATGTTCCTAAAACAAAAACCAATTCCGCTTTTTGAATTATTTTGAAAGCATCTTCGTATCTGGGGACATTTTCTTCAAACAAAACTGTGTCCCGTTTAATCAGATTATCCGCATGTTTGTCCAGGCAATCACAATAGTAAAACTCTCCGCCTTTGGCAACAAGTTCGGCAAATACATATTGCCTCTTGCATCTTAGACATGTAGCAGTTTTACCGGTTCCATGGATTTCGATAACTTTTTTGCTCCCTGCATCAAAATGGAGGGAATCAACGTTTTGCGTAATAATCTGATGAACTAACCCTTTTTCCTCCCACTCTGCGAGGATGATGTGGCCAATATTTGGCTGAAGATCTTTAATGTATAAGTACTTTAATACGGCATCGTAAAACTGACGGGGATACCGATAAAAGTAGGTCAGGGAGAAGACTTCTTCAGGGATTTCAGAATATACGCCTCTATTGGAACGAAAATCCGATATCCCGCTTTCAGTGGACATGCCTGCACCTGTCAATACTACTGTGTTATTGGATTTATGTAATAGTTCCGCTACCTCTTTTATTTCATCCATAATTTTCTTTAGTGAGCTCTCGTCCGGCAAGTACAAAACTCACTAAATATCCACTTCCTTTCCTTAAATACTATTTTTAAATACTATTTTTAAATACTACTCTTTGTGTGTAACCTGTTGATAAGTCTGTTGATAAAGTTCTTATCCTGCATGTTTGAAAACGTTTCCCAATCCCTTTGTTCGTCGCAAAAAATCTCTTTTAAAATGTTCTCTAGCGTGTTATAGCGCGGCTTGGAACGGACATACTACCTTTGGCTCTGTCCTCCCGGGTTCCCGTAAACATGCAAAGTCTTAGCATTCGCAAACCGTGATGTGGGGCTTGATAAACCAGACGAACCTTATTATATTGAGATATAGGAGGAACAAACATGAAATTTGATAAAGTATTCTATCATAAATTCATGGAAAACCTTTTTGCCGATCCTTGTGAAGTAAAGTATTGGGATGGTGAGGTGGCAAATTATGGGGGTGGGCAGGCTCAGTTCCGGATCGGCTTCAATGAACCAATTGCCAAAACTGAAATTATTAGTGACCTTTCCTTAGCCTTCGGAGAAGGGTATATGCAAAAGAAAATCGATATTGAAGGAAGTGTTCAAAAAGTCATAGAATCCATCTACAATAAACAGGGTAATCCCTTTTCCCAGAAAAATCCATATATCAAATTCTCTAAAATACTAACCAATAATATTCGTAAGAGCAAAGAGAATACTAAATTTCACTATGATATAGGGAATAATTTTTACCGTTTATGGTTAGATGAGACCATGACTTACTCCTGTGCCTATTTCAAGTCGCCCGAAGATAGCTTGACTCAGGCTCAGCATAACAAAGTCGATCATATCCTACGCAAACTCAAATTACAGCCTGGGCAAACCTTACTCGATATCGGCTGTGGGTGGGGAGAACTTATTCTGACTGCAGCGAAAACTTATCAGGTTAAAGCTCTAGGTATCACACTTAGTTCTGAACAATATACCCGGGTCTTGGAGAGAATTCAAAATGAGGGCTTGCAGGACCTGGTTAAAGTCCAGATCCTGGACTACCGGGAATTAAGAGGCAGGACTTTTGACAGGGTGGTAAGCGTTGGGATGGTCGAGCACGTTGGAAAAGAACACTTGGCGGAATATTTTTCGGCAGTTAAAAACCTCTTGAGTGAAGGCGGAGTATCTCTCTTACATTGTATAACAGGATATGAAGAATCGGCAATCAATAGCTGGGTCAATAAGTACATTTTCCCGGGCGGCTATATTCCTGCAGTACATGAACTGGTTTCGCTAATGGCCACCAACAAGTTTTACCTCATAGACATGGAAAGCCTTCGTGAACACTACACTCGAACCCTGGAGCACTGGGCCCAAAACTTTGAACAGGCTCTCCCATTAATCCGGCGGATAAAAGATGAAACCTTTATCCGGATGTGGCGTCTCTATCTCAACTCCAGCGCTGCTTCATTCCATTGCGGTAACATAGATCTTCATCAGTTCCTATTTACCAAAGGAGTAAACAATTCATTGCCTATGACCCGTGAATATATGAATTCTTAATCATTAATTTCTCATAACTCAACCATATGCCGCACAAAATTAAGGGAAACCTGTTTCATAAAAAGGGTTGTAACAAAACCAGTTTTCCGGTTTGTTACAACCCTTTTTTATTTGGAATTTTAATGTTTAAAAAAATTGCTCCACTTTGAAGGTTATACTAACCTAATAATTTGTTTCGTGGACCTCAAAATATGCTTGAGGGTGCATACAAACCGGACACACTTCAGGTGCTTCAATACCCATATGAATGTGACCGCAGTTCCTGCATTTCCAATATACTTTGCCGTCTTTTTTATAAACTTTGCCCTGTTCCAGGTTCTCTAAAAGTCGTTTATAGCGCTCTTCATGCTCTTTTTCTATTCTTGCTACACCTTCAAATAACAGCGCAATATCTTCGAACCCTTCTTCCCGGGCTTCAGCAGCCATTTTGGGATACATTTCGGTCCACTCACTATTTTCTCCGGCAGCAGCCGCTTGCAAATTTTCAAGAGTACCGGCGACTCCGCCAAGCTTTTTTAACCAAATTTTAGCGTGTTCCTTCTCATTTTCTGCAGTCTCCAGGAATAGAGCGGCAATTTGTTCATACCCTTCTTTTTTGGCAGCGGACGCAAAATAGGTATATTTGTTACGGGCTTGAGATTCTCCCGCGAAAGCATCTCTTAAGTTCTTTTCGGTCTTAGTGCCCTTTAACTCTTTCATCGTAGTACTCCCTTCACTTATTAATTTTTTAAGCCATAAATGTTTTTATATCTTCTTCAACATTGGTGATGCCTGCAATTCCAAAGTTCTCAACTAAGACGTTGACGACATTGGGGGACAAGAAGCCCGGTAGGGTTGGTCCTAAGTGAATATTTTTCACCCCCAGGTAGAGTAAGGCCAGTAAGACAATCACGGCTTTTTGCTCGTACCAGGCGATGTTATAGGAGATTGGCAGTTGATTAATGTCTTCCAGTCCAAATACTTCTTTTAGTTTTAAGGCAATCACTGCCCAGGAATAGGAGTCATTGCATTGTCCGGCATCAAGCACTCTCGGAATGCCGTCAATATCTCCGAGGTCTAATTTATTGTACTTATACTTTGCGCACCCAGCTGTCAGGATCACCGTATCTTTGGGTAATGCTTGAGCGAACTCCGTATAATAGTTTCGACTCTTCATGCGTCCGTCACAGCCGGCCATGACAAAGAAACGCTTAATGGCTCCCGATTTGACAGCAGCGACAACTTTATCAGCCAAAGCCAATACTTGATTGTGGGCAAATCCTCCGACGATCTCTCCCGTTTCGATTTCCGTCGGTGCCGGACATTGCTTGGCCTGAGCGATAAGGGCAGAGAAGTCTTTGGGCTTTCCATCTGCGCGCTCAGCAATGTGTTTAACTCCTTCAAAACCGACAACTCCGGTGGTATAGACGCGATCTTTGTAGGAATCTTTTGGCGGAATGAGGCAGTTAGTGGTCAATAATATGGGGCCGTTAAAAGTATCAAATTCCTTGTCTTGTTTATACCAGGCGTTTCCATAGTTGCCGACAAAGTGATCATACTTCTTAAAGGCAGGATAGTAGTGCGCCGGAAGCATTTCCCCATGAGTATAAACATCTACACCGCTGCCATTTGTTTGGATGAGTAACTCCTCGAGATCCTTCAGATCGTGACCACTGATTAGAATAGCCGGGTTGTTTCTCACTCCAATATTGACTTTGCTGAGTTCCGGGTTACCGTATGTGGCAGTGTTCGCTTTATCCAAAAGGGCCATCACTTCAACACCAAATTTCCCTGCTTCCAGGACAAGACCAACAAGATCACTCCCTGCCAGCGTATCGTCAAGTGTCGCTGCCAAGGCCTTTTCCATAAAGGCGAAAATACCGGCTTCCTGATATTCAAGAATATAGGCATGTTCAGCATAAGCAGCCATCCCTTTTAACCCGTAAGTGAGCAATTGTCTGAGAGAGCGAATATCTTCATCTTCGGTCGCTAAAACGCCCACAGACGCGGCTTTGGTATCGAACTCCTCTGGGGCTGCCGTCCAGGTTGCCGCATCGGGTAAGTTCGTCGGAAGCAAGCCGCCCGCTTGAAGGATTGCTTGTTTTAGCTCTTCGCGGAGCTTGAGACCGTTCTGTATTCGTTCTACGAATTGACTGCGATCAAAGTTAACATTAGTAATCGTACTAAAGAGGCTTTCCATGATGAACTTATCGACATCTTTGCTGTCGAGATTAAATTCACGGGCTTGAACTGCATAGAGGGCGAGCCCTTTTACGGTGTAAATCAGAAGGTCCTGCAATTTTGCAACATTTTCGGGTTTTCCACAAACCCCTTTAATTGTACAACCGGTTCCTTTTGCCGTTTCCTGACATTGATAACAAAACATACTCATTCTTCTTCCCCCTCCTTGTAACAAGTTACTCTTCACAGATACTACCGTCGATATTAATCGTCACAATCTGCCAAGGTATCATTTTGGCGCTCTTAATCAGGGCATTTTTTACAGCCTCTGCTATCCCGGCGCAGCAGGGCACTTCCATTCTTAGGACCGTGATACTTTTTATCTCATGTTGCTGCAGGATTTGGGTCAGTTTTTCCGCATAGTCCTCATCATCCAGCTTCGGGCAGCCAATCAGCGTGATTTTGTTTTTCATATAAACATGATGGATATTTGCATAGGCATAAGCGGTACAATCAGCAGCAATTAGTAAATGGACCTTCTCTAAATAAGGCGCATTCACCGGAACCAGCCTGATTTGACAGGGCCACTGACGAAGCTGCGATTCAGGGGCTACGCTTGTTGTCATTTGAATTCCGTGTTCATGAGGAGTTTCCGGTCTATCAATTGTCCTGGCCTGAGTTCCGGCACAACCGCATCCCAGATTCATAGGGAAAATTTCTGCCTTCTGCTTTTCGAGATGAGTTTTAACAGCCTCTTCATCAAAGGCGACCGCTTCTCTTTCTTCCAAAGTAATTGCCCCTTGAGGACATTCAGGCAGACAAGCGCCCAGTCCGTCACAATATGAATCTGTAATCAACTCTGCTTTGCCATTCACCAGCTGCAGCGCGCCCTCATGGCAAGCATGCACACAGAGTCCGCAGCCATTACACTTTTCTTGATCAATTTTAATAATATTCCTTTTCATTTGCCAAAACTCCTTTCTTCTCAAACTCCCTTCTTCCCTTCGTAAATCCTCTTGCTTATGTTGAAATCAGTATACTATAATAAAAATTAAAAATCGGTAGCTATAGCAACCGAAAATAAAGGTGTGTAAATATTGTTTAAAAAATATCTGCCGGTTTTAAGCAAAACGTCTTTGTTTCAAAACGTTGAGGCCAACGATCTAAATACGATGCTCGGCTGCCTCCAACCAAAACTTAGTGAATTTAAGAAAAACAGTTTCATCGCTATTGCCGGAAATCCCTTCGAAAGCATGGGTATCCTGCTGAAAGGGGAAGCTGCCCTGATTAAGGAAAACGCGGCAGGAAACCGGATGATTATGGCGATTCTAAAACCCGGGGAAATTTTTGGGGAAAGCGCGGTATTTTCCCGCAAATCCGTTTGGCCGACAACTGTTGTTGCCCAGGAAACCTGCACAGTTATGTTTTTAGCGAAACAAAAAATCCTTGGCGAATGCGCCAATCTTTGCTCTTGGCACCGGAAAATCATCGAAAACATGTTAAAGGATATTTCCGACAAAACCCTTATGCTCAATAAGAAACTGGAGTACTTGTCCATGAAAAGCATGCGCGGTAAACTGAGTTCCTTTTTGCTGGGGCAATATAAAATAAATGGCAGCCTTACATTTATGCTGCCGATGAAACGCAACGAATTAGCCGATTATTTAAACGTCTCCCGACCCTCCATGTCCCGGGAAATGTGTCGTATGCGGGATGAAGGCGTAATTGATTTTCATTTGTCATCCATTCAGATAAAGGATATAGAATCATTAAAGGACATGGTTGAATGATAGGATCACCTCGTTAGTTTCAAGTTATTGCCAAACTTATAGTATTTACGAATAATGCTTAAACAAATGTACAGGGAGGGATGGGTATATGCCGTTGATAGAGCGGAAATAGCCTGATATCAAGGGCTTCGGGCATATTGCTCCTTTTTATTTTTGGACTTTTTAAGTTTCCTTGG
The DNA here is from genome assembly GCA_000770645.1 of Desulfosporosinus sp. Tol-M. GTDB lineage: Bacteria > Bacillota > Desulfitobacteriia > Desulfitobacteriales > Desulfitobacteriaceae > Desulfosporosinus. The sequence goes on from JQID01000203.1 coordinate 14,445, forward strand.
ACAAGGTAAGGCAACACTTTTCCGACCCCCGGGGGTACACAATTACGCAAATAAGTACCGGTTTTTAGTGGGGGCAATACATGTGGAATGTTAGATGTCCCACGTAACTAAGCCCTCAGCTGAGCCTATCGGCGTTACTGAGGGCTTTTCATGTTTTTCTTCATCATGAATTAGAGAGTATACTATATGTTATTTTTGAGCAGCAAAAAGATGGGGCAAACAATCAGGAAGACTTTATAGACAAAATGTCAATCTTGAATCAAGCTAATTGCGTAAGATATAGCAAGCTTGATGAATCAATTCTTTTTCTCCCCCTTTTGGGAACCCCCAGGGCAAATGCCTTGGGGTTTTTTGTATGTATTGTTTGCAATAATGGAAAGCATCCCTTTTGAACCTAAGAACCCCCAAGTTATTCAAAAATCTAATCATAGTGTCTGCCAACGCATAAAGTGGAATAGAAAAAGATTCTTTTAGAAGTGAGGAATTTGTCGATGCAGGTATATGTTTTCGGCCTCGGACACATTGGTTTAGCAATTTTTCTGATATGGACGGCGACTGTATTTTCTGCACTAAAGGCCGTTTCCTGCCATACTTTTTCATAAATTTCATCGATGGAATATACCCTACCGGCATTGGCGGTCAACAGCTTCAATATCTTGTATTGGACCGGAGTCAGTTTTACTTCATCGCCATCAACCGTTACATTATTACTCTCATCATCGATCACAAGTCCGCCGGTTTTATAAACATTACTTTTAGTTTCCAGGCTTCCCAATATTGTATAGCGTCTTAGCTGGGATTTCACCCTGGCAATTAACTCCAAAGGGTTAAAGGGCTTGGTTATATAATCGTCCGCTCCCATATTTAAACCAATAATTTTGTCAGTATCCTCAGATTTGGCTGAGAGCATAATAACCGGGATATTCTTATCTTCTCTAATCTTCATAGTTGCCCGCAGACCATCCATTTGCGGCATCATAATATCCATAATAATCAGATGTATCTCATTTTCTTCTGCTACTTTTAAAGCTTCCAGCCCATGTGCCGCTTTAAATACTTGATAGCCTTCGTTTCCCAAATAAATTGTGATCGCCTCTAAAATTTCTTTATCGTCATCGCAAACCAGAATATTCACGATGTATCCCTCCCACCTATTGATTTATACAATCATATCACACCACCTATTTTTTTTATTAGGGTAATGATATCAGCTAAATCTTACGATAAACTTAATATATTTCTTAAGAACTTCTTAAGGAATTATCTTTTATATGTAAGCCATAATTGCATGATCCCTTATCTGCACCGGTAAAAATGAAAAAGCAAGGGGCAGTTACCTTGCTTCTTCAGAGATATAATAAAGTCGGGTTCTCCCCTTTGCAATACCGGAAGACGGCAAATGCTTTTCATCATAGGAACAATTCTATAAAAAACACCATTAGACACGCATCAATCGATACCCTAAATAGACTGGCACCACGATAAGCAAGTACAATTGCGGCCACAAATCCGACGAGGGCAGACCATATGCTTGCTGTTGCAGACAAAATTGCCGGAAAAGTCATAACTGCTAACGTTACATACGGAACATAATACAAAAATGAACGTATAGTAATATTTTTAATTTGCTTTCGAATTAAAGTAAGCGGCAGCACTCGAATCAGATAGGTTACCACAGCCATCACCAATATGTACAAATAAACATTATGATTCATAGTACTCTCCTTTTGCATCTTCACCTTTTATCGGGAATAAAACTGCAGCTATTCCTGCTATTATAACAGTCAGAATAATAATCCGAAAACCGGCAGAAATCTTGCTTATAAACGGAAGATAAGTAAACAAAAGACTTGCCATCATAGATACCACAACCAACCCGGCAATAACTTTATCCTTTCTGGTCGGCGGAATTATTATGGCTATAAACATCCCATAGAGCGCAACACTCAACGCGCTGAGAATTCGGGCAGGCAGAATATTTCCCGATATCACACCTAATAAAGTTCCCAATATCCATCCCGGTGCTGCAATGCAGATAAGGCCGTATGTATAAAAGGGATTTAATTTTCCTGCAACATGCATGGATACACCAAATATTTCATCTGTTACCCCATATGCTACTAAAAGCCGGTGAAAAAATGGTGCTTCTGAATCCAGCTTTTGGGATAATGAACAGGACATCAGACAATATCTTAGGTTAATGATCAACTGCGCAATTGCCATTTCTATGTATGGAACGCCTAATGTAATTAAACCAAATGCTGCAAATTGGCCCGCAGAAGTTAAGTTGGTAATTGACATCCAAGTTGCTTGAAAACCGGTTAATCCTGCATTCTTAGCCGCAATACCCAAAGTAAATGACACAGCAAGATATCCTAATGAAATTGGAATGCCGTCACGAATTCCTTTTACAAACCATGTCCGATTATTCTCCATCTCGCAAATCCTATCTTTCTCCTGCTTCGATACGCGACGGGTATGCTGTCGCGTTATTTTTATATTGCCCGCAGGGAGCATTTTGCGCTTTTAAAGGTGTAATATATTCTCAGAGCCGCAGTAAGACGGCATCAATATTCGCAGTAGCATCAGGGGTGTTACCAGCGAACGTGCTTCTGCTAATAGTGATTGTACCGGAACCAATACTTGCTATAGTCCCTCCGTTATTAGTAGCACGAAAAGATAAGGAACAAGTTGTTTCCATCAAGCATTCTCACATATTCAATTGATGCTGAGTTCGCTCTGCAGTTTCTTCAACCGATAACCCCTGGTCAATGAACCGTTTAATCACTGATGCCATACTTTCGCCAACTTCAATCATATGCATATCGGGGTCATAGAAGCGGATCACTCTTTGGCCCCAGGGATATTCGGTTACATCATGAACATACTGAATTTCAAAGGATTGCAGCCGTTCTACAAATTCATCAAACTGTTCTTCTTCAAAATACAGCTCAAAGTTATCCGGTTTAATCAAAATATCATTTTCTGTTTTATGTGTAAATTCTACCCATGTTTCCTTTGACTGCAGTGAGAAATCCCCTTCAAAGGTAATATTGGCTCCAAAGTCCAGAATTACCTTTTGATTCAATATGTCTTCATAAAATTTACGCGCTGCCACAATATCAGAAACAACAATTAGCGGTAATTTAAATTTCATGCCCATTCTCCTCCAGAAAAAATCAAAAGTATAATTGCATATTGCTATTTACATTGCTATTTACTCAGCGCATCCTGTATTGCCAATAATATTACCTTACTGCTGTAAGTAGCCCCGGTGATCGTATCCACCTTCAGGCTTTGTGTTTCAACAACCTTGGTTGGTAATGCTTCCGCTGCCTGACCTTTACCAGTATTATGTTTGACTAGATCAATGTCGGTGATCTTTTGGTCAGCTACGACTACTTTAACTTCCACCTCTATCGGAAAAGCCTGATAAGTCCCGGTATACGTCCCGTTTTCAATTTTGCTCAGGTCAACCTCTTTTATCTCGACTGCTAAAAGCTTTTGGAGATCGGCATCAGCTCTGTCTGTTATAATTTTTAAGGTCATACCGCCGGCAACTGCGATGATAATGAATACGATCAGAACTCCAATTAATATTTTCTTCACACTTATATCCTCCCCTTAACCCAGTTCGCTGCCCGTTCAAGCTCTCCCTCTTTTAGGGGGCCTTCAGTATCTTGAACGAAAAATCCTTCAGGCGGGGCTATTAAGTTTCCGCCTTTTTTCTGGATTTTTTCTCCTATCGGTTCAGCTGCGTAACCGAAGACTTTTATAAATACTTTTAGTACTTTGGAATTAGCGTCTTTGGCTGAAATCCTGGTATCAAAAGCCAATACATCGATACATTTCAATCCATTAGATGGGATGGAATTAAGAAATTTTTTGATCGCATCCGTTGGTTTAAAAGATCGGGTAGGGGACCCGACTATCAATAGGTTCACTCCCGACAACTGCTCTGGCTTGATAGAAGTAATCATACATACTGTTACATCGTTATTGGGAGCAATCGAATTACCTATAGTTTCTGCTATCTTTTGCGTATTTCCAAAGTAGGAGTCGTATACAATCAAAGCCTTCATCGATCTGGTCTCCTTCCAAAATGCAAACGCGTAAATACCTAATTATTCGTAAATTCTACATAAAATCCTGCCAATAATTTTTTTTATTCAGCAACATCCATAAAAAACTGTTTTTTCATTTTTAATATTAAAAGGAACTGTTTTTTAAGCTATTATCATTTGCAGAACCGACATGGATCCGATTTGTTTATCTTTAAATACGTTGTATCACACTAATAAGGCCATTGAAAATTACCGTTATTGTGAAAACTGCTATGACGATGTTCAGCTGCCGGCGGTTTTGATCAAGAATACTATGACTAAGGCTATATAGTTGCCTGTAAGCTGATCAGGCTCAGCTGATTTCAGGGAAGGAGACAACGCTGATGAAAAGTCCTGTTATTATTCACATCCCCCACTGTTCAACCTATATTCCGGCAGAGGAAAGAAGTAAATTGCCGCTTTCAGATACTGAGCTGGAGCATGAAATATTGGTGATGACCGACTGGTACATTGATGATTTGTTCGACTTTGGCGATTTCAACCGGCACATTAACCAATATAGCCGACTAGTTTTTGATCCGGAGAGATTTCGTGATGACAAAGATGAAGTTATGGCCTCAAAAGGTATGGGGGCCATTTATACAAAAACATCAACTGGAAAAGTTCTTAGAGAAATCAGTATGAAAGAGCGGGAAAAAATGCTCAATCAGTATTATGATTCCTATCATGAGGTGATCACACAAATGGTTGAAAATTGTCTGGAACAATATGGCCAATGTGTGATCCTTGATGCTCATTCCTTTTCTTCGAAACCGCTGCCTCACGAAATAGATCAAACCGAACCAAGGCCACCAATCTGCATTGGCACAGATACCTTTCATACGCAAGCGGGTATTTTTAGACTAGCCTATGAGTACTTATTCTGGGGGGAAGATGAACTTGCCGAAAGGAATACACCTTATGCGGGTACCTTTGTGCCCATGAAGTTTTACCACTCGGATCCAAGAGTAAAATCCTTAATGGTAGAAATCAATAGATCAAGATATATGGATGAACAAAACGGGAAAAAGCTCGCTTCATTCGACGAGTTCAAAGGCAAGATAATACGTTTTGTACAGTATATTACTGAGAAGAGGGGCCCTGCTCAATCTTGAGCAGGGCCCCTCTTCCCTTTCGTGACCGACAAATGCCAATACATACCCATTCCTTTTCGACTTGGACGTTAAGCCAACCGGAATGATAAGGGCCATGTTAAATTGGAGTGGGGTCAAAGGGAACCTTATCGGTAGAATTCATAAATATTCATTTTATCGGGCAACATGCATAAAAACAGTTCCTTCATATTTAATATTGAAAGGAACCGTTTTTTAATCATATGCAGATCGGGGGATTAAATCCGTACCACAATTTGCTTCCATGTTTCTTTCGTCAAAAAGCTCTCAATTACTTGCTCTTTAAGCTCTAAAAAACGTTAACCCCCATTCCCCGCTAATTATCCATTTCCTCAGCTATCATTTCTACTTCTTTTTAATATGATAAAGTCCTTTGCCTGGAGGGCATAATAAGCAAAGGAATGCGAAGTATACTAAGGAGGATTTAGAAGTATGAGTACCTATGGTCTGGTTGGGCTGGTATTTATCAACTTAGCCTTGATATTTTACACTGTTGGGGTGTGGAGTGAACGAATTCAAGGCCGACTCAAGTGGTGGCACGCGGGAATGTTTTATACGGGCTTAGTAAGCGATACTATCGGAACCGGGGCTATGGGTCTGATGGTAGGCAGCATGCTGCAATTTAACTTTCATGGCATAACTGGTTTAGCTGCAATTATCATTATGCTCTTTCATGCTGTTTGGGCTACTCTGGTTTTAATTAAGAAGGATGAAGTTTTAATTTTAAAGTTTCATAAGTTCAGCATTCTGGTTTGGATTATTTGGTTAATCCCGATGGTTACCGGTGCGATTTTTGGTACAACCTGATACATAGGGACCTCAATAAAAATTCGCAGGCATGATAACATTAATTCTTTCTGCATTATTTTGCTTTCTTTAATTCTCTAACATCTTGTTCCAACCTGAATGTTTTGCCGGATATTAAATCAACACTGTTGAGGAGGGTATTTATATCAGTCTTTATAGACTCCTGACCAACCACTAACTTCTCTACCTGCCTGGCAACATTTTCAATATCACTGCGGTCTAAAGCACCCAACTTAGAAATCTGTTCCTCCACACTGTCAAATCGTTGATCTATAGTATCAAATCGTTGATCTACACTCCCAAATCGTTGATCTACAAGGTCAAATCGTTGATCCATACTCTCAAATCGTTGATCCATACTCTCAAATCGTTGATCTATAGTATCAAATCGTTGATCTACACTCCCAAATCGTTGATCCACACTCTCAAATCGTTGATCCACACTGTCAAATCGTTGATCCATACTCTCAAATCGTTGATCCACACTATCAAATCGTTGATCCACACTATCAAATTGTTGATCTACACGGTCAAATCGTTGATCCACATTCTCAAATCGTTGATCCATATTGTTTTTCAAACTCTCAAACTCTTTGAACAGATTAGAGAATTGTTCTACCATAAACTCTTGAAATTTTTCATTCTCCATAATTTTATGGCACTTCCTTTAATTAGCATTATCTCATAATATCATGAAACGGACCAAGATGGATGAAATGCTATCAACTTGCCTAACATAGCTGAAGCGTACGAAATTGCAGCCTAATGAGAGGCCTAATTATTTCCTGCCTCCGCGCTTCTTGAAATCTTCATCAATACGGTCTTTCCATTTTTCTGATATAGGGTAGCTGGCACGCAAGTTACTTACGGTTTCACTGATAACCGCATAGTTGAGCAGAGTACCCTCACTATCTGCATTATAGTTCGTGGCCCGGTCTTTATCTATGCCGAAACGCTCTGCAGTAGCAATTGCATCGATATTTGCCCCGAGAAAAATGAATTCCCAGCGATACTTCTTTTTTTGATGCTCGATCATGCGACGCACTTTCTCATAGCCGAATTCACGGCTGGCGTTTTCCATGCCGTCTGTGGTTATCACAAACATAACATGTTCTGCCCGTTCCTCTTCAGCAGTAGGCTTCAGAGCATTTCCTATTTTATTGATCGTTTTGCCCACTGCATCCAACAACGCGGTACTGCCACGCACATAATACTCTTTGTCTGTGATAGGAACTATCCCACGCAGGTTTATACGATCATGCAATAACTCGTACCTGTCATCAAACAAAACTGTGGTTAGAACAGCCTCACCGGGTTCCTTTTTCTGTTTTTCCAGCATGGCATTATAGCCGCCAATCGTATCACTTTCCAGGCCGCTCATTGATCCGCTTCGGTCAAGGATAAATACCAGTTCAGTTAAACCTTTTTTCATAATCTCATCCTCCAAATCATTATTTATTATGATTTAAGGATAAAATTTCTTGACTTCCCTATGGTCGCATGGCAGGCGACAAATTACCAATCAATTTACTAATCACACTCCCAGCAAATGCTGATCAAAGGCAAACAGGGCTTCATTGATCTCAAAAATATTGTAGTTGCCCTCATCTATAAAGTACTGAATAATAATATCGAATTTACTGCTGTTTGAAAGTGCAAAACCGGCTTTAAGCAGCAAGTCTTTGGTTTCATCAAGATTCAGCCTCAAGGCTATGGCAAAGGCTATAGCTGTAGGCTTGCCCGGTTTATAATTTATGTCGTTTCGGATTTTAGAAAATAATTTCCTGTCGATATTGGCTTTATTATATGTTTCCGCATCGGTCATGCCTTTTTCGTCAATTAACCGCAGCAGCATCTGCGAGAAAGTTTCATCCATACGCTTTACAAGATCGTCTAGACTACGTTTTCCCTTTTTCATTGGCCCAGGTTCTTCTATAGCCGAAAGCATAGGTTCTTCCAGGTAATATTCTTTCGGTATATGCCGCTCCTTCAGAATATGCTGCACTTCCGGCCTATATCTACCGGGGTGCTCTTCTATGTACCTGTCATCAATGTATTGTTTGATAGATGAAAACAGCTTTTCTGAAAGTGTAACTGCCGCCTTATCAAAGACCACCAGGAAAACCATCATATCATTGTTCAAAAGAAATTCACCGATTACAGAAATGGCGGTTTTCAATGCTTTATCCTTCGGATACCCATAAGCACCTGATGAAATTAATGGAAATGCAATACTTTCAAGGTTATTTTCCTTAGCCAAGGCAAGTGAATTCTTATAACAATCGGCAAGCAGCTTATCCTCATTGTTATTGCCGCCATGCCAAACGGGGCCCACAGTATGGATTACATATTTTACGGGCAGCTTGTATCCCTTTGTAATCTTTGCTTGTCCGGTTTCACAGCCGCCAAGTGTCCGGCACTCAGCAAGCAGTTCCCTGCCGGCAGCCCTATGAATTGCTCCATCAACGCCCCCGCCTCCAAGCAGGGATGAGTTTGCAGCATTCACGATTGCATCGGCATGGACTTTAGTTATATCATCGCGTATTAATTCAAGTGGCATAATCCCGCCCCCCAACTTAATAGCTACCTCTATCCCCCGGTAAGGTTGCTTGAGCTGCTCCTGTGTTATGATGCCGTTTTTTTCCGTGTGCGAAATAGAAAATACGCGAAAGGGGCTATTGCTTTTAAGCCTGTGGGAGCCAGAGGGGTTGAATTGATTCTCTCTCTATTTTATCTTTACATGGAACTTATACATCTTTGATTCTACAATAAGCTATAATAATAGTAAAACATTAGGGGACTTAAAGGAGAGTATGTGTTATGCGAAATGGGATTGGGATTATACTTGAACTAATAGTTGGTTGTCTCCTTGGCTTTTTTGGAGTTCTTGTATCAGTATTCTCTGATGGCGCTTTTGCCGAACGGCTTATTACAGTATTAGTAGTGTTAGTATTATATGGTTGCTTAAGTGCGCTTTTCGGGTTTCTTTTGCCAAAGTATAGTTGGAAATCGGGCCTTATTATTGCTGCTCCAGGCACGATTATGCTCTTTTTCTATATGCTAAACAACTCATACCCTTTCTTTAACCCGTTCTATGTGATATATATCCTGGTAATCTTAGGCTTGTCTTTACTTGGAGCTGCACTCGGAAGCACAATTAAAATCAGATGACCAAACGGATGATTCAATTTGCAGAGGAACACCTTAAAAACGGAAGCAAAATATACTTATTTCGAATCACAATTAAGGTTCATATGGCAGATGCAAAACGAGGGTTAATCAAATAGCCCTCGTTTTTCTATATAAACAGAGTTCTTAGCGTCAGATGGAGCTTTTACTCCTGTTCTAACTTATCATTCCGCATTTCTTTTCAATAATTTCGACTCTTTTCTGAAGCCTATCCAGTCTCACGCCGTCAGCACTGAGTTCCGACACAGCCCGCCAGGTCAAATCCACTTTAGCGGAAAGTCCATCTAATCTTCTTTGAGTTTCCCTACTGTCTGCTCTGAGCGCCTTAATGTCGGATTCCATTTTCGCTTGACTATCTTTGAAGTCATGCATCTCATCTTTGAAGTCATGCATGTCCCCTTTGAGACCATGCATGTCCTCTTTGAGACCATGCATGTCCTCTTCGAGGCGATCAAGTTTTTTCAGAATCAGCTCCAAGGTATCTATCGCTAACCCCTCCCTTATTAATCAGTAAAAATAGTGTACCACATAAGTCCTTTCTTTTTCAATAAAGAAAGGACCTGCTGCAAACAGAAATAGCAGGCACAGAAGGTTTATTAGTGATGAACGTAAGGATCCTTAGGAATGCACGTCGTCAATGCAGCCCTCCAGGGAAGGTAATTCCTCCTCTTGATAGTGTGGCTCTCCCAGGGCATTAATTTGAATATTTCCGGCCTGCCCGTACTGATAAAGTTGATCGAGCACTTCTACGGCCGCACGAATTCTGGTTCTTAACAGGTAGCCGCGGTGTTCCGAGGCTTGAAGTATTTCCCTTACATCAATTTTTGGCTGCCAGTCATAGGCGCGGCCGTGAAAATCCTGGACCTGTTGAAGAACGGCTAAGATTTCATCCTGGTTCAAAGGTTGAAGTTGGGGGGCGGCAATAATTGCGTTGAGTACCTTTTCAATAGGCTCCCGTTGGGCACGATCAACATAGGTTGTTGCGAGGTTTTCATACTCATGCTTGGATTCTATAACGTCCTCTTGATATGATGAACCTAAAGCAAACATGGTAAAGGTGGATTCGAGACTGGAATATTTCTCTGGAAACAAGAAAGCTGCCATATTATTATAGGCTTTGAGGCGGGCTTTTTTGCTCAGACGACCTACTAATTCAGTTTCATCAAAGAGGATAACCCAACCATTGTAATCCAGTAGTTTGAAGAGGCGACTTAAAAAGGCAAAGTAGTCCATGCTGTGACGTGTTTTACTAAAAGGTACGGAGTACTTGACCGTCTGGGCAAAAATCCGTTTATAAATCTTTCGCAAGAGAGCGTTATTAATGAAATCACCCTCGAGATCCGCCATAAGTAAGTATTTTTCATCTTGATCATCGACATGCAAAAAGGAGCGCAAAACGTAAAACAACTTGTCGGTCTCCAAGTGCTTACTGCTAAAGGAGAGCAAATCCAGAGCACTTGGATTATTCGGGGTAATATCTTGTACTACATGTTCAAATCCCGGTTGCAGACGTCCGGGCAGGTACGTATTGCTAACCAGTTTCTGATAAGCGAGATAAAGTTTATCAAATGGTGTCTCCTTACTGAGGGATATCAGGCTGACCACCATATTATTACTATGGGCTAAGTTAAACACCGTATTCAAAAGGTGAGTTTTTCCCTCTCCGTACTTCCCGGAAACAACCATACCGCCGGATTCTCCGGTGTCCCTGACTTGGTCTAACCTACGTGAGATCTGCCCCATTAATTCCGGACGGGCAGAGGAGAAGTAATGTCCAACTGCCCGGGAAGACACTCCCGAACGCAAGGCCTCAATGACTCTCTGCGCTTCAAAATCCATTATTCTGCTCCTCCCTGTATGGTAGTCAGGACTACTTTCCTGGGCAACGAAACTTTACCGAAGCGGGACCGGGCATGAAGTTCTTCCGCCGTGTTCCGACTTATATGAGTAGCGCCTGCATTGAAGCGGTTTATGACCTGGCCCAGACGGGTGGACATTTTGAGAATATTTTCCGGAGTATAGACTTCATCAATCAGACGGTCCAGATCCACAATGTCGGCAAAACGGTTAAAACGTTGACTTTCAATTTCATTTTGGATACGCATCCACAATGCCTGATATGACTTCGGACCCTTAACGTCATCGTCCATCAAACTGCGATCAAAGGAAAAAACGAACATGGTATGTTTTAAGGTATCTATTTCATCGATTAATTCGCGAATACTTTCATAAGCATCTTCCCGTTTCAAGCGGGTATAGCGAATGGTTTCTTCACTATTAGCACTCACCAATACTTCCATATTATCAATCGAGATCACCAGACCCTTAAATCCTGCCAGACAGCAAACCTCTACCAGCGAACGCAGCATGTGCCTAGCATTATATTTGGTGATTTTACTCGGAGACAAACCCAGGCGGCGCAGGGAGGATAATTTTGCTTCCCGACTTCCTTCCAGCCACAACATCAACAGCTTTCTGTTGGCCTCTTCCAACATGGGATGTCCCAAAATTCCGCCGGTCAACAAGGCGCAGGCCACGGCAAAATTATTATCAATCAGGGGATTAGCCAGAAAGAAGCTATCCAGCTGCTGCCTAATCTCCCGCTTGGTTAAAGGATCCAGCTGTCCCTGACTGGATAAATAATCCGCAAAGTTAATACCTTCCGGGATAATCTCAGGCTCATACCCCAACTGCCGGATAACCTCGTGACTGCAGAATTGCAAGCGTTCCAGCAGGCGAACCTGGTGCAAAATGGCTATATAGATTTCCTTAAAATCATGAAGCCAGATTTGCCGGGCTGAGAGACTAACCGAGATATAGCCCATCTTTTCTGCTTCCATGGCCAATATTTCCAGGAAGTGGGTCTTTCCACTCCCGGTGCGGCCAGTCACGAACTTTATCTTACTGCCACCCCTGGCCAAGTAGTTTGCCAGATATTTTTCCTTCCAAAAATCCATGATAAACTCGCTGCCCACCGATATTTCCTGCAGAATTTCACGATTACCGGGAGGCTGACCCTTCATTAAGTTAGCTATGGCTGATTTGATGTCATTTTCCAAAACGAGTACCCCCTAAATTCAGAAGTCAGAAGTCAGAAGTCAGAAGTTGGATGTTGGATATTGGATGTTGGGTGCCAGATATCAGATTTCGGATTTCGGATGTCGGATGTCGGATGTCAAAGATGTCAAAGATATAGATTAGGACGCCATAGGTCAAAGGTTGCATGGTATGCTAATGCTAATCTTAATCCAACTCAGGTGCTGCCGTCTCGAAAAAACGGATGGTTGCCAAATACTGCTCCCGCCCATCCTGATCCAAAATGCGGATAGATTTATTTATATTGCGACTGGGACCAAATTGAAACTGCCGTCCATCTTCACAGGTACGTAAGTCAGCAGCATAAAGACGTGCCAGGTCAAAAGCAAAACTCTGCAGATCATAATCTTTACGAAAGCGACGCATAGGGGTTAAAAGGGCATAAAGACTCTTTAAATAAATATCCCCTACTTTCGAAGTTGATGTTTTACCCTGGTTTTGTTTTATAAGCATCAGATCATAAGCTGCGGCAAGCTCTTTGACAAAGCCTTTGGGATCAAAATTAGCCTTCAGCAATTTATCCCTGCCGGCCTTAACGTCTTGCACAAAGGCCAGAGGGCGCAAGCATTGAACCCGTTTTCGATCCAGGTATAAGTCCAGATCCTCAATATCAATCCTAACCTTGAACGGAAACATCTCATAAGTTGGATAGTCTCCTTTAACGTCCACTTCCAGGCGATCACAATGAGCAAGCAATTGTTCTGCAAAGTCGCCATTTTCGACATATTCGCGAATTCCGAATTCATCGACATGCTTCTGCATGTCTTCCAATAAGGTTTCCTGTTCCTTCAGATAAACCTGCAGAGCCGCCCGGTCCTTGGTCCAACTCTTAAGATCACCCTTCTCCATATTTTTACACAAGCTCTTAACCACTTTTTGCTGACTCTTGATCTTATCCTTTAGTTCTTTCTCAATGCTCAACATTTGTTTATATAAATTTTCATAATCTTTCATATCTTCATAATCTTTCATACTTAATTAACATTCCTTTCTTGAGGCACAAAACGTCATGAAAGCATTTCTTTCAGACTTTTCTTTCAGACTTCTGGACTCCTTCTTCTTATTTTAATCCGATTACTAAGGCAAGAATTCGACAAAAATTTAAATTTCCCTTCTCACTTGCCCCTTGCCTCCCTAATTAAGTAATGGCATACTGAGAATATAATATTGTGATTATGAGAGAAAACAGGGAGAGAACATATGCCTTTTTTCGATAAAACTTTTTCCGAGAGGGATAAATCTACCGCAAGGGTATATGGTCAACTGAAAAAAAAGTTATTTACTTGGCAGGAGGAATGTCTGGATATCTGGTTTGACAATCAGTGTAAAGGGGTTGTCAATGTTGTCACCGGGGCAGGCAAAACTATCCTTGCCTTGGGAGCAATTGCCAGGCTGGAATATATACATCAAAAGCCATCATCAGCCTTAAAGATCAAAATTATTGTTCCTAAGGTTTTTCTGGCAAATCAATGGGTTAAGAGTCTGCAAGATGACCTGGCTGTTTCCAGGGATGATATCGGAGTATACTCCGGGGTGCACAAAGACCCGCCTTCCCGCAAATATATGATTTATGTAGTGAACTCCGCGCGTGCTACTTTAGCGCAGCAAATACTTTCCGACTATCATCAGGGCAGCACAATATTGTTGATTGCGGATGAGTGTCATCACTATTGCAGTCCGGAAAATTCACGCATCTTCGATTTTATAGCCCAAATCCCCAGCCAGGGTCAGGCCACACGCTACTATGCCCTTGGATTATCCGCTACCCCGGAAACTGCAACCTTTAATGAAACTCTGCTTCCTGCCTTAGGACCAGAGATCTACAAATACAGCTTTGTCGAGGCCTTGAATGCTGATATAATAAGTCCCTTTGCAATTTTTAACATAAAGTTAAATTTCACACCGGATGAAAAGTACCAATATCTGGACCTAAGTGAACTACTAACCCGCGCCCTGGAAAGACTTATGCATCGCTGTCCTTTCCTGAAAGGCTTAAACCGGGTACGGTATTTTGCCAACCTGGAGCAATTGGCGCAAAGTTCTGAGGATACCTTCATAGCTGCTCTGGCCCGTTCGGTACTTATGCTTGCCAACAAGCGCAAAGATTTGGTCTACAGGGCCGAATCCCGGATAAGCTGTGTCAATAATCTGGTGACGCTGCTGCCGCGAAGTTCAAAGATCCTGATTTTTTGTGAAAGAATTGCTGTGGCGAACACAATTTATGAACAGTTACAGTACTTATTTCCGGAACAGGTGGGACGTTATCATTCCGAAATGGACGAATGGAGCCGCAAAGAAATCCTGCGTAAATATCACAACGCACATATTCGCATCCTGGTAAGCTGCCGCGCCCTGGACGAAGGTTTGAATGTACCTTCAACCGATATCGGGATCATCGCCTCCTCCACCAGCAGCACCCGGCAACGAATCCAAAGGCTGGGCAGAATCCTGCGCCAGTCTGGTATAAAGCACACGGCCAAACTTTATTATCTGTACATCGGTGCTTCCAACGAGGAAAAAGACTTACTGGCCGAAATTTCTCGCGACCTGGCAGGAATAATTCCCATCCTGGACCTGGAATATGATCAAGATCGCCAGACCTTTTTTCATTCCTCCTACCAAGCCTTAGTTGATCAAGTCATAGCCTATACTCTGCATAAAGGCTGGAGCACGAAGATTATTGTGGAGATAACTAAAAACCTGGAGCGCGGTAAACTGGGGTGTGATTGGTGGCTCTCCGAGCAGAACTGCCGCTTGAAAATTCAGAATGCCCCCTCCCGTTCAGAACGGAATTACTGGGTGAGCATGTACTTACTAGTGCAGGCCAGTCTTGGTCGGTTAGCTGAGTAGTTAGGTTTCGTGACGACCCTATATTGTCCGGCTCTTTTTATCTTTTCGTAATTTCAGTTCATTGTCAAACACAAAACGCGGCATAAAGCGGAACAGTTTTCTTCCCATCCTCAAGGCCAAAATTTTTGGTGGATAACTTGATTGCATATTCCGGCTTGTAGACATCTATATATACCTTCAAACTCTTGGCCTTGGTATTATCCGCCGACTTTACCTCAATGGGGATGATTTTGCCGTCCCGTTGAATGATAAAGTCTACCTCCGCGCCGCGCTCTGAAGTCCAATAATAGCTTTTGTACTCATTCGTGGTAAGTTGGCAGCAAACGTAATTTTCCACCATACCGCCTTTAAAATCGTCTAGTTCCCCAGGAAGGTACAGCACGTCCTCGGCGGCAATATCCTTTTTAGCGCAGAGTAGACCGACATCAGACACATACGTCTTAAATGAATCAATGTCCTTATAATTTTCCAATGGCTTTTTGGCTCATATCATTGAGATAGCTAACCAGCACCATATTCTGCGTATGCCGCACTAAAATAAGATCCTTCGTTTCAAGATATTTGCTCACGCATTCCGGCATGCCGCCCACCACAAGGTATTGGCGGTAATAGGACAGTGCTGCTTCATGCAGCGCTGCAGGCATGGGGATATCACTTTGAAAGCATACTTTGATTTGCGCAACAAGCTCACTTTTGCCGTTGGCGATAATCTAATATATGAATCTCTCCAGTAAAATTTCTTCAACATTTCTTCTTCCGTCGATTACTGCAAGCACCCATACTTTATTCTTTTCGGTCTTATAAATTATTCGCCAAGGTGGACTAATTAGTTCTCTGTAAATAATGATATTATAGTATCTTAATTCGGGAACAATTCTTCCTTGTAGAGGCATCTGCCGTAAGTCATCAGCTTTTTGTTTAATGGCAAGATAAACTCGCCTTGCTTGAATGCTATTATCTAAGGCAATATATTCAATTATTTTTCTTAAATCCCCCTGGGCAGTTTCTGCCCAGAAGACATGATGTTCGCTTATTGTCATAATTTTACATGAACATTGTTGTCTAATTCTCTATCCAAGCTTGAAAAAAAGTCTTCCTGTGATAAAACTTTTCCATTAACGATATCACTTTCCCCTTGGGTCAGCAACTTTAACAACCCAATAGCCTTCTTCATGTTTTCATAGGATTCAGTATCTACTAAAACGGCCCTGGCCTCACCATTTTGCGTTACATAAACCGGTCTGCGGGTCTCATTCACCTGTTCCAGAATCTCAGCGGCATTGGCTTTAATATAAGAGATGGGTCTAATATCTTCTTTGCTATTCATTGCATTGCCCCCCCTGTATAAATATAGTACCAAATTAGGTCCGATTGGTCAATTGGGGTCGTTCATAAATTTTACGGGCAACAAGATAAGAATTCTTTTCAGCACCAACTGAAGTACGGGTTCCAGCGGGAATTACTGTTAATATCAAATGCGTGGTTCACGGGGCCGGAACCGCTGCCCAAGTCGAGCATGGCAGCCAGCGCCCCGGAAATATATGCCTTTGCCCGTTCTACGGATCTATCCAAATCATAGTCCTTTGCCAAATTGGCTGCAATGGCACTGGATAGTGTGCAACCGGTGCCGTGGGTATTGGGATTATCAATACGCTTGCCGTTAAACCAGTGATAATCACCGTCGCGATATAGCAGATCGTTAGCATCATTGAGCTGATGTCCGCCTTTACACAGCACAGCACAATGATAAGTTTGGCTGATATGTTGTGCGGCTTTGACCATATCCTCCGCCGTTTTTATCTGCATGCCTGACAGTACTTCCGCTTCCGGGATGTTGGGAGTAAGGACAGTTGCCAAGGGAAGCAGTTTATGTTTCAAGGTATCAATCGCCTCGTCGCTGATCAGTTTTGCACCGCTGGTAGCTACCATTACGGGATCTACCACAATGTTCAGCGCCTGATACTGGGTGAGCTTTTCCGAAATAACCGAGATCAGTTCGGAAGAAGAAACCATTCCGATTTTAACGGCATCAGGGCGGATGTCCGTAAATACGCTGTCTATTTGTTGAGCAAGGAATTCGGGGCTAACCTCAAAAGTCCCTTGGACACCGGTAGTATTTTGTGCGGTCAACGCCGTGAGCGCACTCATTGCGTAAACGCCGTGAGCGGTCATAGTCTTGATGTCGGCCTGAATGCCGGCACCTCCGCTGGAATCACTACCGGCAATTGTTAGTGCTGTTTTCATAATGGTTCCATTCCTTCCTGAGGCACAAAACGGCATGACGGTAACTTCTTACAGTTTCTTTCAACCTATTTCCTTCGTCTTGAATTTTTTGTTATTTTTCGTGGATGTCAGAGGTTTTCATGAGGCCTCATGCGCTTATTATCTTTTCCGAAAGCATACGCAGGGTACGACTCTCCATCTCAATATCTTCTGAGGCAAAAATAGTGGAAACCAACGCCACACCGGCGATTCCGATGCCGGAAAGTTCTAAAATGTTCTGCCTGCTAATCCCGCCAATCGCCACCACCGGAATGGAAACCGCTTTGCAGATTTCTTTCACTATGTCATGGGAAACCGAATGGGCATCCGGTTTTGTAGTGGTAGTAAAAACAGCCCCCACCCCAAGATAGTCGGCACCGGCTTTTTCTGCCTGTATTGCCCGCTCTACCGTCCGTGCCGAAACACCGATCATCATGTTTTCACCTACCAAGGCACGAACATTTTGTGGCGGCAGATCACCTGGTCCCAGATGGACTCCGTTAGCTTGGCATTTAACGGCACTATCTGCATTATCGTTAACAATAAAGGGAACGCCGTACTCTTGGCAGAGTTTTTTCATCGCCATGGCTTCTGCCAGAAATGCACTGTCATCCAGTTGTTTTTCCCGCAGCTGAATACAGGTAGCCCCGCCTTTCAGCGCACTTTCTACTTGTTCCATCAGCGTCTGTTTTCCAACCCACGTTCTGTCAGTTATGGCATACAAACGCAGTGTTTTTCTATCGCACTTCATAAATTTGCACCTCTTTCGATAAACAAAACGGGGCGCCACCTGATTGGTAACTCTCCGCATAAACAGAGTTCTTGGCATCAGGTGGAGTTGTTTCCATCTGATGCTTAGAAATCGTTATCCAGGAGCTGTACAGTTCTTATCTCCCTCTTTGAAGAAGGGGGAGTCTTAGAACTGTTAGCTATCGGATAAAAGCAAGTATGGCTTACTCCCTACGGCGGCATTATCCGCATCAGGTAAAGGGTCGAAGTTGATTGCTTCCTCTCAGCCTGCTAAAGCAAGCTCCCCTGAAATATTTATATCATTGTTCCACGGTATCACGCCTGAACAACAAAGTCAATTATCAATGAAACCCATTTGATTACGGGAAAATCAAGCTCTCATATAATCGGACATACGGCAGGCACCTTTAGCACCGCAGGCATAGGTGAGCGCTTCCTTTTCTCCTGTAATGCCACCCAAGGCATAAACCGGTACGGATACCGCTTCACAGACATCTTTGAGAAAGTCCAGACCTCGCGGTGGCAACCCCTTTTTGCTGTCGGTAGCGAATACATTACCTGCCATAAGATAAGTGGCCCCCAAACCCTGCGCTTTCCTGGCTTCGGCAACAGAATGGACCGAGGAACCAAGGACTGTAAAGTCGGAAAGATTTCCTGCGAATTGTTCAAACAAGGGCAGCGGCAGATGAATAGCCGGACAACCTAATCGCCGTGCTGCTTCCACATAAGTATGCAGTACGCAGGAAGTGCCGTGCCTCTGACACAAACCCAGCACTCCTTTTGCCAGTTGCTCGTATTCTGATTCGGGCAAATCTTTTTCACGCAAGACCACCATATCTACTTGGCCAACAATTCGTTCCAGTTGCTCCAGGAATGGCCTGGCGCAGAGATTTCGGTTGGTGACGGCAATTCTCTTAAACGTATACATAATCGTTCATAACCGGTTGCAAGCCATGTGCCCGGATAGCCGCAGCCACTTCCTCCACATTCCGATTATCGGCAATTTCAAACTGATCGTCGCCCAGCTCACCTGCCTCGCCATGACCGCCAATGCCTGTGCTTACTCCGGCGGAAATTTTCGTAGCCGCCAAACCGATGACATGATCCCTGAAGTCAGCACGCTCTCTGGTGGAAATCGTTATACCGGCAAAGGGCATAAACAGCCGATAGGCAGTCATCACCTGCAAAAGCTGTCGCTCATGGACATCTTGAGGGTTGATTTTATCATTGTTGATAATCGGACGCAGTCTCGGGCAGGAAAAAGAAATTTCGGCGTGGGGATACTTTCGTTGTAGCAGATAGGCGTGCATTCCCGTAGCAAGCGCATCCTTGCGGAAGTCAGCCAAACCGAGCAAGGCTGCAAAAGCTACCCCGCGCATACCACCTTTCAATGCTCGTTCCTGAGCATTCAGCCGATAGGGGAATATCCGTTTATGACCGGCCAGATGAAGGGTCGCGTATTTGTCCGAATTATAGGTTTCCTGAAATACAGTCACATAGTCCACACCGCAGGAATGCAGATAGGCATATTCATCCGAGTTCATAGGATACACCTCTACGCCCACCAGCTTGAAATATTTGTGGGCCAGCTTGCAAGCCTCGCCGATATAAGTAACATCAGACATTTTCCGGCTTTCACCGGTCAAAATCAGGATTTCCTCCAGACCTGTTCTGGCGATTGCCTCCATCTCACGCTCCATACCGGCCGTATCCAATTTTGCTCTGCGAATCCTATTGCGGCAGTTAAAACCGCAGTAGATGCAGTAGTTTTCACAGTAATTAGAAATGTAAAGCGGGGTAAAAAGATAAATGCTGTTGCCAAAATGCTTTCTGGTTTCTGCCTGTGCTTGCCGTGCCATTTCTTCCAGAAAAGGCTCTGCCGCAGGAGAAAGCAACGCCTTGAATTCTTCCGGTCCCCGATTGACCTTGTCCAGAGCCCTTCTGACATCCGCCGCTGTGTAGGAATTGTAATCATAGGTTTTCATTACCCCAAGGACTTTATCCATAACAGTGGAATCGGCAAGCACTTCCATACCCTCCATGTATGCCATGTGATTTGTCCTTTTTTCTTTAGAAATATCCGGCGTTATTATTCCTTTAGTTTCAGCGCTATTTTTCTCCGGCATATTTTTCTCCGGCATATTTTTCTCCGGCTTATTTGTCTCCGGCTTATTTGTCTCTGTATAATTTACATCCATGTCCTTTTCTCCTATTCTGCCAAAAAACCGGTCAGGGGCGAAGAAGCTACGCTGCCCCTATCCAACACACGGCCTAAGCCGGACAGATAAGCGCCTCTGCCGGCCTCAATCGCTTTTTTAAAAGCCGAGGCCATCGTGGGAATAACTCCGGCAGTAGCAATGGCAGTATTGGCCATAATAGCAGCAACGCCCATTTCCATGGCTTCACAAGCCTGTGAAGGCCGCCCGATACCTGCATCGACAATAATAGGCAGATCGATTTCATCCACCAAAATCCGAATAAACTCTTTGGTACAAAGTCCCTTATTAGAACCAATCGGCGCTCCAAGGGGCATAATTGCCGCCGCACCGGCATTCACTAAATCTCTGGCCACATTCAGATCAGGATACATATACGGCAGCACAACAAAGCCTTCCTTGGCAAGCTGTTCTGTCGCCTTGATGGTTTCTGCATTATCCGGCAGCAGATATTTGGAATCACGAATCACTTCAATTTTTACGAAATCTCCGCAGCCGATTTCTCTGGCCAGCCGTGCAATGCGTACGGCCTCTTCGGCATTTCTTGCCCCGGAAGTATTCGGTAACAGCGTCACACCCAGGGGTATGTAATCCAGGATGTTTTCCTCACCGCCGGTATTGGCACGCCTCAAAGCCAAAGTAATAATCTGAGCGCCGGCTTGCTCAACTGCCGCCCGAATCAAATCCAGATTGAACTTTCCCGAACCTAAAATAAAGCGGGATGTAAAAGCATGTCCGCCAATTACAAGTTGATCATCTTTCTGCATAATCTTTTTTCCTTTCGCTTTAGTAAGAAAATTACTTTGGAGTTATTTTCATGATTGACCGTGCCCCAACAAAGCCTCGGTGTTTGGTATTATTTTTTAATCCGCTTTTAAAATCAAACGGATGACCTGATTGGCTTGATGCCCGGCGCAAATACTGACCCTTGCTGCCATAAGTCCAATGCCGGCTTGGACATCCGTTTGTTCGTCGCCGCATAAATAAAATCTGCTGCCGGCTTTCCGCGTCCGAATAGTATTTGCATCGCCAAATCCGGCCATGCCATTGCCGGCAACAACTATCGTATTTGGGCATTGCGCGAGCAGTGTATTGATAAGCATGGCTTTCTGCTCCGGTACGTCAAAAGCCTCACAAACGATCCGCTGCCGTGAGAATAGAGCAGACACATTTTCCGGTATCACACGAACTGTATCCACACAAAGCTCCAGATAGGGATTGATTTCCCGAAGCCTCTCTGAAAGGGCCTCTGTTTTCAGTCTGCCTAAATGCCGGATATCATACTCTTGTCGATTTAAATTGCTTACATCAACTTTATCGAAGTCCACTAACTGCAATTTGCCAACACCGCTTCTGGCTAACATGACGGCAATATGGGAACCCAGTCCGCCAAGTCCGGCTATCGCCACCTCAGATACCTGCAATTTTTCGTAAAATTCCATAGGGAAACGGCCATCCCAACCATTTTTCATGACTTCTTTTGTGGGAATCATTCTTAACCGCCTCCTACAAACTGGACAATTTCCAAAGTGTCATCTTGCTGCAAAACCGTCTTATCATAATCGTTCTTGGACACGATACTGCCATTTCTCTCCACGGCTATTCGTTCCGGGTTATAGCCTGCTTGCTTCAAAAAATCCAAGAGCACCATGCCAACGAAAACTGTTTCTTCCTGTCCGTTTACTTTCATCTTGCACCTCCTGATTCTGTATCATTAAGAGCCATCTTGCACTTGCACTTGCATTTGCATTTGCATTTTCACTTCATTTTGCATTTAGTTATTATTCATGGTTTTAGAGTAACAAAAAAGCACCGAAGAAAACTACACCCATGGTGGTGTACCCCTTCGTGTGCCTTTAACATCACACTCTAATTATATAATATATGTATTTGAGCATTATTTGTCAAGTATTTGCGGTAAATACCAGTATTTATCTTGGCCCTTCTCGGATTATTTCCACTTCATAACCATACCGTTTCGAAAAAATCGAAATCATTAAAAAGGATGATTCCGGTTTTCTAAGTCCGATCACTGTGTTTTGCGAAGTCCATAATAGCGGATGTACTGCCGAAAGGAGACAGCCGCAATGAACCATGTTCGATTTCGTGAGGCAGGCCGAGTGCCGGCAAAACATGACTCGGATCAAGTGAGCCGGATGTGCATGCCGACCCTGAAGATACCACTATTCCGAAAACATCGGTGTTGACAAATATCTCTCACCTGTGTCAGGAAGTAGAACGACAATCGTTTTGCCTTTGTTTTCGGGACGCTTGGCAAGCTCTGTAGCAGCCCAAACAGCAGCGCCGGAAGAAATGCCAACTAATACGCCTTCAGTTCTGGCAATATTTCTGCCCACCGCAAAAGCATCATCGTTTTCAACTGTAATTATTTCATCATAGATAGCGGTATTTAGCGTATCTGGAACAAAACCTGCTCCAATGCCTTGAATTTTATGTGAGCCGGCTGTCCCTGTTGAAAGTAGCGGTGAATCAGCCGGCTCCACGGCAACAATTTTAACATTTGGATTCTGCGACTTTAAGAATTCACCAACGCCGGTGATGGTACCGCCTGTACCAATACCTGCGACAAATATATCAACCGTTCCATTTGTATCCTGCCAAATTTCCGGTCCGGTTGTTGCTTTGTGAACAGCAGGATTTACCGGATTGGTAAACTGGCTGGGAATATAACTGTTTGGAATAGCCATGGCAAGCTCTTCCGCTTTTGCGATGGCTCCCTTCATTCCTTTCGCACCTTCAGTGAGAACAAGTTCCGCACCAAATGCCTTCAGTAAATTTCTACGCTCGACACTCATTGTCTCAGGCATTGTAAGAATGATTTTGTATCCTCTGGCTGCTGCAACTGATGCAAGGCCTATACCCGTGTTGCCACTTGTAGGCTCAATAATAACAGAGTCAGGTTTTATTAACCCTTTCACTTCGGCATCATCGATCATTGCCTTGGCGATTCTATCCTTGACGCTTCCCGCCGGATTAAAGTATTCGAGTTTGGCAAGAATTGTCGCTCCGAGATTGTTTGTTTCTTCATAGTTGGTTAGTTCCAGAAGCGGTGTTTTTCCGACAAGGTCTGTTATGGTCTTATATAATTTCATAATAAAACACCCCTTATAATATTTTGTTTTATTTAATTGACTCAAAACCGTGTTTCAAATCATCTATAATATCGTCGATATGCTCCGTACCAATTGACAGGCGAATTGTGTTCGGCTTTATTCCCGATTCGAGTAGTTCCTCTTCGCTCATCTGTGAATGTGTTGTGGATGCGGGATGGATAACCAACGATTTCACATCTGCGACATTTGCAAGAAGGGAAAATAATTCAAGATTTTCGCAGAATTTTTTCGCTGCCATGGAACCACCTTTTATTTCAAAGGTAAAAATAGAGCCTGCTCCGTTCGGAAAATATTTACTATAAAGTTCATGGCCACGATGATCGGAAAGCAGGGGATGATTCACCTTTTCAACTTGCGGGTGGTTTTTTAGATACTCTACAACCTTAAGCGCATTCTCAACATGCCGTTCAACACGCAGTGAAAGAGTTTCCAGCCCCTGAAGCAACAGGAAGGAATTGAACGGAGAAACGATTGCGCCGGTATCTCTCATCAGGGTTGTACGGATTTTAATTATATAGGCAAGATTTCCGACTGCTTCGGTGAAGACAATACCGTGATAACTGGAATTGGGCTTTGAGAGCCCAGGAAACTTATCGTTCTGCGCCCAATTGAATTTACCGCTGTCGATAATGACACCACCCAGGACTGTACCGTGACCGCCAATAAATTTGGTTGCCGAATGAACAACTATATCTGCACCATGTTCAATGGGACGCAATAGATAAGGGGTCGCAAAGGTGTTGTCAATGATCAGGGGGATACCATTCTTATGAGCGACGTCTGCGACTGCATCAATGTCAATAATGTCGCAATTAGGATTCCCAAAACTTTCAATGAAGATTACCTTTGTGTTTGGTTTGATTGTATTCACAAAATTGCTTACATCACTGCCGTCAACAAAGGTAGTTTCAATTCCAGTGTCGGCCAGAGTATTAGCAAAAAAATTATATGTCCCGCCGTAAATTGTTTTGGCGGAAACAATATGGTCCCCTGATTTTGCAATATTCTGAATGGCATAGGTTATTGCCGCAGCTCCGGAAGCGGTTGCCAATGCTGCAACGCCGCCTTCAAGTGCGGCCATTCTCTGTTCAAATACATCGGAAGTTGGGTTCATCAGTCTTGTATAAATATTGCCGCCCTCGGTTAAAGCAAATCTGCCTGCCGCCTGTGCACTGTCCTTAAATACATAAGAGGTTGTAGCATAAATCGGTACTGCCCTTGCATCGGTTGCACTATCAGGCTTCTCCTGTCCGACATGAAGTTGGAGTGTTTCAAATTTATAATTTGTATTTGCCATTTTAAAAAACCCTTTCTCAAAATTATTTAATTCATCAGATGGTTTATTAAAACACATCATTGGCTTCCATATTTTGTAATGGTTTTATAATTGTTTTTATTTACATCAACCTCCTTCAAAGATTATATTTCCTATCATTTTTGTAGGAATATAATATATAAAACTTTCACTGTCAATAGGATTATGGCGGTAAGATATCCTATTGCGTTTGTGAACAGAGCATAATGGATTTTATAATTTAAATGTAATAATCGTTTCCGAGAAACTGATTTTGCTGAAGTAACAAATCCTCAATTGTAACGCTTTCAAGATAATCGTCAATCAATTTATCAAGCTTTTGCCACATTGGAAGCGTTATACAGTGGTTGGCTCTTTTACAAGTAATTATTTTATTATCGAGACAGGCAACAGGAGCAAGACTTCCTTCTGCAAGTTTCAGCACAGAACCAACTGTATATTCATTTGCGGCTTTAGCAAGTTTATAACCACCGTCTTTTCCTCGATGACTCAATACGAATCCCGCTCTATGGAGAATCGCAATAATCATTTCAAGATACTTCATCGAAATTTCCTGACGCTCGGATATTAATTTGAGTGGAATATATTCATCTTTACCATGCTGCGCCAACTCAACCATAACGCGCAGCGCATATCTGCCTTTTGTTGAGAATTTCATTTATATTCCTCCGAAAAAATATTAATCAAAATTATATTCTTTAGTAAGTCAATACAGCTTTTCCTTATGCTCAAAAATATACAACCTCGACTGGTCGCCCTCCATGAAGGATAATCCTAAATATCAAGGACCATATATTCGGGGTCAGATTCCTTATTAATGCGACCTTTATACATCAGCTCCGGGATTTTAACACTAACTTTTGTTTTGGCAGGTACTGATTTTGTTAAAAAAACATTACTGCCGATCACCGCACCTTTACCTATAACTGTTTCACCGCCCAAGATGGAAGTACCGGAATATATAGTAACGTCATCCTCAATAGTAGGATGGCGTTTTACCCCCCGTAGTTTCTGCCCCTCACGGGTTGATAACGCCCCCAGCGTAACCCCCTGATAGATTTTAACATTATTGCCGATAGTAGTCGTTTCACCGATAACCACTCCAGTGCCGTGATCTATAAAGAAGTACTTGCCAATGGTAGCGCCAGGGTGAATGTCAATTCCTGTAACGCTGTGGGCATATTCAGTCATAATCCTTGGAATTAAGGGGAGCGAAAGCAACTGCAATTCATGAGCCAACCGATATATACTAACAGCAAAAACCCCTGGGTAAGAATATATTATTTCATTCTTATCTGTTGCAGCGGGATCACCGTTAAAAGCAGCTTGTATATCCAGTTCAATCATACATCTCAGTTCGGGAATTTTGCTTAAAAACAAAAAAATAATTTCATTTACCTTTTCATTGATATTATCTAAAGGACTATTCTTCTCAATGGCCTGATACGTCAAAGCCAAAACCATTTGTTCATGCAGTATCTTATGAACGTTAATCAGCAGATCGCCTATATGGTATTTAATCGTCGTACTAATCAGTTGCCGTTGCCCAAAATATTCCAGAAACAATAGTTCCCGCAAAATAAAGATTACCTTGATAATTAATTCTCGTTTTGGTTGTGAAACAAATTCCAAAGGAATTGCCAGCTGATTTTTTGGGTAGCTTGCTTCAATAGCTTCAACCAGAAAATGGATTTGCTGCTCAGAAATTTTACTCATTATTATCTCCCTATTTATCCAAATCTCCCACTTCTACAAGTGGGGGTGGTATACCTTATTCTGCTTCGGTGGGGGTAGAGTCCCCACCGAAGACTCGATATTCAACTTTAGTTGAACGAGTTTACTTCACATACTTGAATCAATTTCATAAAAAGAATTTTTCATTCAGATCATA
The DNA here is from genome assembly GCA_000770645.1 of Desulfosporosinus sp. Tol-M. Taxonomy (GTDB): domain Bacteria; phylum Bacillota; class Desulfitobacteriia; order Desulfitobacteriales; family Desulfitobacteriaceae; genus Desulfosporosinus. The sequence continues at coordinate 41,191 of JQID01000203.1, forward strand.
GGGGGTTTCCTGGTAGACATGGTAGTTCAACCAGTTGGAAAAAAGTAGGTTGGCATGTCCTCGCCACCGCACAATCGGAGGCTGGTTGGGATCATCGCCGGGAAAATAATTTTTTGGTACGTCAATTTCCAGACCTCTATTTAAATCGCGTTTATATTCACTTTTTAAACTAAGTGGATCATATTCCGAGTGCCCGGTTACAAATATCTGTCTTCCATCCCGGGTGGCTACGATATAAACACCGGCTTCTTTAGACTCAGACAATATTTCCAGTTCAGGGATCTGTTCAATATCATCTCTTTTCACTTCTGTATAGCGAGAATGTGGCACAAAAAACTCATCGTCAAAACCACACAAAAGTTGGACATTTTTTTTGTTTATAGTATGAGGAAAGACACCAAACATCTTTTTGTCCAACGTATATTTTGGTATGCCAAAATGATAGTATAATCCTGCCTGAGCAGCCATGCAGATATAAAAGGTGGAAAATACATGGCTAAGGCTCCAATCCATTATTTCCTGTAATTCTTCCCAAAAATCGATTTCTTCAAAGCCCAGTAACTCTAACGGAGCTCCCGTTATTATCATGCCGTCAAATTTTTCTTCAATAATCTCATTAAAAGTATTGTAAAACTTGAACAGATGCTCTTCCGAAGTATTCTTAGAACTATGGGTTCGAGGATGCAAAAGTATAATATCCACCTGTAAAGCTGAGTTCCCAAGCAAACGCAATATTTGAATTTCCGTAATAATTTTTTCCGGCATTAGATTCAAAATCACGATTTTTAAGGGACGAATATCCTGCCTGTTAGCCCGGTTTTCGTGTATAATAAATATATTTTCATTACTTAATACTTCAGTTGCAGGTAGATCATCGGGTATTTTGATGGGCATTAGATACACCTCGTTGTCTATATTATTCTGCAAATAAATGAAATCCACATACTAAATATATACTATTCCTATAGGTATTGTCAAGATGCCTTCTTTAAACTCCCATTTACACGCAGCAACGCAGGTAGAAATAACCACCAAGTGTTCGGTATGAATGGCTGCTATAAGGAAAATAAGCCGCAAGAGCAACAACCTGCTTAACCGCAGTATGACAACTTAACATCCTTTAGATTACGAAGGGGGACGTGTGCCGAATTGGACACATCCCCCTTTTGTTCCGTTATGATTTTATTCCATGGGCATATTTGGATCTGCTGACCACTCGTAAATAGATGCTTCGTAGTTTCTAACTTTATCAAAGCCAACGGCTCTGAGGGCCAGACTAAAATAGCCTGATCTTATTCCCATAGTTCAGTAAACTACAAAATCGTCTTGAGGACTTACTCCCAAATCCGCCATCATCTTCGCTATTACTTCAGGGGATTTTGGAGTTGCATTTTCATTAAGTATTGATGACCATAAGAGGTGCTTTGCTCCCTGAATATGCCCTCCTCTGGCTTCTCCCGAGTCCTGGCTTCCTTTATATTCCTTATCTGATCTAACATCTATAATTACTGTTTTGCCAAGGTTTGCAGCCACATAAGCCTTGTCTGCTGAGTAGCTTTTATCAAATTCTTTAAGAGTAAGCCCTGCAACTGGAGTGGGCTTTGGTGAGGATTCTTTGTTCATTTCATAGCCCAGTTCTTTCCAATAGGGATTCCCTCCGTATAAAAGCTTAACATTGTCAAGCCCAGCCATTCTGAGTTGCCAGACATTTCTTCCATCAGAACCCGGCCCAGGAAGCACATTTGACGTAAATACCACAAGTGTGTTGTTAGTCACGCCGTATGACTCAAGTTTTTTAGTAAGTTCTTCTTTGTCCAAAGTAGTTCCCCAAAGAGGATCTCCTGGTTTACCGACTATTTTTGAAAGTCCATGAAAGCCGATTCCAATTGCTCCCGGTATATGTCCCTTTTCATAAACATCCGGCTTGCTTGTATCAAACAATATTACAGACTTCTCTCCCAGCTTCTTTTTAAGTTGCTGGGGAGTAATAAATATATCGCCATTTTTGTAGACCGAAAGATCAGCTTCAAGTACAGTTTGACTTGTGTCTGCAGAATTCGGAGGTTTCTGCGACAAGGTTCCACATGCGCTTATTATTAACATTAAAGCTAATAAAAGCGTCCCTATACAGATGAACTTTTTTTTAAGCACTTTTTTTAACCTCCTCGTTCTTATCTTTCCAAAGTTGCTTAATTAGCACAATAAATACGCTAACAGCAAATAATATTAATAACCCAAATACAAACGTCTTAGTAGTACCGGTTAACATACCTCCAATATAGGAATAAACAATAGTTGCCGGCAGTTGTCCAATACCTGTAGCGATAAAGAATGGCCAAAATCCCATAGAGGTTAAACCTGCTGCATAACTTACAATGTCAAAAGAGATAAATGGAAGTAATCGGGCTATTATGATCGCGTATTTTCCATATTGCTTGAAAAATTGATCGACATTTTCCAAAGCTGTACGGGAGGTCAGTTTCTCTACTGCTCCTCTTCCAAAAAACCTTGCAATATAAAAACACAACCCTGCCCCTACCATAGCACTCGACCACGAAAGAATCGCACCGTAAACCCAACCAAACAAACCGGCGTTTGCAAAAGTGATAAGAAAAGCGGGCAATGGTGCTATAACAGATTGAAAAATCATCAGCAGAAAAGACACTATCGGGGCCCAAATACCAAAGCCCAAAATATAACCCCTGACTAAATCTACATCCATATTGCTGAGGATGAAAAAACCTTGGTTGACATTAATTTTAATTACCGGAACAAAAAAATATAATGCCGACACTGCTAACAATACCAGTATTTTCACTATGTAACTACTCAGTAAGCTTTTTACTACACTCACCCTCCTTTTTACCAGTATAAGCATGGGGCTAATAGACCTGTCAGCAGGTCACGCCATTCTCCTTCACATCACCTCTTTTTCAAAACTGTCGAAGTTGGGCCATCGGCAACCCTCCAATTACCTTCCCTCAGGATTGTTTGGCAGCCCTCCACCGAATCACCTTGACGGTTTGTTAGCGAATTCAACACACCATCTCGCTTTCTCTCCTGTTTTTAAATCAGTTTCCTTCTAAATGCTTTAATATGTAATGCCATGACCAAGTTCTAAAACGTATCATTAAATAACTAATACCTTTTGATTATGTATAATTATTATATTATATAAACAAAATTAATGCAATATCCTAGCAGATGCTGTTTTATCATGTTCATCGGTACTTCCTGTCAATAATTGTTTAAGATTCAAAGAAGAAAGCAAATCAATCAGATAAGTTAAGTAATCACATAATTATAATTTAATGAATTATTATCACTCCTTTTGAATAACTTATAGACAAATTACCGAATCAAATGTATATTAGAGGTGGATGGGCTGGAAATGCTTCTCTACCACTCGGGAAATAAGCTTGACCCATAGTCCCGCCTCATACTTGACGATTTCTTGCCTTTGTGCAGTTACAAGTATTTTAAGTGGCAAGGTTTAGAATGCAATGAAGGTTGGCATGAAGATGTGGATTGGAAAGGTCATACACAGATTAAACTGGAAGACTGTAGCCCGGACGATTATTTCAGCCGGGCTACTGGCATGGCTTTTTTTCCTGACAGACTGGAAAGATTTGGCCCAGGTCTGGAGCCGGCTCGAACCGGAATGGATTCTGGCAGCGGTAGCCGCGATTGTTATTTCCATGATTATCAGTGTAAGGAAATGGCAACTGGTGCTGGATGCGCAAAATATCCGCCTGGCATGGAATGAACTCTGGAAGGCTTATTGGGCAGGATTATTTTTTAACAATTTTTTACCTTCCAGTATCGGTGGCGATGGGCTGAGAATTTGGTGGGTCGGTAAAGTTGCCCGGGATAATTCCGGCGCTGCTACCTCGGTTATTGTGGAAAGGATTTTAGCCACGACCGGTTTGGCCTTAACCGGTCTGGTGGCCGCGGCCTTTGTCAACAGGCCGGATAACCGGATTGTAATATCAGCAATTATATTATTCATAAGCTTAATTGTCGTGAGTTTGGGGTTGCTGGGCTTAATCTGTCTGGGGATATTCCCCCGTTGGGCAGAAAACAGGAAGGGTAAAATAACCTCTTTTTTAAGGAAAATGGCAAGACATGGTCAAAAACTCAAACATCAACCGGGCAGATTGGTCAGGGTAGGAATCCTGTCTGTGGCGTTCCAATTGGCGGTAGTATTGGTTAACTACTGTATTTTTCGGGCTCTGGAATTGACTGCTCTAGCCTGGTGGGATCTACTGTATGTAATCCCGGTAATATCTGTAGCAGCGATGTTACCATTGGGAATAAACGGTTATGGGTTAAGGGAAGGTGCCTATGTGGCAATGCTGGGCATGTATCAGGTTCCGGCAAGCACAGCTATCTCAGCATCCTTGTTGTTTGTTTTTCTGGTAAGTCTGTGTAGTCTTTATGGAGGAAGTGCCTGGTTACACTATCGAGTTAAAGGAGAATTAGCCGATGTCAAAGTCCAAAGCAACACAAATAGTTCAGGAAGAGATGAAGTCTGGGAATAACTGTTGTCAGGCCGTACTGGTGGCCGCAAGCAAAATTTGGGATATCTCTCTCGACCCCGATATTTTGGCTGCTGCCGGTCTGTTCGGTGGTGGAATCGGCAGTGGCTGTACCTGTGGTGCCCTCACGGGAATGGTAATGGCCGCTGGGATTATGAATCGATATCATCCTCATCCGGCCGGTTCTAAATTACCTCAGCAGCTCCACGACCAGTTTAAAATGGCATTTGGCGCAACCTGTTGCCGGGTTATCAGAAAAAAGCGCCCCCTCATCCAAAGTATTGGCAATGGGGCCTGCATAGATTTAACCTCTAAAACAGCAGAGATTTTGCTGGCTGAATGGGAGGGATTTCATTAAGCTTCTTTCTTTTCCATAACCTAATCCGAGCTTTTACCTGTTCTATCTTAAGCCATACTATTTTTCATAAGCTTAATATCTTTGATCAAGATTATGCTACTTATCTTCTTTCAATATTAATGCGTGACAGGATGTGCCTGTCACTTTGTTTTTAGCTCAAAAAAATCACGCGAGGTTCCCCTTTTCAAAGCCTGCTCTAAATAAATCGATGTAGACTCTTTTGCCGCTTATTATCCTACTCTCAAATAAAACGAGCTCTGCAACCATGTACTCACCTAATGCCTTATTGCGGACAACAGAAAAATCAATCTTGTCCAGTTTCGGACGAGAGGCCAGGGTTATATGGGGCTTAAACTGTCGTTCATCCAGTTCAAAGCCTTTAGTTTTGAGTTCATGATGGAGTTTATCCCTTAATCGATTCAGTTCAGTTAAACTTCCGCTTACCGCCGTCCATAAGGTATGAGGCCTTTTCAGTGAGGGAAATGCCCCCATTCCTCCAATGATTAAGCCAAACGGTCTGGAGTTGCCGGCTGCTTTCGTCAGGGTTTCTGACAGAACCGAAAGCTTATCGGGTTCTAATTCCCCCAGGAATTCTAAGGTTATATGAAAATTATTCATTGATTTCCAGGACCCCTTAACGCCACGATCTCTTAATTCGGACTGGAATTTAAGTAGCGTCTGTTTGATCTCAGCAGGTAGATCAACCCCAATGAATAATCGCATATACTCCTCTCCCCTTTAATAACAATAAAATTACCAACGTCTGGAGCTGCCGCCGCCACCGCC
>JQID01000134.1:0-12637 GCA_000770645.1 Desulfosporosinus sp. Tol-M
TTTTTTGGACTCTTGACAATGAGCTGATTATGTTTATAATAAAATCAGAATTAATTAAACGCAATAGATTCAGTTATCCAGAACTTGTTGGTCGCGTGCTAGGTAAAGTTTCGATTCATTCGAAAGTTTAAGCAATGCAATCAGTTGAGACAATGCTGAATTTCGGAGATTTGGAGCCGCCTAGAGGGTGGTTTTTGTTGTTTAGAAAGAAGGATTTCCCGCGAAGTTCCTCCCAGTTAAGTCTTCCTGAGTGGTCGGCGGTTTATTAAGCTGGGAAATTGAGCTCAAAATTCGGGTGATTTGAGTACTAACCCTTCTCTTCAAGTTGAATAGGCTGTTTTCAGACTGCCCCCGGTTGGTTGTCAACAGAACCAGTGAAGGATTAGTCCAGATTAGTTTCCTTACTTGAAGTTGCTTTTGAGGTTTAATTTCTCAGAACGTGTGATTTGCCTAGTATTGTTGGCTTAGTTGTAAGGTGCTTTAACTGCTAGCCTTTCCACTCCGGTAAATGACTGTTCGGTAACGCCAGGTTTAAGAGAGTCGTGGATTCATTAATTCTCGAGGAACTTTGCGGGATTTATTTAGAGTTTAAGGCCACTTATTGAGTGGCTTTTTCTTCTGCCGACTTATCCAAACAGTGATTTATCAACATAAGGAGTCTAATAAGCATGATTGGCGACTTGAATTTCTTGGTAGATTCAATAAAGGATCAAGTAATCTTTTGGAGACGTCACCTGCACCGGAATCCGGAAGTATCTTATCAGGAGAGAGAAACCGCCCGGTTTATTTATCATACGCTCCTGACCTTTGGAAATCTTGAGGTGACTCGGCCTACAAAGACCGGCGTGCTGGCACGCCTGATTGGAAAGAAACCAGGTAAGGTGATCGCCATCAGGGCTGATATGGATGCTCTGCCGATTCAAGAGGAAACTACGTTAGCTTATGCTTCCCAAAACCCCGGAGTGATGCATGCTTGTGGGCACGATGCTCATATTGCTATGCTCTTGGGAGTGGCAAAGATTTTCTGTGGTATGCAAGAAGATATCAAAGGGGAACTACGCTTCATCTTTCAGCATGCCGAGGAATCATTCCCCCCCGGAGGGGCTGAAGAACTTATTCAAGCCGGGGTGATGGAAGGAGTAGACGCGATTATTGGCGGGCATGTATGGGTACCTTTAGAAATTGGTAAAATAGGTCTCACTTATGGTCCAATGATGGCTTCGCCAGATTCATTTTATCTCACAATTAAAGGGAAAGGGGGACACGGAGCGATACCCCATCAAACGATTGATGCCATTTTAATTGGTGCAGAAGTGGTAGTTAACTTGCAGCATATCGTTGCGCGAAACATTGATCCCTTTGATCAGGTCGTAATCTCGGTGTGTCGGTTTGTGGGCGGCACAACTAATAACATTATGCCAAACCAAGTCCAAATAGACGGCACGATTCGCACATTGAATTCCAAGCTGCGCCAAGAGGTTCCGCTCTTGCTCGAGCGAATAGTCAGAGGGGTTACGTCCGCTCACGGGGCGGACTATGATTTGAAAGTTATTCAAGGTTACGGACAGGTGATTAATGATGAGCGTGTCGTTCGAGTTTTAGAAAAGACAGTGCGTGAAGTCATGGGGGATGCGGCGCTGGAGTTTGTCCGCCCCAGCATGGGTGCGGAAGATTTTTCGGCGTATATGCAAAAAGCCTCCGGCGCGTTTTTCTTCATAGGCGGAGGGAACAAAGAGAAAGGATATGTTTACCCGCATCATCACCCGTGCTTTATGATTGATGAAGATGCCCTCCTGAACGGTATGAAAATCTTTATGCATGCTGCGATAAAACTGCTGGCGTAAAGAGGGATAGCTGTTGATCTGCGAAAATATTTGGTGATATCACTTGACAAAAAATTAGACTCTGTTATAATAAAGATAGAACCACTTAATTGCATTAGATTCAGGTTATCATGAACTTTTTGGTCGCGTGCTAGGTAAAGTTTCGATTCTTCGAAGGTTTAAGCATTGCAATCAGATGAGTCAATGCTGAATTTCGAGAATTGGAGCCACCTAGAAGGGTGGTTTTTATCGTTCAGAAAGAAAAATTTCCCGCAAAGTTCCTTCCAGTCAGTCTGAGTTGAGTTTACCTTTCCGGTAGTTGGCAAGCTAAAAATCGAGTCAGAATTCGGGTGATTGAACAACCTAAACGTTTCTACTTTGAAAAGGCCGTTTTCAGATTGACCCAAGTTGGGTGTCTATAGAACTAGTGGAGGATTTGTCCAGATTAGTTACCCGCCTTACGATGTTTTTGATTGGTTAAAGATTAATCTCGAGCCGTGTATCCATTAATTCTGGAGGAACTTTGTGGGATTCAATTATTAATGAATGGCCACTCACTTATTGAGTGGCCTTTTCTTTACTTAGGAAAGGGCAGTTGCCCATTAATTTGCGGGTTAAGGAGGATTGTGTAATGCAGATACTTTATACAGTTATATGGTCCCTGGTTCTTCTGGTAATCATCGTTACGGCTGTAATATTTTCCTTTGGCTTTATTTTAATAGCAGCGGCGGCGGGGAGTTTGTTTGGAATCTACCGCTATTACTTGAGGAGAAGAAGATCAAGTGAACTCAGAACGAGGCCATACACCTATGGAGAAGTTATCGATTTGCAGGCCGAAGTGATTCGGGAAACGATTGAGGCGAGAAAACCTGATGAAAGAAAATAGGGAATCTATCTTTATCTTAGACAAGCCATAATCTGCTCTACCGGGAGTTTCTTCCGGACATGATTATCCACGCCGATCATGGTTTTGGCCTGGAACAAAGCATTTAGACAGGCCTCCTCGGAGGCATCAACTACCGCCTCGATGAAGGGGTCGAGAAACATTGCGTTGTCCATGATTTGGGGTTGTGCTTTGGGATGAATCCAGGGATAGTTGGAAATAACCATGTCAATATCCCCGCTGCCCCAGCGACTGATACCGCCCACTCTGCTTAATCCCAACTGAGGTCTTTTAGCCAGGCATTTTAACTGGGAGCAGGTCAGGGGAGCATCGGTGGCAATAATAGTAATATTTGAGTTGCCGTTCGACGGCGTTTCATTTTCTTTTACCGGAAACATGCGACCAAAGGGGATGCCCTTTATTATTAAATCTTTGCGCTGACCAAAATTGCAGACCATTAACACCCCTAAAGTCCAGGTTCCCAGGCTGTTATTCACGATGCGGGAACAGGTACCTACCCCGGACTTGTAAGCAAAGGTACTCATTCCGACACCTGCTCCGACGTTGCCCTCCGGAACCTGCCCGCCGGTGGCTGTGGCGATAGCCTGCCAGGCATGTTCCGGATGCACATGCCTGCCTCTGATATCATTTAAATACCCATCGTCACATTCATATACCGAAATATTCGGGGTCCGTTCCGAGATACCCACTCCAGGGTTGTGTTGGAGCACCCAGTCAATTCCGCCCTCTAAAGCTGCTCCAACGCTCAGCGAATTGGTGATTAAAATCGGGTTTTCACAAATCCCCAGTTCCTCTATATACATCATGCCGATAGACTTGCCGTATCCGTTGAACGGGAACACTGCCGCCGGACATTTCCGGGTGTACAAGTTACCGCCATGTGGCAGGATTGCGGTGATCCCGGTGCGAACTGGTCCCTGGCCGGGGATAAGCCTGCCCTGACCCCGGATCAGACTGACGTGACCCACAGTGACGCCGGGCACATCGGTTATGGCATTGAATTTGCCGGTAGGCAGGGTACCAAAGTCCAGGCCCAACTCCCTCGCTCTAATCCCAACCACCCCCTCACAAAAACTACCTCATATATCCTATGGGTTAGTTTTTGTCTTTATTCCGGGAGAAGGCGGACGGTCTTTGACGGCGTTTCTCTTTGAGTAAAACTGAGTAATTAATCTAAAGAGTGGTATAATAATATAAAAAATGCAGGAGGTAAGTTATGAAAAAGCTTCTCATAATATTTAGTTTACTCTTATCCCTTGTTCTTCTAAGCAGTTGCGCAAAGGTGAAGCCTGGTGAGGAGAATAAATCAACTTCTCCGGATACTAAGGCCGAACAACATACTATCAAGGATTACTATGCTTATCAAGAAAACGTAAAGTATGTGTACGAGGGTCAAGGAAATGAGTACGCCTCTTTCACTGTCTTCATAGATTATATATCGGGGAACCGTGTTCAGCTAAGATCTAATAACGGTGGTACGGAAATGGTGAAGGTTCTGGAAAATAAAGATGGCGAGCTAAGAATACTTCTATCTAAAGGGGAATGTTATTATAGGGAGAATTTCACCCAAGTCCCTGGCAGTAATGTGGAAATTCTCTTAAAAGAACCCTTAACGCTGGGAACCGGCTGGACCCTGGCGGATGGCAGAAAACGTTCCATTACTAATCTGGAAGCGAATGTTACTACTCCCATGGGTACTTATCAAACGCTGGAGGTTACGACAGAGGGGAAAGAAGGTAAAACCCAGGATTATTATGCACCCAATATTGGTCTTGTGAAATCAGTTTACATCTCAAATGGATTTGAGGTTTCTTCTACTTTAAGCAAACTGGAGACCAATGTTCCATTTGTGCAAACTGTCAGATTTTATTATCCAAATGCCAATGTCGATAAGCTTTATTATGTAAATAGGCAGCTTTCCTTTAAGACTAATGACATTACAAAAACTGTATTCGAAAATACGTTTAAAGATTTGCCTAAAGGCGGTTTAGCCAAGGTGTTGGGTCCTAATGTTAAAATTAAAAGTCTATTTTTAAATACGGACAACGTGGTTTATATAGATTTCACTAAAGAGTTGCTGAGCGAAATGAATGCAGGTTCCGGCTATGAAAGCTTGATTTTACAAAGTATTACTAATACAATCGGAACGTATTATGGCGTTGACAAAGTCTATTTGACGGTTGAAGGTAATCCTTACGTTTCCGGGCATATCGCCATGAAAAAAGGGGAGTTCTTTACTGTAAATTCTAAAAACAGCGTGGAATTAAAATAGGGTTGAGGAGCTAATCCTATGCATTTTCCTGTTTCCGGTGTCGATGTATTACCCATTATTCCGCCAATGGCGGCCTTATTAATATCCTCATTGACGGCATCTGCCGGTGTTTCCGGGGCGTTTTTGTTATTGCCCTTTCAAATGAGTGTATTGCATTATACGAGCCCTTCGGTAAGTCCCACCAACCTGATTTACAACATTGTTGCCATTCCTGGCGGTTTGTACCGCTTTATCAAAGAAGGACGTATGGTCTGGCCCCTCACATGGTCGGTGGTCATTGGAACCCTACCGGCGGCCTTTTTCGGAGCCTGGATTCGTATTCGCTACTTGCCGGATCCCAAAACTTTTAAATTCTTTGTGGGGTTGGTGTTCTTATTATTTGGTTACCGGATGCTCTCAGATGTGATGGGCTGGAATAAAAAAGTCAAAGAGCGAAATAAAGTGATGCAGGATAAGTTCGCCGAACAGGTGGTAAAGCTCAAAGTAGAGAATTTCCGCCGAATTGCGGCCGGCCTGCCCGCCGAGGCAGTGGTAAAAACCAAATTTATTTCCGGGAAAAGGATTGAATACGAATTCTGGGGTGAAACTTATTCTTTCGGCACGCTGTCCATCCTGGCGATATCCTTTATTGTAGGTCTAATCGGCGGCATTTACGGTATTGGCGGTGGTTCCATTATTGCACCCTTCTGTGTGGCTGTGCTCGGATTACCTATTTATACCGTGGCCGGGGCAGCTTTGGCGTGCACTTTTATCACTTCCATTGCCGGAGTCATGTATTATTACATCCTGGCTGTATCAGGTATTGCCGACGGTGCGGCAGTGATCCCGGACTGGATGCTGGGTGTTCTCTTTGGAGTAGGAGGCCTGTTGGGTACTTATGTGGGCGCCCGTTTACAGAAGTTTCTGCCGGATAGAGTGATTAAAGTTCTCCTTACGATCCTAATCATGTTCGTAGCCACTAACTATATCAGCCAATATTTATTAAATTAAATCTTATTTTTATATATTGATTGCCCAAAATAGAAAAATGCGGACATTTATTTGATAAAATGTCCGCAAGCAGGGGGTATAAAATGAATTTATTTGCAGGGCTAGAGTCGCAAGAAATACTGATCGTAGTTTTAGCGATTGTTGCCGTGGGGTTTTTCCTTAAAAAGTTATTCAAATTGGCCATTACGATTGCGATTATTATTATTCTTGTATATTATGGATTACCGATCCTCCGGACTTTCGTCTAACCGTTGTTTGATTTCAACCAGGAAGTTGCGTGTATTAACGACCTTCTTATTGGTTACCTCAGACAGTTCTGCTAAATCCTTGGTCATGACCCCTTCTTCAATAGTCTTAATGGAAGCCGCTTCTAGCTTCCCGGCAAATTCCGCAAGTTCTGTAATTCCATCAAGTTCAGCGCGTTTACGCAAAGCCCCGCTCCAGGCAAAAATGGTGGCCATGGAATTGGTGGAAGTTTCCTCTCCTTGGAGGTGTTTATAATAATGCCTTGTGACCGTACCGTGAGCCGCCTCAAATTCATAATAACCGTTTGGAGATACCAACACAGAAGTCATCATGGCCAAGCTGCCAAAAGCAGTGGCAACCATGTCGGACATGACATCGCCGTCGTAATTCTTGCAGGCCCAGATAAAACCGCCTTCTGATCGGATAACTCGGGCAACGGCGTCGTCGATTAGAGTGTATAAGTATTCAATTTTGGCTTCTTTAAACTTGAACTTGTACTCTTGGTCGTAAATATCCTGGAAAATATCTTTAAAGGTATGATCATATTTTTTAGAAATAGTGTCCTTAGTTGCGAACCACAGATCCTGTTTTGTGTCGAGGGCATAATTGAAGCAAGTCCGGGCAAAGCTGGCTATGGATTTATCAATATTGTGCATCCCGAGAATAATTCCTTTGCCCATAAAATCAAAAATGGTCTGGCGAGCTTCGCCGTTCTCTCCGCTAAAAACAAGCTCAGCTTTGCCTGGGCCCTCTACCCGATATTCAACGTCCTTGTAGATATCACCATAGGCGTGTCTGGCAATCGTGATAGGTTTTTTCCAGGTGCGGATAAATGGTTTAATGTTGTTAACAATTATCGGCGCTCTAAAAACAGTTCCGTCAAGAATTGAACGGATAGTGCCGTTAGGGCTTTTCCACATTTCTTTAAGGTTATATTCTGAGATCCTTTGAGCATTGGGTGTGATAGTGGCACATTTTACCGCCACGCCATATTTTATGGCAGCAAGGGCTGAATCAGTTGTAATTTGGTCATTAGACGCATCTCTTTTCTGTAAGCTCAAATCATAATACTCAGTTTTAAGGTCAATATAGGGTTCTATTAATAATTCTTTAATCCATTTCCAAATAATGCGGGTCATTTCGTCCCCATCCATTTCTACCAAGGGGACATTCATTTTAATTTTGGCCATTTTTTCTCCTTCCAAATCATAGAGGTCAGTAATACTTTTATTCGACATAAAACTTGTTAGTCCTTTATTAAGTTTTCAAGGTTCTTCGTAACTTCAGGTGGGGTAGAGCCCCCATCTGAAGCCTCGATGTTCAGCTTTAGCGTAAGCGAGTTCGCTAACGGATAATTAGTTCTAAAAACAGGACTAAATGACGGAGAAACCCTTGCTCCATAGCGCGGAGCGAGCTATGGAAGAACTGTCCCGGGTGTGATAAAATAACTGTTAACGAGGGAGGAAACACTTTAAGTGAGAGGAGTCCTGATATGCGCTACGAAGGAACGGTCTATCGCCCGCCCAGTGAAGCCAACAGCTTGCTGATACAAGCAACCATCGGTTGTCCTCATAATAAATGTACTTTTTGCAAGATGTATAAAAGGACAAAATTTCGGATCCGACCTGTTGCGGACATTAAAGAGGACCTGCTAACGGCCCGCGATTATTACGGCGATCTGGTTCAGACGATTTTCTTTCCGGATGGCAACACAATTGTTATGAAAACGGACCAGTTGGCGGAAATCCTTAATTATGCCCGTGAACTATTTCCCTTTTTGAAACGTATGACGGTCTACGGCTCAGCTAAAATTTTAAAATTAAAAAAACCAGAGGAGTTACGTCTTCTGAAGGAAGCGGGCTTGACGCGCATTCACTCCGGAATGGAGAGTGGAGATGACGAAGTTCTGAGCAGAATACTAAAAGGCTTCACCGCCTCAGAAATGATTGAAGAGGGACTCAAGGTTCGAGAAGCGGGAATTGAACTGAGCGAATACATCCTGATTGGGATTGGCGGACGTGAACGAACCCGGGAACATGCCCTGGAAAGCGCCCGTGTGCTTAATGCTTTTACCCCGGACTTTGTCCGCTTACGCACTTTTATCCCGTACAACGGAACCCCTCTTGCTGATGACATTCAACAAGGACGCTTTCAGATGCTCAGTCCCCACGAAGCTTTAAAAGAAACCCGTCTATTGATTACTCATTTAGAAGGTCCTTTTGAATTACTTAGTGACCATTTTTCAAATTTTGCTTGGGTTAATGGCCGCATACCTGAAGACAAGTCAACAATATTAGAAACCCTCGATCAGCTCTTGGAGATCCCGGAGAAGGAATTTAGAAAGGCGGATTCTCACTACCTTTAAGGAGTACAACAGAGGATTTACTTTTTTGATACCAGTCAGAAAGTATAACTTTCAGTTATATACTTTCTGGAAGCATATCCGGATAAACCACCACAGAAAAAGCCCTTCACGTTTCAAACGTAAAGGGCTTTCTTTCTCATGACTCAAGGGAGAGAAAAAAAGTGTAACAAGCTCTCGTCCACGTCTATAGAATACAAATAGGAAACTTTCAAAAAACGAAACGGAGTTGAACACAATGAAGGGTGTAATCAAGCTGACGCTTTGTCAAAAAGGCTGTTGTCCAACCGTAGAATTTGATACGGACAGCGTAATCATCAAAGATGATAATGGCGGAAAAGTATCCCTAACCATAAGTCAGTTTAGAATTCTCTTAGATCAATACCAGAATATTCAAGGTGAAGCGTAATGCTTTTTAATATGCTGTTAACTTTAAGCATCCGATTCTTCCTCTTTGATTTTGTTTTGTTTAAAGGTATAAGAAATTATCTTAACTCAAAAGGGTATTTCTTTAGAAAACTCTTTAGTTGTCCTTTCTGTCAAGGGTTTTGGTGCGGTCTGGGAATTTTTCTGACTGCGCATAGGGTCTCCTTTAATCTAAGTTTTCTACTATCCATGCTGTGTTTTGGCTTTGTCACGGCATATCTTAGCCTAATGACTACCGCCATATTTTATCCCTTAATTGATAAGTTTGAGGAGAAAAACAGCACCCCTTGATAATCACCAACAATGCATAATTAATTTGCCGGATAATATTTTTCTTTTTTGGGCTTATTTACTCCCTGGCAGGGGTGTATTTGATAAGCTTATTTTTTATCGTGCATTTCCTTCATCTCCCCTGTGCTCAATGGTCCATACTTATTCCAATCTTCGGGTGTCATTTTGCGAGAGATGCATTCACTATTTAAAACAATTGCCGTGCCTGAGGATTTGCGCTATACTTGTCGAAAGAAAAATGATGCGGGAGGGTGCCATGAAAAAGGAAAACATCAGCGGATTAAACGGTTACGATATCCCGTGCATGAATAATTTGAGCGGCGGCGAGAGAATGGCCGTCATTATCAGCCATGGTTTCGGGAGCAGCAAGGAAAGTCCGACCGCTCAGGCTGTTGCAGCGGCGCTGCCGGAACACGGTATAGGGACGTATGGCTTTGATTTTCCCGCCCACGGCGACAGTCCGGCGGACGGTGAGCAGTTTAGAATATTCAACTGTCTGAACGACCTGGCCTCAGTCGAAGCTCATGTACGTGAGCTTATGCCCGAAGCGGAGATCGCCTACTTCTCGTCCAGCTTCGGCGCGTACATTAATCTGATCTATTTGGCGAAACGTCCGCACGCAGGTAAGAAATCTTTCCTGCGCTGCGCGGCAGTGGACATGCCGAGGTTTAGAAATCACACTACGCCGGAGCAGTATGCGCAGCTTAACGCGCAAGGCTGCATCACCTTGGATTTTGACTATATTCGCCCTCTAAAGATCATGCGGGAATTCTACGACGACCTTGCGGCGCACGACTTGTTCAAACTCTGCCGGCTGGATATGGCGGAGCTGGCGATGATCCACGGCGATGCCGACGAGACCGCCCCGGTGGCGGACGCGCGTCGCTTTGCCAAGCAGTTTGGGGCGAGACTGACTGAAGTCAAAGGCGCTGATCACCGCATTACGATTCCGGGCGGAATGGAGCTGGTCATCGATGCCGCGGTGCGATTCTTTAGCGCGAAGTGATTCCCCAGTAAAATACTTCAGCGTGAGAATGAATGGTCAAGCGTGGATTTATAAGAAAAATAAATATATAGTAGAGGTAAGCTTTGTTTATCAATAGGAAATACTTCTTAAAGAATGCTCCATTTAGCGGAGCTCTCCTGGAAACTAAATGGAAAACGTGGTACACAAGCGGATGTGGAGGTATCTTATATGACAGAACAACCAAACCTGTTACCACTGCAAGGCTTGACCGGTGAGCAGGCTAAAAACTTACAGAGACAGTTTGGAAAAAACGAACTGACAGCGGAGAAAAAGCAAAGCTTTTTCAGTAAAGTAATACATATTATCGGTGAGCCGATGTTCCTGCTGTTAATTGTCGCTGCGATTATCTATTTTATTTTAGGGGAACCGCGCGACGGTGCAATTATGCTTATATTTGTGGTTGGGATCATTAGTATAGATGTCATACAAGAATGGAAAACAGATAAAACATTAAATGCCCTCAAAGACTTATCCGCCCCGCATGTCACCGTTATCCGGGATGGGGAAGAACAAATAATTGCCAGTGCAGACCTGGTGCCGAACGATTTGATGATCATTACGGAAGGTGTCAAAATTCCCGCTGATGGGGATGTCGTTAAAGTAAGCGATCTTTGTGTAGATGAATCAACTCTTACGGGTGAAGCCGAGGGCGTTTGGAAAGTCACCATGGACAACAATGCTAAAAACAACACCGATTACTGGCGCAAGGACTATTGTTATGCGGGAACGTTAGTTACCCAGGGTAGTGCCACAATCCGGATTAAGCACATTGGCGCGGCAACAGAATATGGCAAGATCGGTGCTCATCTGGCATCTGCTCCCGAAAGCCCAACCCCTTTACAAAAACAGACCGCTAAGCTGGTAAAGCTGTGTGCGGTGGTTGCAGCTTTCCTGTTCGCCTTGGTGAGCATAATTACCTATTTTAATATCCCTGATCATGTGTTCAGTGACAGAATCGTAGAAAGTATCCTCGCCGGCATTACTTTGGCAATGGCGATGATCCCGGAGGAATTTCCTGTTATCCTAACCGTGTTTCTCTCTATGGGCGCCTGGCGGCTTGCTAAAAAACAGTCGCTGGTACGCAAGCTTCCCTCAGTGGAAACGCTGGGGGCCGTAACCGTACTGTGTGTTGATAAGACCGGTACAATAACTATGAATGAAATGACTGTGCGCGAGACTTGGACGGCGGATTGCGACATCTTCACATTATGCGAAATAATGGGTCTTGGCTGTGAGACTGAAACCTATGATCAAATGGAAAAAGCGATGCTTGCTCACTGCGAAAAGCTTGGCATTGCCAAAGACCATCTTTTTGGGGGCGAGTTAATTACAGAATATGCATTTACCAATGATCTTAAAATGATGGGGCATGTTTGGAACCATGAAGGCGAGATAATTATTGCGGCCAAGGGGGCAGCAGAGAGTATACTCTCAATTTGCCGGATGACTGACACAGAACGGCGTCAGGCAGCGGATAAAATAGCTGAGATGGCAAAACAGGCCCTGCGGGTCATTGCCGTAGGTACTATGAAACTTAACAGTAAGTCGGAAATACCTGCTGCTATTACAGATTGTACTTTAAAATTCTGCGGCTTGATTGGGCTGGCTGATCCGCCCCGGGAATCGGTGCCGGGAGATATCCGGAAATGCACCAGGGCCGGCATTCGAGTGGTTATGATTACCGGTGATAACGGGATCACTGCCAGCAGTATCGCCAAGCAGGTTGGTATTCCCAATAGTGAGAAAATCATCACGGGCGAGGAACTTAACCATATGAGCGATAATGAACTGCGTGAACGTGTCCGTGAGGTCAGTGTCTTTTCCCGAGTCGTGCCCGAACATAAAATGCGAATCGTGAAAACGTTGAAGGAAAATGGTGAAATTGTTGCCATGACGGGTGATGGGGTCAACGATGCACCGGCACTTAAATATGCGGACATTGGTATTGCGATGGGTAAGCGCGGCTCTGAGGTATCGAGAGAAGCCGCTGATTTAATTTTGATGGACGATAATTTTTCCACTATTGTTGACACAATTAGGGATGGCAGGAGAATATATGACAACATCAGAAAAGCAGTGGGATATGTGTTTACTATTCATATTCCTATTGCCTTTGCCGCACTGTTGGCGCCGTTTCTAAATATCAGTCCTGTCAGTTTGTTGTTATTGCCGGTTCACGTTGTGCTGCTGGAACTGGTTATTGACCCCACCTGCTCGATTGTGTTGGAACGTCAACCTGCCGAGCGTAACATCATGGAACGCCAACCAAGAAGTCCAGAGGAAAAGATTCTTACTC
>JQID01000134.1:12664-32239 GCA_000770645.1 Desulfosporosinus sp. Tol-M
ATGATGAGTCTTGCTCGAGATAAGGTGATGTGGGGTGTATTCATCGGTACAATGGCGGGTCTGTTATTGATACTCTACACACCACTTAGTGGGGTAGTAAAACTTTCCCCCTTGTCTGCAAGTCAGTTCTTCATGGCTGTAGGTATTGCAGCAGCATCGGTGCTGTGGTATGAAATTGTGAAGTTCACAAAAAGGGCGGAGAGTTAAACCTTCGCTAGACCCGGAGTATGTTCAAGAGGCAAGCCCCCCGGACAAAAGGAGGAGATCTGGGTGAATAAGCCCAAGTGGACAGCGGAACAACGCGCCGCCATCGCGTTACGAGGGACAATCCTGGTCGCGGCTGCAGCCGGTTCAGGCAAAACGGCCGTGCTGGTTGAACGGTTAATCCAGCGCATCACGGATCCTGAAGAACCGGAGGATGTGGATCGTTTTCTGGTTGTAACCTTTACGAAAGCAGCGGCCAATGAAATGCGGGAGCGGATCGGCAAGGCTTTAGACGACGCTTTATTTCATGAACAAGAGACTTATCAAGTCGAGCGTCTCCTCCGCCAGCGCACCCTTCTTCACCGGGCAAGCATTATGACGCTGCATTCTTTCTGTTTAGAGTTAATCCGCAAGTATTTTTACCGGCTTGAACTTGATCCGGCGTTTCGGGTTGCGGATCAGGCGGAGGCTGACCTTCTGCGTCAAGATGTGCTTGAAGATCTCTTTGAAACAAGGTATGAACACGTGGACCGGGCCTTCTTGAAACTCGTCGATGCCTTCGGGTCTGATCGTGATGATCAACCGTTGATGGAATATATTTTGCGTCTGGATGAGTTTGCTTCCAGTCAACCCCACCCGGCTGTGTGGCTGGGTGAACTTGATAGGGCCTATGTGTGGGATGATCTTGAATCCCTGATGCAGAGCGCTTGGGGTCAAGCTGTTCGTCAAGGACTCCTGGACCTGGTGAGTGAAAGTTTAAACTTACTTGAACAGGCCGAACAAATTGCCCGGCGTCCGGGGGGACCGGCCCTCTACGCGGCGACTTTACAGGATGACTTAAGGCGAGTGCGCTTATTAAACCGCGCCTTAGGAGATGGTCAATGGGCTCAGGTCGAAGCCCATTTCCAATCCGCCGTCAATTATGCCAAGCTGCCGGCCATCCGCTCTAAAACCAAGCAAAGCTCTGTTGACGAAACTGTGGCACGCGACGAAGCCTTCCGGAAGTCGTTACAGGAAGAATGCAAGAAACTCAGGGATGAGGCTAAGCAGAAACTCAATTCTTTAAACGACGAGGTCTTTGCTTATCCCCTTGAAGATCAGCTTCCTGCCCTGCGCGAGATGGGTTCTATGGCCCAAACGCTGGGCAGCTTAGCGAGTGATTTTTCGCAAGCCTATGCGGCGGCAAAAGCGCAGCGCAACGTCTTAGATTTTACCGACTTGGAACATTTCGCCCTTCGATTACTGGAGGAAAAGGGCGAGGCTTCTTTGCTTGCGCAAGGGTTAAAGGATAATTTCGCGGAAGTGCTGGTGGATGAATATCAGGATATCAACCCTGTTCAAGAACGTATTTTACAATTGGTATCAAGGCAAGGGGAGGCCCCCAATCTCTTTATGGTGGGAGATATTAAGCAGAGTATTTATCGTTTTCGCATGGCCGACCCCAGCTTATTTCTCGCCAAATACAGCACCCTGCCGCATTGGCAGCCTGGAATTCCGAACAGCATGTCTCCTCTGGAGATGGTGATTGATCTGAAGCGCAATTTCCGCAGTCGTCTTGAAGTTGTGGAGGGGGTTAATTTTCTCTTCCGTCAGATTATGACCAAAGGGGCAGGAGAAATCCCTTATGACGATCAAGCGGCCTTACAATACGGCGCGTCCTTTGTTTCCGGACAAGGACAAATCCGCACGGCTGAAGGACCGATAACTTTACATCTGATTGACCCCAAAAGCATCAAAAACCAACCGGCTATTCCCTCCCCGGATGAGGGAAGGAAAGATGAGGACGATCCTACATCCGCCGCCACGGAAGATGCCGCGGACAGGGAAGATGATTTGCCCATAGGAACTGAAGATGTCCTCTCCTCAGAAGATCTCGATAAGACCCGCCTCGAAGCGCGTCTGGTTGGGGAACGGATCCGGGGTATGGTACAAGGGTCGGAATTCCAGATTCATGATCAAACACTCCAGGATTTTCGACCGGTCCAATACTCTGATATTGTAATCTTGATGCGCTCCTACTCAGCAGTTGCACCCATCTATGTGGAAGAATTCCAAAATGCCGACATCCCCGTTTATGCCGAAACGACGACCGGGTACTTTGGAGCCGGTGAAGTGGAAACGATGTTGTCCCTTCTGAAAATCATCGATAATCCACATCAGGATATTCCTTTGGCTGCCGTTTTGCGTTCGCCGCTCGTTGGCCTGAACGGGAGTGAATTAGGTAAGATTCGCCTGATACTTCCCGAAGGGGATTTCTATGAAGCGTTAACTCTTGCCGTTTGGGCGGGTCTGAGCGAGGGAAGTCTATCTCCGGAAAATAGCAAAACTATTCAACAAATATTAGGGCTCTATGCAGAATCCTTGGAGCAGCGGCTGGAAAAGGCGCAAGAGATATTAGCCGCTGCGCCAACGCAGAAGGATAAAATCACGGATTTTTGGCTCAAACTCCAAACCTGGCGAACACGCTCCCGTCGGATATCTCTGGCGGATACCCTCTGGTCTCTCTATGAAGAGACCGGGTACTTGAGTTATGTTGGCACGCTGCCGGCAGGCGCGCAGCGGCAAGCTAATCTGCGGGTACTTTATGACCGGGCCAGTCGCTTTGAAGCAACCCGCTACCGCGGCTTATTCCGCTTTCTGCGCTTTTTGGATCGCTTCCAGGGGCAAGGCAAGGATCTGGGAAATGCGCGCGCTTTAGGAGAGACGGAAGACGTTGTCCGCATATTAACGGTTCACGCCAGCAAGGGCTTGGAGTTCCCGGTTGTTTTTGTTGTCGGTCTGGGGCGAACGTTTAATACCCGGAGTTTCAAAGGAAAGATGCTGCTGCACTCCAAATTAGGGCTGGGCATGCCAATCTTTGATCTCGAAAATAATGTCCGCTACCCCTCTTTGATCCAGTACGCGGTCAAACAACGTTTGGCGCAAGAATCTTTGGCTGAAGAGTTACGCATCCTTTATGTTGCTCTAACGCGGGCCAAAGAACGCTTATTCCTCTATGGAAATGTGGATAACCTGGCTAAGGCAATTCTCAAATGGCAACGTACTTCAGAATGGCAAGAAGCAGCCTTACCGGAAGGTCAACTGCGGAGTGCCAGGTGCTTTCTGGATTGGATTGGTCCGGCGCTGGCCCGCCATCCCGAACATTTCTTCAGTGAAGCGGAGGGACAACCGGTCTTGTATCTGCCGGAGAGCAACTCACGCTGGGAGATCCGGATACACCCGAGCTTAACATCAAGCATGAACGGGAACGCTGCCTTAAATCCTGGTGAAAATGTTGATGAGCGCATAGAGACAGACGTAGGAGTGAGTATCGATATAAATTCAGAGGAGGACTTTGGCGAAGGCATCGACCAAGCGTCGAGTAGGAAGACGGTCGCCAAGGTTGACAAAGCAGGAGATGCCGGTGAAGAGCAAACTGTCGAGCAATGGTTTACGGAAGTCAACCGTCGGCTAAGTTGGCGTTATCCACACCTCAATATGGTGCGGCAAGCGGCGAAAACCAGTGTCAGCGAACTGAAACGGCGCTCCAACCGGCAGACAAATGAGGAGGCGGCACAGCTTGCGGCGCTTTGGCAACGCTCTGATGCCCTGAAACGGCCAAAATTTCTGCAAGCGGCTAAAGCCTTAACAGCGGCGGAGCGGGGAACGGCTTTGCATACGGCGATGCAGCACATTCCTTTTCAGGAATGGGCAACCCCTTGGCCAACCTTGTCTCCGACCGAACAGATCAATTGCGTCAGCGAATTCTTAAGTAAGCTTGAAGAGCGGGAAATTCTCAGTGCAGAGCAAGAAAACTGTCTTCAGCCCGTACAGATTGCTCAGTTTCTAAATACCCAACTGGGCCGGCGACTTTTTAGCGCCGAGCAAATACTGCGCGAAATCCCTTTTACGTTAACCTTTCCGTTCGAGAACCAGGCGAATATCCTGGTTCAGGGGGTGATCGACGTTGTTTTGCTCAGCAGGGACGAAGAGCAGGAAACCCACGCGGAAATTCTGGACTATAAGACCGATTCATTCCGGACCATGAGCACTGACCGAATGGAGAATAGTGACACTGATCCGGAGCAGATATTGTTGGAACGCTATACCCTCCAACTCTCCCTTTATGCCCTGGCGATTGAACGCCTGCTGAAAATAAACGTCTCACGCTGCACACTTTATTCGTTTACCCTGGGACGCGAAATCGCCGTCTCCGATGAGCTGCGCAAAGACATACAAATTGCAGACCTGCTCTCTTCGGATCAGAGGATTAATGGTATCATTGATAAAAGTTAAGAATACCTGTTTAAGCATTTAAGGAGGTTACTTCAAATGTTGCCGGAGAGTGATTATCAAAAGTTAACCGCGCCGGAGTCTATCGCGCTGGTTGGCGTGACCGGCCGCTCGGGTAAAGGAAGCAATAACCCGCTGGAAGTATTACTTAATTTCGGTTACCGCGGGCGGATTTACCCTGTGAATCGCAAGGGAGGAATAATTTTGGGGCGTCAAGCCTATACCTCCCTGCTGGACGTGCCGGAAATACCTGACCTGGCGGTGATTTGCGCGCCGCGTGACGCGGTGCCGGTGCTTTTTGGGCAGTGCGCCGCTAAAGGGGTGAGAATTGTCATGATCACAGCCCAGGGCTTTTCTGACGGGGACGAACAGGGCAGGTTAATGCAAGAAGAGCTCCTTGCGGTGTCCGCTAAAAATAACATCAGGGTACTCGGACCGAACACCCTGGGGATAGTTAATAATTTTGAGCACTGCTGCACGTCGTTTATCAAATTTATCAACTACTTTAAACCGATCGGCATTACTTGCCAAACGGGTGCTTTCTATATCGGCGCTGCCCAGTATTGCACCGGCATAGGACTTATGATTGATACCGGCAACACATCGGATATCGCGGTTAGCGATGTATTAGGCCATCTCGCGCGGGATTCCCGTCTCAAAGTTATAAATATCCACATGGAGGGTCTGAAAAATGGGCTTGAGTTTATGCGGGAGGCTCAAGATGCCGTGACGCGAAGGCCGGTGATTATCTATAAAACCGGTGCCAGCCCCGCCGGTTCAGCCGCCGCAAGTTCACATACCGGCTCTCTGGCCGGGGAAGACAGGGTTTTTGACGCTGCTTTTCAACAGTGCGGCTTGCTCCGCGCGGCGGACATCGAAGAAATCGGCGATCTCAATAAGGCTTTCTGCACCTTTAACGGGATCAAGGGAAAGCGGATTGGAATTATCTCGATCTCCGGCGGCGCAGGGGTGATGGCGGCGGATGCCTGCATCCGCTACGGCTTAGAAATAGCCGCATTAAGCGAAGCAACTTTTGAGCAGCTTAATGAATTGTTCCCGGCGTGGGCACGCTGCAGCAATCCCATGGATATCTGGCCGCCCAGCATGTTTCACGGCTTTCAATATGCCTGCCGCCGCATCCTGGAAGCCTTCATGAAGGACCCCCAGATCGACGCAGTGATGTGCCTTATTTTCTCCCACCTGGAAAAAGAAGACGACTTTCTAGACGCCAGCGGCGTAATCAGGGAGATCGCCGCTCAGTATCCGGATAAACCGCTAGTCGCTTCCACCTGTGGGGGGCGCTATCAGGACTATCAATTGGAATTGGAAAAAGAGAATAATGTGGTGTTTTATTTTTCGCTTGAGCGTGCGGCCAGAGCGCTGGCCGCAATGTATAAATATCATCATCTAATTAAGAAAAAAGAGCGCCGGCCGGCGGCACTGCCTGAGCACCCCGGACAAATTCGCGCCGCGCAAATTCTGGCCGGCAAAAGCAAGGGAAACCTGTCCCAAACTGACGCCTTGAGCCTCCTGGAAGCTTACGGGATCCCCGCAGCCCGTTGGGAAAAGGCCCAAAATAGCACGGAAGCCGTGTTAGCCGCCGAAAAAATCGGCTATCCGGTTACGCTGAAGGTAATCAGCCCGGATATCAATCATAAATCAGATGTCGGGGGGGTGCGGCTCAATATCGGCAACTCCCGGCAACTTAAAGAAGCTTTCACAGAGATGTACAAGGAAATAAATCATAAGCAGCCCGGCGCGCAAATCGACGGCGTACTTATTCAGGAGTACCTGCCCAAGGGAACGGAACTACTGCTCGGATGCAAAAAAGATCCGCAGTTCGGCCCTGTTCTGGCCTTTGGCGCCGGTGGCGTCTTTACCGAAATACTGAACGACGTTACGCTGCGCATCCCGCCTTTGAGCAGGGACGAAATGAGCGTGCTGATTAACGAAACAAAGATCAGCAAAATCCTGGCCGGAGCCAGAGGCGGCACCGCCGCAAATTTGGAGCTACTCACCGATAGTCTGACCTGTTTTATGCAGCTGGTCCTGGCCAACCCGTCCATAGTGGAAATGGATATCAATCCCCTATTGGCGGATGCTGACAGAATCGTGGCTCTGGATAGCAGGGTCACTCTGGGATAACAAAGTATGGGCAAGGACTGATGGTCCGGAGCAATTATAAGTAATTCACTTCACATCAGAAATAAAGTTTGCACAACAAAGGGGGGCAGCAAAGTGAGGCTGAATATAAGCTTAAAGTTTCCATCAATGGAAGGGTCCCCGATCCACTACCACTATTGGTTACAAAGCGCGATTTATCATGTAATGGAGGGCGAAATCGCGGATCAGGTTCATACGCAAGGTTTTGAAGGAGATGGACGGATTTTCCGGCTCTTTACATTTTCCAAGTTATTGGGACGTTATGAGTTATCAAAGGATAAAAAGTATATCCGTTTCCCGGAAGGGGCGAATTGGATAGTATCCTCACCGATTAATGATATTCTGGGGTCAATTGCAGGCGGGCTTTTAAAACAGTTGACGTTAAGAATCGGCGCGACCGGTGCGGAGATTACCGGGATTCAGGTCTCACACCCGCATGTGCGGAGCGCAACTATTCACGTGCGCACACTATCGCCAGTCGTAGCCTACAGCACCCTTTTTCGCAGAGACGGGAGTAAATACACAGTTTATCTGCAGCCGGGAGAACCGGAATTTAGGCGCAACGTTGTGGAAAATCTCCAAAAAAATGGGAAGGGATCAGAACTTGGAATCAAGCAGAGAAAAAGGACGAAAACGAAATACCTGTCTAATGAATAAAGCCGGTGATCAAAAAGATAACCAGCCGAAGGATATGAATATTCAAATGCTAAATAATCCACGGATGCACATCTTAGAGTATAAGGGAGGAATTATCAAAGGATATTCTGGCATGATGTTGCTTTCGGGTCCGCCTCCATTGCTTCAAATTGCCCTGGATGCAGGATTGGGGAGTAAGAATTCACAAGGATGCGGCTGTTCGGAAGTGGTGGGGAGAAGGTAATTTATTTAATGAATTGATAAGGAGCCAGTGGAACCTGAAAAGGTCAATGATTTTCACATGTTTGTTTGCGAACTACTCACTGGCACAGAAAATGCATTAGAACTTCCCTCGGGATACAAAAATATGATGTAGTTTCCTGTGGAACCGCTTTTCTCACTCGTACTTCCTTGGTAATAAGTGAACTGAAAGAAATGATTGTTCTACCGGAGAAGCAATGAAGTGATATAGGAATTTATTAAAATTTTTAAAGGTATCTCCATTCACTTGAATACAACGTTTGCCGTCCAAGTGAGGGGGATATTTTTTTTATCATAAATAAAGGATTTAGAGAAAAAAACAAGAATTATTTAATGTTTGGAAATTTATTAAATATTTTTGAAATCACTCTTTTTTAGATAAAAAGTCCAAAGGAGAAAAGATGTCCGGAATTAGACGAAATAGGAGGGATAGTGACTATGCCCCGCAAATTAATTTCATTTCTCGGCACTACAGACTACACTCCGTGCCACTATTATTTACCGGATGGCAGAAATTCAAAACTTGGAAAGTTTGTTCAATCTGCTGTTTTAGAACTCTATGGAAATGACTGGATGCAGGAGGATCAAATTATCGTTTGCCTGACAAAGGAGGCGAAAGAAAAAAATTGGAACGATAAGGTTGTGGAAGGATGTAATATTTGTGGATTAAATAGTATTCTGCAGGTACAGCATCCGAACGTTTCAGTGAAGGTTGTGGATATTGATGCTGATCAGTCGGTAGAGGCCCAATGGAAGTTGTTTGATCAAATTGTGGAATTAATTGAGACAAATGACGAGATATATTTTGATGTTACTAACGCTTTCCGTACATTCCCAATTATGGCCACAATGGTCTGGAATTACGCCAAAACTTTACGCGGAGCCTCGCTGGGTAAAATACTGTATGGTAATTTTGAAGCCCTTGATCGTGAAACCAAAATGGCTCCGATGATTGATTTGGCTGAAATGGCTTCTCTGTTGGAATGGACGATTGGCATTAATCAATTTTTACGTTATGGAAATACGGCGACATTGGTAACTATGATAGACGAACCGATGAGTCGGGACTTGAAGGATGCCAAAGGGCAAGACGCAGAGGCCTTTCAATTAACAAAGTTGGCTAAGGCGTTGCGGGAATTTAGTTTAGCCTTGTCTACTTGTCGGGCAAACAGGGTACAGCCCATTATCCAAGACTTAAAGGGAATTTTAAATGAATTGGAAAAGGTTGAAATACATAAACTTCCTCCCTTAGTCAAACTGCTTGCTAAAATGAAAGAGAAGTTCGAAATATTTGATAGTAATTCGATAATGGATTATTACTATATGGCGCACTGGTGTTGTGAACACGATCTCATTCAGCAGGGCATCACGTTGCTGAGTGAAAATGTGGTTACTGTAATTTGCTGGAATAATGGATTGAATGAACACAAAGGCGATATTCGCAGGGATGTAAATAGTGCATTAAAAATCCACCATGACTCTATGCCTGAACCACTATGGAGGGTTTGCGACAATAGCAGAGTCCGGCAATTACTGGAGCATATCCACGCCCATAAGGTTGCATTAGCCTTTACGCAAGATTTGACAAACAAAAGAAATGACATCAATCATGCCGGTGGCAAACCCGGCAGTATTAAGCAAAGTGATAAATTTAAACGTGTCTTGGAAAAAATTCTGGATGGCTTAAAACCATATTTTGAGTACTCGGATGAGATATTGAACGGGAAGAGGAAGGGGGATGAGGAGTTTTACCATGCAGATCGGACTGAGCAAAGCAAGAGAGAAGATGCCGGACTGAAAATGCTCCTGTTGTTATCCCATGAGCTTACGGACGAACAGCGGAAAAATGCGAGGGAACGTTGGAATATTGTCTCTTTTGAATCCATGCCGACCACAGTTGCACAAAGTTGGGGATATGTGCCTGCCGTAGGTGAATGGAATGAGTCCTGGCTTAATCCGGTGAAAATATGGTTGGAAGAGATATATGAATCGGGAGACATCGTTGTAGTGCAAGGTGAGCCGGCAGCAACAATGAGGATGGTGGTCTGGCTGGCAGAACGTTCGATACCAGCTTATTACGCGACAACTAAACGTAAAGTAATGACGGAAGAATCCGCGCAAGATGGCAGTGTGACATCGAAGCGGGTTTTTCAACATGTTCAATTTCGGCAATATCCGTGTGCAAACTAAAGTAATCATACAAATACGGTGGTTCTATAGAGAGGAGATATTTGTAATAAATACGATGGAAAGGAGAAAGGGCATGTATGACTTAAATGAGTTAAAAAAGGGATCGGCTGTCCTAAGTAAATCATTTGACTTTACGGTTTTAACGCCGCTCTTTATGCATGGCTGGCAAAGCACCGATGATCGTAATAGAAGCAGGGCAATTAACGCTGAATTGCGGGGTTCCTCTATCCGCGGAGTGTTGCGTTATTGGTGGAGAAGTCTTCAGACCGGGAACAATACACCGGCATCATTGTTGCAGAAAGAGCAAACGTTATTTGGGGGAAGCTCAGGAGGAGATGAGAGCACATGCCGATCACCACTGTTATTGATGCTTAGTTCCAGGGATCGTGAAGCAATACAAGAACACATCGGAAAAGACAATCTTTGTCCTCATAAAGAATATGAAAACCGAGTTATCCCTTCCTTTGCTTTAAAGCCGGAAAGAAAACTTAGAATTGAGATGAAAGTTTTAAATAAAGACAGTCAAGGTTGGGATACGTATGTGAATTACTTTTTAGTTACCTTTATGCTCGCTGGCTTTGGGCAACGTTCACGCCGGGGGAGTGGAGCGGTACAACTCGATGAATTTAAGTGGATGGATGTTACTGAATTTCGCAAAGCTCTGCAAACAATATTGACCGATTTACACTTGGGACAGGAGTTTAATTTCCGTCCCAATCACAGTTCCTGTCTTGCAGAGAGAACTATGCAGCCGAATACTTACCCGAGGTTAATGAGGATATGGCTGGGACAAGCATCAAATTCAGCGGAAGAAGTACGTTATAAAATTAGTGAAGCCGGTCATATCGCTAACTCTGGAAGTTCACGTCATCCGCAGCAAATGTTGGGTAATGTGGGGAGAAGAGGAACACCGAGATTGGCTTCACCTTTATTATGTACGGTACGCCGCATAGGTAGGGACTATTACCCGCTGGTTTCTGAAATGAGCAATCTGCATATGAATGAGCCTGACTATACCACTCAGAGAAATAAATTTCTACAAAACCTGGGGGTGTCGATATGAATGAAGAATGCTTATTAGTCTTTAGCATCGGGCCTGTGCAGGGGTTTATAGCAGCAGCACGCAAAATTGAAGATCTTTGGAGTGGCAGTTACTTGCTATCCTACCTAACGGAACGTTCAATATTGACAGTTCTTGAATTAGCAGAAGCGCAGGGAATACCTTGTGAAATGGTTTATCCTCGTGTTGATCCGGCTGAGTTTCGGGAAAAGCGTACTTCTCAAAATATTGAAGTTGCTTCGTTGCCGAACCGTTTTGTCTGCTATCTGAAGGCTAACCAGCAGCAGGTGGCTGTGCTTGCTCGCCAAGCTGAGCAGGCCGTTAAAAACTCCTTAGCTGAAATGGGACGCTTTGCTCTTGAACGAGTATTTCCGTCTGACTTAAAGCAGGATTATATGAAGGAACTTCTGGATCAGCAGGTGAAGGCCTTACTGGAAATCTTTTGGGCTACGGAGAGGCTTCGCGGCGAGGAGGATTTTGCACGTGCCCGAGTGCAAGTGGAAGAAAGACTGGCGGCGGTTAAAAATGGTCGCCCTTACCATATAAACTCACAAGAAGGTTTGGTTTGCACTGTTTGCGGGGAACAACAGGCCTTGACCTTTCAAGGTCAGCAGTCGGCAAATCGGACCAGCTATGGTTTGATGAAACATAATCTGGTTCAGACCTGGAATCAACGACGAGAACAATTTAAAGCTCCGGTCGTTCAGGAAGGAACAACCAGGGTTGGTCGTATCAAGGATGGTGAGAGTTTATGCGGGATTTGTCTGAGTAAGCGTCTGGCACGCGACTTTTTTAAAGAAAATAAGAGTGCCCCCCATGCATTTGCTGCTTTTCCGTCAACCCATGAGCTAACCGGTGGAACTAAGTATTTTGCCGTGCTTATGATGGACGGGGATGATATGGGGAAATGGATTTCAGGTGAGAAACGGATAACGGGCATGAACGAACCATTGGACACGAAGGTGAACATGGCTTATCAAAAAGAATTAAGTGCGAGACTGGATCATTTTGCAGTTTCCAGTGTACCGGCGATCGTGAAACAATACGCGGGTATGTTGATCTATGCCGGTGGGGATGATGTGTTAGCTTTTGCGCCGGTAACTTCGGCCCTCGAAATGGCTAAAGCCCTGCGCTTAGCATTTAGCGATCAGGAAAAGGGGCTGAGTCCGAGAGCAACGGCTTCGATGGGTATGGTTATTGCCCACAAAAAGGCTCCCCTAAATATGGTCTTAGAATATGCTCGCTCCTTGGAAGAACGCGCGAAATCCTTCCAATACCCAGGGGGTAAAGCCAAGGATGCCTTGGGTTTGGCTGTGTTAACTCATAGTGGAGAAATCCGTGAAGCGGTATTACCATGGGATCTGGAGGGTAAGGAATATTCCGAAACAACCCTACGTTGCGCGGTTAAGTATCTGCAAGGGTTAGTGAAGATGGTGAGTAATCAGCTTTCAGTAAGCTTTATAGAACATTTTGCCCAGGCATTTTTACCATTATTAGGGGTCGGGTTAAAGGAAGGCAAGAAAATTAAAGTGATTCCCGATAATCCTGAGCAAAATCGCAAACTGATGGAATTGGAAATGGCAAGAGTTCTGAGGAGATCTGCTCGAGAGGAGTGCCGTGACCTGGATTTATCTCAGCAGGCTCGACAGCTTATATATATTCATGAAATTATGCCTTCAACGCTTCAGTTTGTGCACCTGATGGAGATGTGCCGGTTCTTTAAGAGAAGGGAGGGAAAATCTCAGTGAAACAACTTCTACTACAGCCGGTTGATACATTTTTCTTCCGTAATCATAAAAACTTTACTGCGGGTGAAAATTCAAATGCTGCGACAATATTTCCCCCTCATCTAAGCACTATTTATGGAGCTTTGCGCAGTGCTTATATTCATCAGAAGAGTAGTTTTGCAAGATTCTTGGAGGGCAGTGACCCGGCGCTTAAGGAATGGATGGGAACAACGCAGAGTCCGGGGCGCTTAAGGCTGCGAGGTTGCTTAATTTTTGCCGAACAACAGGCCCAGTTGCCTTTGCCAATGGATTATCAGGTGATTAAAGTTGAAAATGATAACAGCGAACAGGCTGCAGAAATGGCTTACCCCCTGGAGTTACGACGCGATGAAAATCCGACTTCCAATGGGAGGGACTACGGCCTTTATGGTGCGCAGGAAAAGAAAAGTAGTTCCAGCAGCGGAGGATTTCTCAGCTTCGAGCGGTGGAAACAGGAAATCCTGCAACGCAAAGGGAGTGAGATTTATCGTAGTTCGCGTTTCATAGAAACTGAGGAAAAGCAGGGCATCGCCCGGGATTGGGAAAGGAAAACAGCTAAAGTGGGGATGTTGTACCATTTAAAAATGAATCGTTTCAAGTCCTTGGAGTTAGGTGAACGCTCTGGCTTCGTTGTTCTTTGCAACGAAGGGCCTGGCTTTGCGGATGTTCCTTATCTGCGTTTAGGTGGTAGGAATCGTCCGTGGATTTTGCAGGAATTACCGGAGAAATTCAGCTTGTTTAGTCCGCAGGAAGAGGGGCGGATTATTGGACAAATTGAAGAAAGCGGGATTGCCAGACTTATTCTTCTCAGTCCGGCGGTGTGGACGGAGCACTCCGCTTATTATCAACGTGAAAAACAGAGCTTCAGAATAAACCAGGAGTTAGAATTGCCAATTCTTGCCGAAGCAATGGGCAGGCCGACCTTGCTGGGGGGATGGGACATTGCTCGTAATGCTCCGAAGACAAGAAGTCAGGCGGTCCCTGCTGGATCAGTGCTTTATCTCAGGGTTGGCAAAGGATTGGCGGGGAAAGTAGTGGCAGCCCTAAAAGATGCTGTGCTCAGCGATGAGCTCGGACATGAGGGGTATGGCTGGGCTGTCTGCGGCGCGGCAAATGAAAAAAATAGCGAGGGGGATAACAATGTTTAGTAATAACGGATTGCTTTTTTTACAGGCGGTGACATCGATTCATGCCGGCAGTGGCAGTGAACTGGGTTTAGTTGACCTGCCTATTCAACGTGAAAAACATACGGATTACCCAAAAATTGAAAGTTCATCGCTCAAGGGCGCCATTCGGGCTACGGTCATGGCAGCCGTGGAGAACACTGCCCAAGCTTCCCGGGTGCAGATAGTCTTTGGGAGGGAATCAGCGGAAAACCAAAGTGATGCTCAGGCAGGGGCAATTTCGTTTTCTGATGCTCGCCTGCTCCTTTTCCCTGTGAAATCGCTGCGGGGAGTATTTGCCTGGATTACCTGCCCCCTGGTCTTGAAGCGATTTAATGAAGAATTGAAGTTATATCGCCAGGAAAATAGTTTGCTCACCATACCATCTGGAGAAGGTGCCTGTGTGGCGTCAAATACGCTGATTGTAAATCCTCGGGCTGAAAAGAAACAGGTGGTACTGGAGGAATATACTTATAGCGTTCAGTTCACGAATGAGTGCCAAGAGTTGGCGAGTCAGCTGGCAGCGTTGGTTTTTGAGGGAATTGATAATGGGTTTAGTGACCGACTGATGGTTCTCCCGGATGACGATTTCGTAGATTTTGTGACATTATCCACCGAAGTCAACGCACGTATTCGGATTGACCCAAATACGGGTACTGTTCAGCCCGGTGCGTTGTGGTATGAAGAAAATGTCCCACCGGAAACGGTTTTTTATAGTTATTGTTTCGCCGGTAACTCACGGATAAGCAATCAGGAAATGATGAAAGCGGACGAGGTGCTGAGTTTCATAAAACAAGCAGAGGTGTTTCCGGCTTGTTTTCAACTGGGAGGAAACAGCAGCTTGGGTAAAGGAATATTGCGTCGAATTTGGCGGTAAAGGGGGAACGTAAGATGAGTGCGGAAAAGACAACGACCAGAGTAGGGATTGAAAACGGACGAGCTCAATATGCCTTTGAAACTGTTAGAAGGTACGTTGAGGGAAATATTCAACGGGATAACAAACTGAAGGAGTATCGCTCCTATGTCAAAAAGCTTCCCGCGATGATTAAAGTTAATGGCCTGGGACAGACGTTGGCCTTTTTGGCCTTTTGTTTTGCCAAAGGTGATCAATACAGAGTGCTCTATCAACAAATTTCTGATTGGATAAAACAAAAGCAACCGGATTTATTAGAGGAATACGGCGAGAAGAGGGACATGGAATTTGTGGAAATTGTGGTAGCTATGAATAGCAATGATTATCGAGTTATCAGCAATGAAGTTTTGGCTTTGCTGGATTGGATGAGACGGTTTGCGGATGGGATGATCAGAGACCAAATATCTAAGTCTAAGTCAAATGATAGTATTTTATGAAATTATTAGGAGGGAAGTGAAGTCATGCGATTTCATCCTGCTGATACCTGTGCTGCATATGAAGGCTTGAATAAAGACGAGATTGATCAGCTCTGGTATCAAGTCCATTATTTTCAACAGATATCATTGGAACGTGATGGCAATAGGCGTCTTAAACCTTTGTCGAGAGAACTAAAATTGAATAATTCAGCACGCACATTGATTGACAGACACCTTAATCAACGAGAAGCGGCTTTGTTGGCAGGGCTTCAGGCGACGCACACATTGGCGGTGCTGGAGGGGAAACTAACCGGTAAACTATTGCACGGCTTGGGCGGAGCGCATGTGCGAGAAACTTCGCTGACTCTTCATCCATTGTATGGGCTCCCCTATATTCCAGCGTCGAGCATCAAAGGGGTTATACGAAATTGGGTGATTCAGGCCTTTTTCGATGGTCAAGAGAAAAAACTGAAGAGCGAACAAGACCTTGTTCAGAAACATAAAGAGCTTAGAACTATCTGTCTGGATATCCTTGGCAGTGAAGAGAGCGGAGGGCAAATAGAGTTTTTTGACGCTTTTGTAGATAGCGGCTTTTCCCTGCAACCTGATGTTTTAACCATCCATTTCCCTAAATACTATAAAGGTGAGAGTATGCCGGGGGATAATCAAAATCCTAATCCTGTGAATTTTTATGTTATCAGTTGCCGGTCGGTTCAATTTATAGTCGGTATTCGTCGAGATGCTAAGCTTAATTCCGGATACGGTCCGGGTGAACTGCTTAGACTAGCGATAGCGTGGTTGCAAAAGGCACTTGCAGAACTGGGAATTGGCTCGAAGAGTTCTGCGGGGTATGGATATTTTTCTGAATTTCAGGATGTAACGGCACAAACTCTACAAGAGGCCAAAAATTTTATGCATGATCCCCCTCCTGCTGAAAAAGTCCAAATGAACGTGGAGGCAAGCAATCTCAGGCCTGTTGAAAAGAAAACTGTAATTAAAGAAGAACCGCCAATTGACTTAAGTCCGGCTCAGAGATTGATTTTTGAAATAGAGCACTTTACAGAAAAGGACTTGCTGCTTAGTAAAGATAAACAAGTATTTGATCAAGTCATTGAACTGGGCTCTAAAGGGGAGAAAGGGCCTGCCTTGGCCTTAAAGGCGTATTGGGAAAAGAATGGTGCCTGGAAAGCCCAGGGTAAGAAACAGAAACTTAAAATCGCCCAAATTAAGGAATTATTAGAAGGGTGAGAGGAACCCTTGGTAAGGAAAACATCAAACATTTACCAACCCTGTGGTACCTTACACTAGCACACCTGCAGTTTAAAAGGGAGTCCTTTTCTTTGCTGTCGTCGATGTACAATTGAAGCTTAAAGCCTGCCTATAAGGAATTGAAATAAACAAACAAACAAACGAACGAACGAAAAGGATGATTGCCAAGTGCTTGATATCTATAAATAAAGAGGTGAGAACTATTCATTTAGAGATTTATTTTAAACCGCTGAAAAAGCCGGGTGTCTTACCGATTCATTACAATTATCTGGTGCAAGCAGCCATATATAATTCCATTGATTCTAAATTGGCTAATTTTCTGCATGAGAAAGGATATGTGGATGGGAGCCGCACGTTTAAACTATTCAGTTTTTCTTTATTGCAAGGTGCTTATCAGATGGATCGGGTGAGAAAGACTATTGCTTTTGAAAGGGAAATCCAGCTGACCGTATCATCCCCTTTGCCTAAGTTTTGCCAATCGCTGGTTAGTATTTTACTAACAAAGGGCGGTTTGCGTTTGGGAGCACTGGAATTGGAAATTGATAAGGTTAAGGTTCGGCAATTTCGTGTTAAGGAAAACCAGGTGAACATTAGAACACTGTCACCAGCCGTTCTATATAGTACCCTGCTAAGGCCGGATGGGAGGAAATACACGGTTTTTTTTCAACCGGGAGAGCCGGATTATACCCGTTTATTCAATGAGAATCTACGGAAGAAATACCGAGCCCTTTTCGAAAAGGAGGAGCCGACAGGAGCAATAGAAGTTAGGCCCTTAGGATTACAAAGGATGAGAATTATCAATTATAAGGATACGGTGATCAAAGGATATTGGGGTAAACTGTTTTTGAACGGGCCAAAAGAATTACTTCAGTTAGCTATAGATGGGGGAATAGGGAGTAAGAACAGTCAGGGGTTTGGGTGTGTGGAGGTGGAAGAGAGGTAGGAAGAGGGGATATTTGTAAGTATTGCTAAAAATATTGTATCCTAATGAAGGAAATGGAAAAAATGGGTCGAAGAATACAAGGATGTGAAAATTCACATCCTTGTATTTCATATCTTGATGCAATTATTGCCGTAGGTTATCGTGTCAACTCCAAAAAAGCTACACAGTTAAATGGAAACTATTTTAATGATAAAGAAGGTGAAAGAATGCTTGCAGAGTCTATCATCAGAATAGGCCGGCCAATAAAGAATAGTAAACTTTCTCCAAGGGAAAGAATTAAGCTTTTAACAGATGTAGACAGTGAAAATTGCAAAAATTACTTCCGACATGTTTTTTTGGTTGAATTAAATGGAGAAAAGTTAAGTTTGCAAATATTAGAATTGGGTAACAAAGATATAGTGAACAAAAAAGAAAACTTCAAAGTTGACCCGAGACGAAATACGGCGTTCCCTATTTCTTACCCCAATGGCGGCAACCCCCTTCATGCTCAGGGAATTTACCCGCTCCCCTGTTATTTGATGTATGACCCACATATTAAAGCCATGAAGAATAAAGAGAAGTTTAAAGAAGTACTACGGCCCAGATTAAACAGTACCATTGGCTATAGGGATTTGAGCGACGCTAATAAGGAATCCTTAACGGAAAAGGTAGCGAGTTTATTTGAAGAAAAAGCTTCGGAAATTATTGAGGAAGACAAGCAATTAGGAATTCTCCTGATTTATGATGAAAGTTTGCCAATTTTTCATAAACGTACGGAAAAGGTAGAAGAAGAGGATTCTATATGGATTGCGGCCAGTGCGCTCGAACCGGATTCGCACCTTTATTTGGAAGGAGAAAAGGTGCTGCAAAAGATTAGCCAGGCTAAATTTTATGAAGCGGCTGAATTAGGCAGAGAGAAAAATGCGATTTCGACCTTTTCCAACCAAAATGCAGAGGTTGTTTCTATCTATAATAAGTCCTGGCTGTGGTTGTCACCAACTTGGGAAATGCCCCGTTCAATTTACTGGGAGAATAAAGAGTGGACCAGAGGGATTAAAATTGATGCAGAAAGTTATGAGGCCTATTTATACGGCGTACAATTCTTGAAAGAAGTGCAGGTGCCCGTTTCTAGCGTGGTGTTAAAAGAAATGTTCGCTCCCATTACCAGTGTGGAAGCTAAGAAAAATATGCGCACATCAAGTTTTGAAGCGATCTTTGGCATCCCCATGCTTTTACCGTTAGCTGACGGTGATTCGAAACAGCTCTTTACTAAATACCGCAGAATGATGAAAAAAGCAGAGAGATTAAACGATAGTGATTTGCACTTTGAAATATTAGCAGGGATGAAAGGCAGTATGATTCCGGAATCGACCGATGAGTATCGTTTAAGTATCCTCTATTACTCAGGTGATCTTTCCCGGGGGAATATGCATATCCGGGCTGTGATTGAGGATGTACTGCCCAGTGTTGCTTACCAAATTCAAGTGATATTGCTAAAATTGAGGACTACAGAGCTGAAAAAAATACAAGCAGCCTTGGAGATGAACGAGCAGCCGGTTTACCGGACTGAAAATCTTCCCTCTCTCTTGGCTAACGCGTATGGTCCCGGGTATCTGTGGGAAAGCTTGCAAGCAGCCTTACATAGAGAACCGTTAAGAATTGCTAGATTGCGTTTAGCGACGGCAAAAAAATTAAATGAATTAGCGAATAAAGAAGAAAGCTGGCAAATGAAGCAGGAATTGATTTTCTATTACAGTTTTGTTTATTTCCTGAAGCAATATGAAAAAAAGGTTATGAAAAAACAAGGGGGAGTGAGAGAATTGGCGGATTGGGAACACTTTATTAGTTTGTATGGACAAGGCAAGCTGGAATTAAAAGATTTGGAAGCGGTAGAACATTTGGGTTTTGCTTCAGGCTTATTATTAAAACAATTTTCTAATACTTATTATCAAAAAACTAAAAAGGATTTTGTTAAACATCGGGTTATGAAGTTTGGCAGCAAGTTAACGCCGGAAATGATTTGGAAAAACGGTTTGCTGCGCTGTGAAGAACTGGCCGAGCAATGGGATATGGGGATAGCTGCTAATTTCCGTCCTGTTTTGGCCCAAGTATTATTAGGATTCCTGGAAAAGCACGCCCAAAGTAAGTTAGTTTCAGAGAAAGATGTGTTCATGACAGCTTTTTGGTCCGGATATCTAATTTATAAATCAGATAAGAAAAATGACAAGCTTGAGGGGGAAAATGAAAATGACAATTAACAGCGGAGAAATTTTATTTATCAAATCG
This sequence comes from Desulfosporosinus sp. Tol-M, assembly GCA_000770645.1. Classification (GTDB taxonomy): domain Bacteria; phylum Bacillota; class Desulfitobacteriia; order Desulfitobacteriales; family Desulfitobacteriaceae; genus Desulfosporosinus. The sequence continues at coordinate 32,186 of JQID01000134.1, forward strand.
GTCAAAGATGGAATTCCCAATCGAGACCCTTTGAATGACAGTGATGCCCGCAGA
>JQID01000160.1:0-501 GCA_000770645.1 Desulfosporosinus sp. Tol-M
CGGCCTTAAAATCGTCATACTGAGTAGGGCAGGATACGACCCGGACTTCCTTCTCCATTGAGCCCACGGCCTTGACAAAAACCTTCTTTGCCCGTCCCGAATGTGATTTAGAAGTCACGATAATCAGGGAGTCGATGTCCTTTCGACTCTTCAGATACTCCCTGACCTGAACAGCTTCATCCTGGGTACTAAGCGCATCACCCGGCAGAGTAGTAACCTTTACCGCCGGTACTCCCAGCTGCACTGCCACTTCACTGGCAATCTCAGAATCATGGGGGATCTTTACCCCTTGGCTGACAACCAGATCATAGCCCCTGACCATATTCCTGACCATCACTATTTCATCTGCATAGCCCTGTTTATAAAGATCCACCGCCCCCAGCATCCGATCAGGTCCGCTGCCCATTAAAACAACGATCAGATCACTACGCTGTGGTTCATCCTCTACCACCAGAAAACTGCCGAGGGCAGGTAAAGATAATCTGCCCAGAATGAAAATAC
>JQID01000160.1:534-1575 GCA_000770645.1 Desulfosporosinus sp. Tol-M
GGTATAGCCATGGGGGTTTGTATCAATATGCCAATTATTTAGTGATAATAATTTCTTGACCAGTACTTAATATCTCTTCCACAATTCCATCAGGCTCAGTAAGATCGCTTGTTGTAAACGCCAGTGGTTGCAAATCTAATCCGTAATCTGCTGCTTGCATAAATAAGAATCTAAACCTTTCAATTGGCTCCATTCCTATGAAATCATCTGAAAAAACCGCCAAATCTATATCACTATCGCTAGAAAAAAGTCCTTTGGCATATGAACCAAAAAGTATAACCTTATTAATTTTTATCTGTTCGCCAACCTTTTGCAGATAATCAAATATTACTTCTTGAATTGGCTGAGGGACTGAAGCCATGCAAACACCTCCTCAGTCTTACTAAGAACTTCTTCTGCCCTTGTTTCAGTAATATTTGAGGATAGCTGTCGTTTATAATCAGGATATCTTTCAGCAATATAATAAAAAAGTAGATCTGAAAAGAATAGTTTATATTCCTGAGCTTTAAACAATACATGATTTCCTGTAAATTGTTCGACTTCCATTAACCCCTTGATAATCAACCAGATATTGTGAGATCGGGGGGGTTCTCGATCAATATATAAAACATAAAGCCCTTTAACAATTTTTTCGATAGCTTGCTGGGCCATAAAAACCACGTATAAATATCTTCCTGTTCGTAACATAACTCTTGCTGTTTCAAGATCGTAGATTGCTTTGCTTTCCCAATATTTAAACTTCTCAAAAGAATCCATATCCTAATCATCCTCTCAAATCTTGTTACCATATTATACCACAGTTTTACATGCAAAATAAACGTTAGCTTTAGAACAATGCAGTTTGCTGGTTATTAATGGTTCCGGCTATTTTAATATACCACAAATCAGTGGATTTAGTGGGGCTTTGATCGGTAATCTCAGCAATCATCTCAATGGACTGCGTCTTTTACGTCACCGTACACAAAAGAGATAGGCTAGTTCATAATAATACTCTGAACAAGCCTATCTCTTAAATTTAGATGTTAATCCCTTTAACTAAAC
>JQID01000087.1 GCA_000770645.1 Desulfosporosinus sp. Tol-M
GTATTTTTGGGTTATCTTTTGCTCGGTTTATGGCAATTTGGGAAGCTCGCAAGCCGGCACTTCGGTGGACGATGATAACTTCTTCGGCAAAATTAGTAAGGTATAATCCTTCCTGGATTGCTGCATCTCCCCCACCGACAACAACAACTTTTTTACCTCTAAAAAAGGCTCCGTCACAGGTTGCGCAATAAGACACGCCCCGGCCCTTGAAAACATCCTCACCTGGTACGCCCAATAACCGGGGTTTGGAACCGGCAGCTACTATAATAGCATGTGCTTCAAGGACTTGACCGGCGGTATGGATTTTTTTGACGGGCTCCTTAAGGTCGAGTTCGCGAACTTCCTCAAAAATAAATTGAACACCAAAATTCAAGGCTTGTTTATGAAACAAATTCATTAGTTCATATCCATTGATCCCATCTGGAAATCCGGGATAATTTTCGATATTCTCCGTTGAAGCCGCCTGACCTCCGGGCATCGCCAATTCTACAATAGCTGTTTTGAGACCTCCTCGCGCAGCATATATTCCAGCTGTTAGGCCAGCAGGGCCTGCGCCGATAATTATGACGTCATACATATCTTTCAACTCCTCTAAGCATGTTTGCAATTCTGATACCAGTCAATGTCCTGTTCGAGTCCTTGAGTCATTCCCTTAAAGCTTGGCGCTTGCCAAGTTTTCTTTATACCCCTCGAGGGTATTTTAAAAGTAGTATACCATATCTTCTCCAGATTTAAAATAAATAGGCATAGATTCGGAAAATTGATGAAGGAATTTTCATTTACTGGGAAGAATATAATATCATTAGTTAATTATGTCATTAAAGTATATAATTATGATTAACTAAAGTTTAGAGGAGGAATGACCGTTGAACCGTTTTCTTAAAGTTTTAATTGGTTTCATCATCTTGGGGTCATTACTAACCGCGTCGAGTGGCTTATTTGAGGATTGGTTGTGGTTTAAAGATCTTGGTTATACACAATTATTTTGGACACCAATCCTTAGTAAATTGTTTTTTCAAGCGGTAAACGGCACGATTCTTTTTATCTTCATTGCCGGAACCTTACTTTCTATTCGCCACGCCATTATTACCTTTGTCAATGAACGTTTGCGTCTGCGTTTGCGTTTAGTTCAGGATATGAACCGACCGATTTTTAATCTGAGTCAGCAGAAAGTTGCCATTTGGTTACTTGTTATTTCTATTGTTGTGAGTTTTGGAGTCAGCTTTGTTGCAGGTTTCACGGGCTGGTTAGATGTATTAGCGTTTATCCATGCCACCCCTTTCGGACAATCCGATCCGATTTTCGGCAAGGATTTGGCTTTTTACTTCTTTCAATTACCTTTTTGGATAACTCTATTCAATGCATTTTTCGGCCCCTTGTTCTTACTGACCTTATTCACAACTATTTTCTATATCCTTACTGGGGTCATCCGATTCCGCTCCAAGAAACTATGGCAGAGAGAGGCTGTCTCCTTAGGTTCTGCTCGAAAGCACCTGGCCGTTCTGATTGGAATTCTATTTGCCTTAAAAGCTTTCGGGTATTATCTTGATATTTACCAGTTACTATACTCGGTTCACGGACATATTGTTGGTGCCGGATTTACAGACTTAACAGCTACACTCCCAGCTCTGAAAATACTAATTGTTATCAGTATTTTAGGATCTATTTTAGCCTTTATGACCTTGGCTTCTAATGAGTCACGGTTATTAACATTGCCGGTAGCGGGTATATTTGTAGTCGGATTTTTGATCTATGGAATAATACCTGCCCTAATTCAATCGTTTGTCGTCTTACCGAACGAGCTCAGTAAAGAGCAGCCGTATATTCAACATGAGATCGAATTGACGCGATTTGGGTATGGCTTAGACAAAATTACAGAAATTGACTATCCGGGAAACACACCCATCACAATCAGTGCTTTGAAGGCGGATCAGTCAACACTTAACAACATTCGACTTAACGATGCCAGGCCCATGTTGCAAACCTATAACCAGAAGCAAGGCATTCGTCTCTATTATAAATTTAATGATATTGATATCGATCGGTATACAGTCAACGGGGAATATCGTCAAGTAATGATTGGACCAAGAGAAATCTCAACCCCTGATTTAGATGAAAAAGCTAAAACATTTGTGAATATGAAGTTTAAATATACACATGGTTACGGAGCGTCTGCTTCGTTTGCCAATGCCGTCACCTCTGAAGGACTTCCCTCCTTTGCCATTAAAGACGTCCCTCCGGTCAGTGAGTTTCCGGAATTGAAGATGTCCGAGCCACGGATTTATTTCGGCGAACTGACCAATGAATGGGTCGTCGCCAATACTTCAGTGAAAGAATTTGATTATCCCCAAGGCAGTGCGAATGTTGAAAATTCTTATCAAGGTAAAACTGGGATAGCTTTTACACCTCTTAATAAGCTGATGTTATCCCTTCGCCATGCAACCACACGCTTCTATCTTGCCGCTCAGGTGACTCCTGAGAGCAAATTGCTGGTGTACCGCAATATAGAAGAACGAGTTAAAAAATTAGCGCCGTTTTTAACCTATGATGCAGACCCTTATATAGTCATTGATGATGGCCGCCTTAAGTGGATTATCGATGCTTACACTACATCTGATGCTCTCCCCTATTCGAATATGTATCCAAATCAAGGGTTTAACTATATCAGAAACTCTGTAAAAGTAATCATCGATGCCAATGACGGAACAGTTGATTTTTATGCTGTTGATCCCCAAGATCCGGTCTTAAGGACCTATATGAAAATATTTCCGGGAGTATTCAAAGACATCGTTAGCCTGCCGCCAAGCCTAAAGAACCACCTCCGCTATCCTGAAACACTGTTTACCGTTCAAAGCAATATGCTTAAGAACTTCCATATGACTAATTCAGCCGTTTTCTATAATAAGGA
>JQID01000198.1 GCA_000770645.1 Desulfosporosinus sp. Tol-M
CTTTTTAGGCTAGCGGAAACAACTGTTAATATAGGAGGTAACCGAGCATGCTGAACACTCTGTAATACCTTTCCGGCGCTTGGCCACATTTATCCCGGTAAATAATTACTCCTAATCTGACATGGGTTGTGGACAGTGCCAGCCTGGGGAAAAGCTATTTGGGGTCTGTCTAAAAAGAGCTTTTCCCCAGGCTTTGGACAAGTCTAATTATAAGTATTCTTTGGGGTTGACTTGCCCACACTGACCACAACCCCGACGATTGCATGGGGTCATTCTTATTCTGCGCGCATCTTGTTGTTGGTAATGAGATGTCAATGTACAGCTAATATGTAAAGGTGGGGTGTAAAGTTTCTGTGGTCACACCGTTCATTTTCGACGGTCATGGTGAACAATTAATAGCGGTCAAAGTGTTTTTCACGCCGGAATATGCACAAACAAAGATCGAGCTGCTGCTCAGCTTCGCATTGCGGCCGTTTTGCTTCGCAAAATCGGCCGTTTCACTGTGCCATATGCAGGTGGCTCTCACCATCAACTCAATGGCTCTATTTTACGGATTATGTGGCTCTATTTCAGAAGATTTGGTGGCTCCACCACTGCGTAATATTCAGTAATTTCTGAACTTTATGGAAGCGCAGTAATCCTGCTTACCTCCAGCCATCAAGCAGACACTTCCGCTTTTCGCTTCCGCTTAAAACAACCCTACAGTCTTCCCAGTTTGTGTCATTGACTGCTTGCTTATGATATTTGATTTCAAAAGGATGTTGCATTGGCACTGCATCAATAATCTTTCCGGCCTCGGCTTTTTTGCCCATTGCCACCTGTACCCAGACATCCTCCAACATATCGGGCAGCTGTCCGAAAATATCGCTGATGTTGTGCAAGCGTTTCGAAAGCATGGAATGAACCCGATCTTCAACTGAGCCCTTATAGCGCATATTGTAGATTAGTACCTGATCGTTTTGCTGACCAATTCGCTGAATCCGACCTTTTCTTTGTTCCAACCTGGTAGGGTTCCAGGGTAAGTCCAAATTGATTAAAGTTCCGAGTGTTTGCAGGTTTAAACCCTCCGAAGCCGCTTCTGTACCAACAAGAACCTTAATTTCTCTTAATCTGACCATTCGCTTGATGTCCTCTTTGGTGTGCCTATGATACTTTCCATCACGAAGAATCCCAGATTTTTCGCCTCCAGCATACAGACCAATGGCTGCGCCCTTTAAATCATGGGATAGATTTTCAGCCACCCAGTAGGATGAATCATAGTACTGGGAAAAAATAATACAGCCCTTGTCTTTGAAACCCTTGTTCGTAAGCAAATCTAACACCAAAGCATATTTCGGGTCTTTGTCATTGTTTTCATCAAGGGTCTTGATAAAACGGGCTAGCGCGTCTCGCTCCGCTTCAGTAATATCCTTAACCGCACTCGCATTCTTGTTGTTTGCTTGTGCATTATTTCTTATGGTATCTGTAGTGAAATAGTCATCATCTTCCTCGAAAATGTCTTCGTCAGTATTTCCCCAGTTCATCATTTTTTCTGCAGTTTTGCGTCCGGCCAGCATCGTACTGCCAACCCGCTTCAAAAGAAGTGTTTCAATAAAACCGCTGCCCCGCACCCGTTTCCCGAGCAGTTCGCAGAACTCTTCCGCACATCGATAGGCGTCTTGCAGATATGGCGGCAGCTGTATCCCTTCGCTCTCTGATTCACCCATTAAGCTAACTTCAATCTTTTTAAGATAGGGCTCACCGGTCTCGGGATTATTGTTGTTTTCCAAAAAATCTCTTGTTCGCATAATGATATGGCGAATGAAGGGGTTATGGTTTTGCATAAACCCGCCCTCGAAAATCCTGCTCACTTTACGGCCTTCCGGAGTGCTGTGCATGGCCTTGATCTGCTCCGGCTTGATGATAAAATTATCCTCTTCCATGCGCAGCCGTTTTCTTATGCCCCCAAAGTTAAGCTCATCTTCTTCAGCGGGCGGGAATGGATTGCGCAGCCACTCACATTGTTCCAGCCATTCTGCCGGAGAGTCTCCGATTTTTGCCTTGCCCATAATCAAATCAAGCGTTCGCTTCGGATCTTTTCGCCACTTGCTTAAATCACTGCCCAGCACTGAATTGTTTTTCTGGGACAGAATGTTAAGCAAATCCCAGGCTTCGATCGGGTACATTTGCACGGGCGTTGCGGTTGCAAGTAACATACTATGTGTTCTGAGTGATATTTTTAAGAGAAAGTCGTATAAATTGTTGGGGTCAGGCTTTAAATATTCTTTATCTTCACCCAAGTTCTTACGCCGCGCCCGGTGCGCTTCATCTACAATGACGCATTCATATTGCATGGCGAGTAACTGCTCCGAATATTCAGCCCGGCCATTTACGAGAATACCCTGCGAGATTATCCCCACTCTGCGGGGGCACTTGCGTATATCGTCTGACGGGGGATACTTAATCCCATTTTCGTCAACCCACTCTTTGCCATTATAAACCGCAGAAGGCATATCCAGCAGAGTTCTCATTTCATCTTGCCACTGCCAGATCAGCGTTTTAGGCACAATAATGAGTACCGCTTTGTTACCCCAGAGAGCCATAAGCTGAGCGGAAAGAGCAAGTTGAACTGTTTTGCCCAGCCCTACTTGGTCAGCAAGGACAAATCTTGCGCCATATGCTTTTCTGTGATTTCTGAAAGCCATATCGACAAAGTATTTCTGATGCTGCCAAAGCCCAAGTTCCTCACGATAAACAGGTGCTTCGACAACAGCCTGGGCCGGTTCGGGCATCTCCCGCCACTTTGTAAGCTCATCGATTACTTCTCTCGCCGCGATACGCCCGATATCCTCCATAACGAAGTCGGACATAGGAATCGCTGCAGGATGCTGCCAGAAATAATCAAACTCATTTTGCACCCACTCTATGGCCTCGGGCGAGTTATCTTCCCATAACATTTCATAATTCAAGCGCCAAGCGGATAATGTTTCATTCACACTGCCAATAAAAGAGGTTTTGCTTCCATCTGCAAGTGTTATCACTCCTGCCTTACCATGAATAAGTCCAAAAACGTTATTCGGCAGTACTTTTATTACCAGCTTGCCACTTTTCATAAGCTCATATAAACGCTGCAAACGGGGGGTTGCCGAGGCATACACCTTCTCCGGTTCGTTTTCACACCACTCACGCCGTAAGGCGGCAGCGGCAGCCGTTGCAGTCACACAATCTTCTTTTTCTATTTGAGAATTACAAATTAAACGCACCTTGCCGCTGATACTTTCGATGGCTTCGCCGGCAAATTCCAGGATTGACGAACTAAAATAACCGGCGATGCGGTCATAACTCGCCGCGTTTTGCAACTTGTCAGCTAGAAACTGTCTATCCAGACGCGTCTGCCTGGAAGAATAACGGTTGATCATTTCAACACCTCGTATAGTTCCTCCATATCAACAAATGATTAATCCATGTTATTCGCGTCACAAATCTTCAATTTATTTATATTTGCCTTTTATTTAGTAACACTTTTGCAAATGATCTGCAAACGAAATTGCCCAAATCCAGTTAATGAAATCCCTTAAAAATCAAGCTCTTAACGAATATTTGAATCTATGAATCGACATATCTGCAAATGACCTGCAAATGAAATTACGCCCAGAATGGTATGTATTTATAATATCTCTGGTTCGTATCAGATTCCAACAACTTGATAAGGCCATGCTCAGTAGCGTCTTTTATTATACGTGAAGCGACTGAAACATCCTTATCATTTAAGCCAAATCTTTGTCTCAAGGACATGTTTGTCATGAATTCCCTATTCACGTATTTCAAACAGGTATGTAAATAGCAAGCCCTGCGCTTATCCTCTTTGCTCATTTCTTTAAAATCAATGTGAGCTAACAAAATGACTTTAGTGTGTTCCTTTGTGACCTCAATAATTGGGGCAGGCAATTGATAAAACTCAGTTTCTGATACTACCTTGTCAAATCCACTACCTCTTTCTTCACAGACACCAATTCTTCTCATGAATGATGCTAATTCTTCATTTCTTGATTTTGGTGGAGTATCAATGAATCTTTCAGAGTTCACTAATGGTTGGCCCGGATTTGTTATTTCCATTCTATTCGAGAATATTTCCAGCATAAGACCAGTTCCTCTAATTGAAAAATCCTGATGAATTAAAGCATTAGCTACTAATTCTCTTACTGCCAGCTCTGGATACATTGGAAGATCTTGTCTCAGAGCTTTACCAATCACTTCGTTACGGGGCAACAGATTATTGATAAACCCAATAAGCCCTTCAAACCCTGAAGCATAGCCTTTGCCACCTTCTTGTTCTCTTATTGTCTCAATTCGACTGTTACCTTTGTATTGGATTACTCTAACATTTTTTCTTTTTAGTAGTTTAAAATCAGATAATTTCTTTGCAAAGAGAATTGCCCCGAGATTTGTTATATCCCAACCAGCAGCACTATTTTGAACGATCAAACCCTCTTTACTTAGTTTTTCAATAATTCTTTTCCTGCCTTCCGGCAAAGGCATTTTTAATAGCTCAAAGTAAGCCGGATAGTCAATAAAGTTAAGAACTTCACTCTCAGTCAAATGGTCCTTTGCTATCTTTTCTTCATAACTAGTTTGGTCAAAAGCTCGCCAGAGCTCTCGTTCTATTTCAGGGAAATCCTTAAGCAACTTTTTATATGATCCAATCCGAATGTATTCACTCCCTTTAAACTGTACCGGCTTTCCAAATGCCTTTTCTAATTCTAAAATCACAATATTTTTGTGATTAAATAATATTTCGTAGAACCTAAAGAAAATTCTTGGAGCTAATAACCTGAGCAGCCAGCTTTCGAGCTCTTCATTTCGCACCTTTGCTTCACTCGGTTTAAAATCAGTTCCAACAATGTCATGGGTTTCATTATTGATCCCCCATATCAAATAAGCATTTGACTTACCTGCTAACGTAGCTGAATTGCTAAGGGCTGAAATATATTCTCCAATTTCATAAGGATTGTCATTATTTACTTTGAATTCAAACCATACAGTCTCTTTAGGCAATGAGGTTAACTCCTTTACCAAGCTTATTAAATATTCTTCAGTTCTTGGCAAGATTATCACCACCCATATTTTTATTCTCAGAATCCCTAAATTTGAAATCAAACTGTATATGGTTCCGGAAATCCTAGTTACACGCCGTCATTGCTGATCAGCTCTTTTAAGATCATCGCCACAGCAGCTTCCTTTTCCCAATGGCTCATATTGCTAATGTGTTCAAAGGTTGCGATATAGCCCAAAAACTCAATAATTAGCTTGCGTCCATTCCCATCATACGTCGGAACTTCGTTTTTAAGCCAGTTTTTACCGGCCGCTACGTTATTATCGTCCTTGCTTGCCAAGTAAAGAGCCATAAACACATTGCGAAGCAGTGTTCCTGCAAAGCCGTCACCCCTGATATTGCGACCAGCCCACTCGCCCGCTGTCTTAAACCTAGCGCGGTTTGCCCTGGTGTTTTCCATAAAATCCTTATATTCATTAACGCCAAAGCCTCTGGCCAGTTCTTGATAGGCTGATACTAGATAGATGTTTTTCTTTTCAAGCTCCAGCCCCTTGATATAGAGCTTCTCCTCTGCGGATAACGACCTCCACGTTAACGAGTCAAATTCACTGGGTATGAGTTGGTCGTAGGCAATCTTTTTAGCGCTCTCAATTACTTGGGCGACGGGTGAAAGTTCACCATTTTTCTTCACTCTGGAGAGCTCATAGGCAACATCAATGTCCTCGATATTATTATAAGATGTCAGCACTTTAAGCGAGGCCGCATAAGCAGCTAAGATATAATCCGCATCCGCAAAGTTTGGCTCCTCTTTATCATCAAGGCGCTGCATACTCCTTATCTGGGCTTTTACCTCGTCTTCGACCTCAGGCATTATTTCATCCAAAAAGGCTGTTTTTTCACTTTTCCTTTTGCGCAGCACAAG
>JQID01000162.1 GCA_000770645.1 Desulfosporosinus sp. Tol-M
AGCCCTCTTCTATCAAAAGATCGCCAAGCCCTCTCCGGAAACCGCAACTTTGCTGGCAAGGTTAGCCGGCGGCTTTTATCTCGCAACCGTTCATCGGGCAGAAAACACGGATGACCCGACCCGCCTCACCAGTATTATGCAAGCCTTAGAGGATATATCGACCCGAACCCCCGTTGTTTTGCCGCTGCATCCCCGAACGCGTAAATTGCTGGAAAGTGAAGGGATCACCCTGAGTAAGATTCAAATTACTAACCCTGTCGGGTATTTTGATATGATCACCTTGCTTGCTGCCTGTAATGGGGTTTTTACAGACAGCGGCGGTGTTCAGAAAGAGGCCTATTTCTTTGGGAAACCCTGTGTCACCTTGCGCGATGAAACCGAATGGGTGGAACTCGTAGAAAATGGTTTCAACACCTTAGTCGGCGCCCAGCCGGATAATATCCTCCGTGCTGAACAAGCCCTGCGCAAGAATACTTTGGATTTCACCAAAGTCTTATATGGAAGAGGACAAGCAGGTGAGCAGATTGTTAAACAGCTGGCGGATTTTGACTGTATGAAATTGTAAATTCGCTGGATCAGATGGAGGGTTGACGGATTGGAAAAATGGGGTAGATGGCTAATACCATTCTTTTTTGCTATGGTTCCCTGGGATATCAGTAAAGTATTATTTCCTCCCTATCTAAGTACTCCGCAATCCCCGACGACCCTCACTTTTGTAAGGATTGCCACCATGCTCTTAATTGCTTGGGGAGCAGGACTTTTAATGCGAAAGCAGGGTTTAAGTTTTTTTGGCATTCTTTCTCGATCGATGCTGAACTGGGGTGTACTTGCGCTGTTTATAGCAGCCGTGGTTTCCTTAATTGGAAGTCTGCAACCGAACGCCACACTTATGGAAGGGGCGCGCTTGCTTGTCCTTAGCGCACTGGGTATGAGTATAGCGATAGGTACTATGTTCAGCTCAGGTTCGGAAGTGGAACTGGAGCTCATATTGGAGCGAGTTTGGCGGACAATCTTTGTAATGGCCACGCTTGTGGCAATCTTTGGCATAATACAGTATTCAACAGGTTGGGGGATCTGGGGAGGGGCTATAGCTCCCGGACCCCGTCGGGTAAATGCTACGTTCATGGATTCGAATATTCTTGCTCGTTTTTTGGACATATCAATTCTCGGCACTGCTATTCTCATACTAAAGCAACAGTGGAAGCTGAGCCTGGGCATCGTAGTAGGGCTCCTTTGCCAAGTGGCGGCCCTGATTTTCACGTATTCCCGTATGGCCTGGCTGATTCTATTGGCCGGAATCATAGTCTTAATCGTACTCTCTCCAAATAGAAACCGCTGGAGGTATTTGGCAGGACTTGGGTTGGGAATCAGTTCCTTATGGTTTGTTCCAGCTGTCCAGTCGCGAATTTCTCTCCTGCTTAGTGGACAGGATCCCTCGATCGGTACCAGACAATACCTTATCGAAGGGGGCTGGGCGATGTTTCTTGAGCACCCGTTTAGCGGGGTTGGTTTAGGGAATTTCCAATGGGCC
>JQID01000082.1 GCA_000770645.1 Desulfosporosinus sp. Tol-M
AGCCCTCTTCTATCAAAAGATTGCCAAGCCCTCTCCGGAAACTGCAACTTTGCTGGCAAGGTTAGCCGGCGGCTTTTATCTCGCGACCGTTCATCGGGCAGAAAACACGGATGACCCGACCCGCCTCACCAATATTATGCAAGCCTTAGAGGATATATCGACCCGAACCCCCGTTGTTTTGCCGCTGCATCCCCGAACGCGTAAATTGCTGGAAAGTGAAGGGATCACCCTGAGTAAGATTCAAATTACTAACCCTGTCGGGTATTTTGATATGATCACCTTGCTTGCTGCCTGTAATGGGGTTTTTACAGACAGTGGCGGTGTTCAGAAAGAGGCCTATTTCTTTGGGAAACACTGTGTCACCTTGCGTGATGAAACCGAATGGGTGGAACTCGTGGAAAATGGTTTCAACACCTTAGTCGGTGCCCAGCCGGATAATATCCTCCGTGCTGAACAAGCTCTGCGCAAGAATACCCTGGATTTCTCCAAAGTCTTATATGGAACAGGACAAGCAGGTGAGCAGATTGTCAGACAATTGGTATACGCATTTTCGAATCAGCTTGCCTCTGCATGAAAGAGCATAAATCAGGATGAAATCAGCAGGTATAGCCTGGAGCAGATGGAGGGATACTGGATTGGAAAAATGGGGTAGATGGCTAATACCATTCTTTTTTGCTATGGTTCCCTGGGATATCAGTAAAGTATTATTTCCTCCCTATCTAAGTACTCCGCAATCTCCGACGACCCTCACTTTTGTAAGGATTGCCACCATGCTCTTAATTGCTTGGGGAGCAGGACTTTTAATGCGAAAGCAGGGTTTAAGTTTTTTGGGCATTCTTTCTCGATCGATGCTTAACTGGGGTGTACTTGCGCTGTTTATAGCAGCCTTGGTTTCCTTAATCGGAAGTCTGCAACCGAACGCCACACTTATGGAAGGGGCTCGCTTGCTCGTCCTTAGCGCACTTGGTATGAGTATAGCTATAGGTGCTATGATCAGCTCAGGTTCGGAAGGGGAACTGGAGCTCATATTGGAGCGAGTTTGGCGGACAATCTTTGTAATGGCCACGCTTGTGGCAATCTTTGGCATAGTACAGTATTTAACAGGTTGGGGGATCTGGGGAGGGGCTATAGCTCCCGGACCCCGTCGTGTAAATGCTACGTTCATGGATTCGAATATTCTGGCTCGTTTTTTGGACATATCAATTCTAGGCACTGCTATTCTCATACTGAAGCAACAGTGGAAGCTGAGCCTGGGCATCGGAGTGGGGCTTTTTTGCCAATTGGCGGCCCTGATTTTCACGTATTCCCGTATGGCCTGGCTCATTCTTTTGGCTGGAATCATAGTCTTAGTCGTACTCTCCCCCAATAGAAACCGCTGGAGGTATTTGGCAGGACTTGGGGTGGGAATCAGTTCCTTATGGTTTATCCCAGCTGTCCAGTCGCGAATTTCTCTCCTGCTTAGTGGACAGGATCCCTCGATCGGTACCAGACAATACCTTATCGAAGGGGGCTGGGCGATGTTCCTTGGGCACCCATTTACAGGGGTCGGATTAGGGAATTTCCAATGGGCCATAGAACATCCCTATAGTTACATCTTACCGTACATAGGAGTGGTCAGTCGCTCTCATACTACTCTTGTGACCGTCGCAGCCGAGATGGGCATTTTAGGGATACTGGCAATGCTTATTTTCCTTGCTACGTTTTTAATCCAAAATCTGAGAGCATCAGGTAAAATGAGAAACTATATGCTCGCGGCGAATTGTGGAGTTCTCGTAATATGGCTTAGTTCTCAAGGAGAAGGCAGATTCTTTGAAGACCCATTATTATGGGCTTTTTGGGGTTTGAGTTTAGCGGTTGCCAAGCAAGAACAAGTGGGCGGGTTGGTTAACTTATTAGAAGTCAGGAGAAGCGAATGAAAGTTTGTCAGTTTACATCGGTTCATCCCTATAAAGATACCCGCATTTATCTTAAAGAGTGTGCAACATTAGCCGCCAGAGGGTATGAAGTACACTTGGTAGCCCCCGATGCACCGGAGCAAGTCATCAATGGAATTCATTTGCATAGTGCAGCGACTCCGAGCGGTGGAAGGTTATCCCGCATGACCAAAACAGTCTGGGCGGTTTACCAAAAAGTACGGGCTCTTGATGCAGATATTTATCACTTTCATGATCCCGAGCTGCTCCCGGTGGGGTTACTTTTAAGATGGAACGGGAAAAAGGTAATTTATGATTCTCACGAAGATGTACCGCGCGATATTTTAATGAAGACCTGGATTCCTGCTTCCCTAAGATTCCTGATTTCCAGAGTATATGAGGTTTTTGAAAATTTTGCCGCCAAGCGGATGAGTTATGTCATTACGGCCACTCCCTTTATCCAAAAGCGTTTTGCTAAAATAACGCCTAACAGTAAGGCGGTTAACAATTATCCGATCTTAGACGAGTTGGAATATGGCAGTCAGGACTGGGACCAAAAGGAACGTGCCGTAACTTACGTCGGCAGTATCACTGCTGTGCGCGGTATCGCAGAAATGGTAAAGGCGATTGGCCAAACCGATGCGAAACTTCTTCTGGGTGGGAAATTCTCTCCCCCGCAGCTGCGTGAGGAAATTAGAACTCTGCCGGGCTGGGAGAGGGTAGAGGAGTTAGGTCAAATTGGCAGAACTGAGGTGGCCAGGATATTTTCTTTGTCCCGTGCGGGCCTGGTCTTATTGCATCCCGGCCCTAATCATACGGATGCTCAGCCCAATAAATTATTTGAGTATATGTCGGCGGGAATTCCTGTGATCGGTTCAAATTTCCCGTTGTGGCAAGAGATTATTGAGGGGAATAATTGCGGGCTTTGTGTTGATCCTCTCGATCCGGCGGCTATTGCCAAGGCCATCACTTGGTTGACAGATCATCCGGCCGAAGCAATGGCCATGGGAGAAAACGGCCGGAAGGCTGTGACAGAAAACTTCAATTGGGATGCGGAAGGGAAGACCTTGATTACGATCTATGAGGGGTTAGGAGTGCAGTATGCTAAAGCAAAATGAGGTAACCGTAATTATGCCCGTCTTCAATGAAGAGAAGAATATT
>JQID01000033.1 GCA_000770645.1 Desulfosporosinus sp. Tol-M
GACTTTCGTAATTTCCTTGGTATCACAGGCACAAAAGTACCGAGTCACGCGGCCCTAAGTCGCTTTCGCAGACTTTTGAGTGTGAGTGACGATACGATCAATGAACTTTCCAAGCCATATTTAAATCAAGCAGCCAAAATATAATAGATACGGCACGCATTGCGTGACTGTTGTTACTGACGCACTTTAATGTCCATAGATTGACGGTGTAAAATGTCTGAGTATAGTCTGATAGACTGACCAGAATAGATTAATGGACGAACGGATATTCTATGGTTAATTAAAACTGGTAAATATCCGTCCGTCATCAGTCAGTCCGTCGTTATTGTTTGAGATCGGCAACAGGTCTTTCTTTTGATGGTCAACAACGCCTTATTTTCTTTTTGTTGGCGGGGAAATTAAATCGAAAAAGATCCTTGTTCCTTCGGCGTCATATTTTACGACCATCGTTGTAACAGCGAGGTTAATTAGTGCATTTTGTGTCATTCCGAAGGTTGATGCCATTTTATCGAGGCTTTTTTTGATGTTCTCAGATAGTTCGATAGACTGTCTAGGCATTTTTCACCTCCTCATTCTGGTGCGAAGGATGATACTCTAGGCACCATAACAACACCAATATGAACCTCCCAATCTAGTTTGGGAGTCGGATAAACGAAGAATAAGCGGCGGATCAGCGAGACCTTTAGCAACAAGGGAACTAGGTTTATTGCCCATTGATGGTTTTGCCGATTCTCATGGTCTCATTACGGATACTTCCTGTGCCCTAAAGTATAGAATATCCGCCCTAGCCTCAGCTAACTTTTCAACATAGACCTTTCTAAACCAAACGTTTCTATTTTTAGTGGGTGGATACTGGTAAAACTTATCACTCACCTTACAGATCGCTTCGATCATTTCAGCTTGATCGTATCCAAGATCTACGGCTAATTTCATGGCCTGAGGAAGAAGATCATAAAAACCTGTCCTTATAAAGTAGCCTTCTAGGCGCATCATGATAATTCCCCCTCAATCACCCGTTTGACCATGCGGTCATCAATAATCCGATGACCATTTTGGGCACCATACATGAGGCAATGCGTACAAACCTTATTAATGAGTCTGGCTGCACCACTGGAGAAACGATAAATGTCATTGATCGCCGCCTCTGAAAAAACATCGCGAGTCGCACCTGCATAAGACAAGTGTCGCTGCATATAGGACTCGACCTCGGCACGATCATAGTGTATTAACTTACAC
>JQID01000089.1 GCA_000770645.1 Desulfosporosinus sp. Tol-M
AGCACCATCTGGGAAAATCACGACACTAAGGCAATCGGCATTGATACCGTCAGCGCAAACATTGACCCAACAAATGCGAAACTGGATGCAGGCTTCTTCCAGGTTCGGTATGACCGATGCACGCAAACCGAAAAATCATTTATGGCAGCCATGGTCAAGTGTGGAGAGCTCCCTTGTACGATTGCCAATGTAGCACAAGTTATGAAACGCAACGTTACTTCGATTTCGATTTTCCGAAGTAAACTAATCAGCAAAGGGTTGATTTATTCGACTAGCTATGGTGAGATAGATTTTACCGTTCCTCAATTCGATGCATTTATCAAGAGAGTACACCCGGATTTTAAACAGAAATCTTAACTACGCATCTTAAGTATGGGTTTTGGTTCCATCAAAGCCTGGAAAAGTAACAATCCTATTTCAGAATTTATAAAGAATTATATTGAATAACCATACACAAAAGAGATAGGCTAGTTCATAATAATACCTGAACAAGCCTATCTCTTAAATTTAGATGTTAATCGCTTTAACTAAACCTGGCTTCCAGTTCCTGCTTGAAAATATCCTCCGGGAAATACTTCCCCGGACATTCCGTGGCAGCCCCAGGGACATCTCGGTGCAGCTCGACGTCGCCAACTCCCAGCTTAAAAGCTTCTAATAGCTGCACGACTTTCTTCACCAGCCCGGCTAGTTGGGCGTCCGGTACCTTCGTCTCACTGAAATTTCCCACCAGACAAATTCCGATGCCGATAAAATTACGCTGCCCAACATTGCAATGTGCTCCCGGCCGATACAAGGGTCTGCCCGCTTCACAGCGTCCATCCGGCAGAATCACGAAGTGATAGCCGATATCACTCCATCCCTTGGTTGTATGCCACTCCCGTATCATGGCCGCGTTTACAGGCACCTGCTTGCCGAAGCGCCGCACCTCAGTTGGACTAGCCGCGTGGTGAATTACGATCTTTTGCCACTCCATTTATAGTTTCCCTCCTTTTCAAACTTTCAGGACAGCAACAGCCTTGGCCAGTTCTGTGATGCTCGCGGAAAGTTCGTCAAGTTTCCTTTCGATTCTGACCAGCAAATAGGCACTCACCACGATCGGAAAGCCAAAATTGCCGACGAGCTTCAACATCTCTTCCATGCAATTCCCTCCCTTTCTATAACCTTTTAATTAGGGTTTATGCCTGCTCACCAAAAAACGGTTTTGATACCCCCGGTATTCATCAGCTTTCTCAACCGCTGTTTTATCGACCCACGTTTGAGTTTTACTCCTGTTTCGCCAAATCGCGTAATGGGTGTGTAAAAATTTTTATCTTTATTTAAAAAATCCGCAGCTGCCTTTTCTCCTTGTTAACGTTTTCCCGGTCTACTACGAATCCAAATTTTCTTAACTTCACGTAGGCGGCTGTTCTCGAAACACCATAAGTATCTACCAACATCTGCGGGAGCACTTCGTGGGCAAGAAAATATTCATCAAAACCGGCATCCTCAATAATCTGGCCCTCTGTTAGCCCCTGTGATTTTAGAACTTCCTGCACCAACGGTATAAATGTAGCGCCCGGCATGGCCATCGCCGAGGCGAAATAATCAGCCTGATGCTCCCGCCACTGCTCCGGGGTTCTATAATCACATCTCTTTCCGAAGCCCTCAATATCCGTTTTTCTGCAGCAGGTAACCGGTCGCAATTTACCATTTCCGAATAAAGACAGCTGCATTTCGCTCTTCGTAAAAACGCCTGGATGCATCCACAGATGTCC
>JQID01000169.1 GCA_000770645.1 Desulfosporosinus sp. Tol-M
GATCCTGCCTGGGTGAAGCGGAAAATGTTATCAATGAAGAGCAGCACGTCTTGACCTTGTTCATCCCGGAAGTATTCGGCCATAGTCAAGCCGGTTAAACCTACACGCAAACGGGCACCCGGAGGTTCGTTCATTTGACCGAACACCATAGCCGTTTTACTGATAACACCGGACTCTTTCATTTCGTTCCAAAGGTCGTTTCCTTCACGCGTACGTTCACCAACACCGGAAAAGACCGAAATTCCACCGTGTTGTTTGGCAATATTATTGATCAGTTCCATAATCAGGACTGTCTTACCAACTCCGGCACCGCCGAACAGGCCGATTTTCCCCCCCTTAGCGTAAGGAGCCAGTAAGTCAATAACCTTAATCCCCGTTTCTAAAATACGTGCGGAAGGTTCTTGATCGGCAAAAGCCGGAGCGGGCCGATGAATCGGATAATGCGTGTCCGTTACTACATCTCCCATATTGTCAATCGGTAAACCCAACACGCTGACCATTCGCCCTAGCGTTGCCGGCCCTACAGGTACCGTAATCGGCGCTCCTGTGTCGACCGCATCCACGCCTCGCTGCAATCCATCCGTTGAGGACATGGCAACTGTACGTACCGTGTCATTTCCGAGATGTTGAGCTACCTCTACTGTAATATTAATGTTCTTCTCAGGAACCTTAATCTGAATGGCACTATATATTGCCGGCAGTTCGTCAGGCGCAAACTTAACGTCGACAACCGCTCCCATAACTTGCAAAACCTTGCCAATATTCACAGGCGCGAAACCTCCTTTATTGAATATTTCCTGCAGCTTATTCTAAGGCAGCTGCTCCTGAGACGATTTCGGATATTTCTGTCGTGATCGCCGCTTGTCGAGCTCTGTTCATCGCCAGTGTATACTTGGCAATCATTTCCTTAGCATTATCCGAAGCCGAACTCATGGCCGTCATCCGAGCCCCTTGCTCACTTGCTTTTCCTTCAAGTATCGTCCAAAAGATCTCCGTTTCAATATACTTCGGCAACAGAGTACTAAGGATTTCTTCAGGAGACGGCTCAACCATATATGATTTACCCGGTTGTCCTTCAGGTTGTTCGATCGGAAGTAATTTGATTTGGGTCGGCCTCTGTGTAAGCGCAGTTACAAATTCAGTATATAAAAGATACACCTCGTCTGCTTCACCCTGTTCATAAAGGCGAACCACTTCCTGAGCAATCTCTTTGGCTTGATTATAAGTTGGATTGTCTCCGAGTCCAATAAACTCAGCTAAAAACTCCATTTTACCGCGCCGAAAAAAATCTCGACCTTTGCGGCCTACAGCCACCATCTTAACTTCTTGCTGTGTTTCGGCAATCAGTCCGCTGGTCTTCCGAATGAGGTTGGCATTGTATCCCCCACAGAGACCACGATCTGAAGTTACCAACACATAAACCACCTTTTCTACAGGCCGCTTTTTCAAGAGGGGATGTGTAACCGACCCTTGAGACTGCGCCAAGCGTTCAAGGACCGCTTGCAATTGGCGGGCATATGGACGGGAAGCGACAAGTCTTGTCTGGGCTCTTCTGAGTTTGGACGCGGAAACCATTTTCATCGCCTTCGTAATCTGCTCCATATTGCTTACGCTGCGGATCCGACGACGAATATCTTGTGCTCCTGCCACCTCGTTCACCTACTCCTTTTCAATCTAGGCCAAGAATCCCTTCTTGAAATCATTAATCGCTTTTCCAAGCTCGGCGATCATATCATCGGAGAGCGCCTTCTTTGTGCGAATCTGTTCCATCAGGGCAGCCTTCTCAGAGCGCATGAAACGCAGAAACTCTACTTCAAATTTCCCGATCTTGTCCACATCAATTTCGTCAATAAATCCTCTGACTGCCGCGAAAATAACTACGACTTCTTCTTCAACAGCTGCAGGCGCATACTGACCCTGCTTGAGAATTTCCAGTGTCCGCTGACCACGCGCCAGTCGATTCTGGGTGACTTTATCCAAGTCAGAGCCAAACTGGGCAAAGGCCGCCAATTCTCGATACTGGGCCAGATCCAAACGCAGTTGGCCGGCAACTTGCTTCATCGCTTTGATTTGGGCGTTACCTCCTACCCGAGAAACGGAGATACCAACGTTAATTGCAGGCCGGAAACCAGAGTTGAAGAGGTCGGCTTCCAGAAAGATCTGACCGTCCGTGATGGAAATCACGTTCGTTGGAATGTAGGCTGACATATCGCCGGCTTGAGTCTCGATAATCGGCAGCGCCGTCAGTGACCCGCCGCCAAGTTCATCAGACAGCTTCGAGGCGCGCTCCAATAAACGGGAGTGGAGATAGAAAACGTCTCCGGGATATGCTTCACGTCCGGGCGGACGTCTTAACAGCAGAGAAAGTTCACGGTAAGCTACCGCCTGTTTGGAAAGATCATCGTAAACAACCAGAACATCCTTCCCGGCGTACATAAAGTGTTCGCCCATTGTACACCCGGCATAAGGTACAATATAAACCATCGGTGCCGGTTCGGAAGCAGTTGCCGCCACAACAATTGTATATTCCATGGCGCCGTGTTCCTCCAACGTCTTCACCACGTTGGCCACCGTAGACGCTTTTTGTCCGACAGCGACATAAATACAAATCATGTCCTGCCCTTTTTGATTGATAATCGTATCGATGGCCACTGCGGTCTTCCC